>JANXZF010000056.1 GCA_025355665.1 Actinomycetes bacterium
GGTCAGATCAATTTCGGAGAAACAGTTACTGGTGCCATCTATGACGATTCGATTTGGCTCGGATCTCCAACCGACCAAAGAGTAATAATAATTTCGTCTAACGGAACGATGACATCGACGAGAGATACGGGCGACATTTTCCCGGGCGGTGCAATCTATTCAATATCACCAACTGGAAGTTCGACCGCCTGGGTGACGGCAATGAACGACCAATGTCCCTCGGGAAAGACTTCTTGCACTGAAGTGGGTGCGCTCTTTAGAACCGTTGATTCAGGCAAATCTTGGTCCAAGGTGAATCTAACTCCAACGCCAACCTCGTAAGTTGATTACTCGGTAATGGCTATTGCTTTAGAACCAAAGCAATCTCGGGTTAGTTGTGTGCATTCGTTGTTCGCATCGATGTGGGTTACTGCGACAGCCCCACCGGTCATTCATGCATCGATCGCCGATGGATACGAAATTCTGACCATACATTGACTATCCCCAACCTTGACACCAAGAAGATGTTGAAGTTGACTCAATTCGCTAATCCGAATCTATTAATGAAAATTAGGGAGTGGTATGTCATCGCAAAAAGTCCCTGGGTCCGTCTTCCTCCTTGTCCTAGCATCCGGATCGCTAATCATTGTTTCGGGTATGCACTGGTTTGGCCTTGCGATTGTGATAGTGGCAAGTGTTATTTACGGAGTGTTCTTAGGCAAGTCAGGTCAAATAGGAACTACAAAGTAAATCTCCACTCAATATTCAAGATCCCAACTAATCGATAATGCAATCCCATTGAGGATATTTCAGTCTTAGTTACACTCTGCCAATGACCGAGAATTACGGTGAACTGCCAAAGAAGCGAGTTGGTGGAGGCGTAGTCATTGTCGACAAGGACATGCGTGTGCTCTTGGTAGAGCCAACTTACAAAGATACGTGGGAAATCCCAGGCGGCACGGTCGAACTTGATGAATCCCCAAGAGAGGCGGCAAGGAGAGAATGCCGCGAGGAACTGGGCTTTGATATTGACGTAGGACGACTTCTTGTTATTGATTGGGTATCCCAAGGACGTACGCCAGGTGACGGTCTCATGTTTGTATACGCAACAGGTCCCGTGGATTCATCTCAGATCATTCTTCCTTCAGAGGAGCTTCGCTCTTGGGAATGGTGTGACCATGAGGCTGTGATTGCCCGTGTCCCAAAGTACCTGGCTCGCAGGATATTTGCCGCGATAAATGCTCTCCGCGATGGGACTTTCGTAGCACTAGAAAATGGAAATATCACCTAACTTGCGTCGATTATTCGATGTCCTCAAGTCCGCAGCAGCCTTTTGTGCTTTCGTGATGATAATTGTGATCATCCGAGCTCTCTTAAGAAGAAGGGGAATCAATTTTGGTGAGAACTTCAAGTTCTAGGTGACTTGAGCTTTGGCTAAAATGCCTCGCCAACTCCACTAATCGTTAATACAACCCATAAGCCAAGGAGAAAACGGAGGAAATTACTCGTCAGGTGTCCCACTAAGTGGCATACAGTGTGGCGGTATGGAACGCCTTGGGGCCATCGACGCCGCTCAACGCATTGTCACCGCTCGGTTCCCCGAGGCAAGGGCTGCATTTCTTACTGGAAGTGCACTAACGACTCACTTAACGTCTACATCGGATCTAGATATTGTGGTCGTTCTGCCCGGCAGACCCGCACCCTTTCGGGAAAATATCCGCGAATATGGTTGGCTAGTTGAGTTATTTGTCCAAAGTCCCGCGTCAATCAAATATTTTGTGGCCAAAGAGACCAGCGAGCATTGCGCGCCAACACTCAAGATGATCTCGGATGGCCACATTCTTGTTTCAGTGGATGGGGAAGCCGAGAAACTGCAATCGGAGGCCGTTGAGCGTTTCGCTAAAGGTCCCTCGCCGGTATCGACGGACGACATGGAGAGGCGACGTTACTCCTTAACCGACCAACTTGATGACCTAATCGGAGTTACAGACCCCATTGAGTTGCTCTACATCAGTCAACAGATACTCGTCGGCGCTAGCGAACTTGCGCTCATCTCTAGAGCGCAATGGCTGGCCTCGGGCAAGTGGTTGCCACGACATTTAGCTTTGAGCGAGCCTGAATTATCAATTCGACTTTCCGGGGCCATTAAGGCTGTTCTTGAAAATGGAGAGAAGAAACCTATAGATGATGTGGTACGAGAAATTCTTGAACGAGTCGGCGGCCCTTTGACAGAGGGGTATCGCGTTGCGGGTGAATTCCAGATCTGTAATTGATTGCAGTGGTACGTCTTTTGGCAAGACGACTTGGGTGACTCCCTATAGGTATTTGGAAGGATCGGCCAAAAATGACTCTTTGCAACCAGGCATGCAGAAGTAGTACACCTTGCCGTTGTATTCGGTTTTTGCAGGAGCGTCGGATTTCCTGACCTGCATTTTGCATACAACGTCTTGCGCGTATTCATTTTCCATTTCAGATGTACCTTTCGTTTTGTAGAGCCAATAGACCGTTGCGAGTACTGCCAGCGCGATGACATTGAGAATCGTTGTCGAATTCCAGCCAATATGCTTTGTCGCCATGATGCGTGCAGGGTGATGTGGAATTTGAGAAATAAGTACGAAGATTCCCTCGGTAATAAGCCCACTCAGGCTCATGACAAACCAGAAGATCAAAGACAGACGGATGGCCAATTTAGTCCCGTAATATTTGCGATAAATCATGACGAGAGGAAACGCGAGCAAGTCAGCGAATATAAATGCGACGACGCCTCCAAAAGTGATTCCTCCGCGCCATAAGGCCGCGGCTAAGGGCACGTTACCTATCGAGCAGACAAAACTGATGAAGGCAATAAACGGTCCGACGATTGCGTTTTCCAGAGCCGAGAAGAAGCCGTGACCGGTTAGGAAGAGCGCTCTCCAAAAGTGGAGTGGTACCAGAGTTGAAGCAAGGCCAGCGACTGCAAAACCGATAAGCAATTCTTTGCGTAACATGATGAAGTCGCCCATGGTGTATCCGGCTGCATTTTTCCATCCAAGGCGCGTCTTGATCTT
>JANXZF010000073.1 GCA_025355665.1 Actinomycetes bacterium
AATTCGCGTAGCTCCGGTGCAGTAAATGCGGCATGCTCAGGACCTCGGCGGGCGCAGAGGATTACTTTGCGAATCGAACTCTTACGTAAAACTTCGAGTGCATGATCTGCTGTATCTGTCTCGTCTAATTCGCTTGGCTCAAGGGCCAACATGCGCGCAACATCCATCGCCACATTGCCCGCACCAATGACCACGGCCGTTTCACAATCAACGGGTACGACGAGGTCTTTGTAATCCGGGTGGCCGTTGTACCAAGGTACGAAGTCGGCGGCAGATATAGACCCGAAAAGCTCTTCGCCAGGAATGCCCAACTTCTTTCCAAGAGAAGATCCAGTTGCGATCACGACTGCGTCGTACCTATCTATTAGGTCAGATGTGGCAACATCTGTTCCGAGTTCGACATTGGCAAAAAGCCGGAAGCTCTCGTCGTTTGCAACCTTCTCAAACACCTTGGATACGGTCTTAATTTTCGGATGATCCGGCGCAACGCCACTTCGGACTAGGCCCCATGGGGTTGGTAGACGTTCAATCATGTCGATTGCGAATGACTTTTCTTCGGTGGCCAAACTTTGCAACGCTTGCGCTGCGAAGTATCCGGCAGGTCCTGCTCCAACAATTGCAATTCGAAAAGTAGGCACGAGTCATCCTACTCACCAAGAAAAGCAATTTACTGCAACAGATTCTCTAAATTACCGACTACGGCTGGTTCCCCGACGACATAGTTGCTCCCGGCGATGGAAATGTGAACCGCGACACAACGTGTAGTTACTGCGGCTCGTGGGCTTTCACTTTCCTAAGATCCCACTGTCTGACGCAGTTCAATTTCTTAAGGATGCACACTGAGAGCATCAAGGTAGTAACGAATTTGGATCGCCGCTGCCGCACCCTCGCCGACTGCTGAAGCTAGTTGCTTGGTTGAACCTCCGCGAACATCACCAGCCGCGAATACACCCGGCATATTCGTAAGAAAAGTGTGATCAGTAACAATAAACCCTCTCGCATCCGTCGTGATCTGCCCAGATAGGAATCCTGTGTTGGGGTCCAGGCCGACGAAGATGAAGGCAGCCGAGGTTGGTAATTCGCTTTCAACGCCAGAAGTTTTATCACGCAAAGTCAACGATTCGATTTTGCCACCTTTGTCAGCATTAAATCGCACTACCTGAGTACTAGTCATTACACGCATTTTTGGATGAGCAAGGACTTTGTCTTGCAAAAGTTTGCTGGCCGATAGAGATTGCCCTGATTGGACAACTGTGACTCTGTCAGCAAATTGGGTCAGGAAAAGCCCTTCCTCTAGACCGCTATTCCCGCCACCGACGACAACCACGTTGG
Organism: Actinomycetes bacterium; assembly: GCA_025355665.1. Taxonomy (GTDB): domain Bacteria; phylum Actinomycetota; class Actinomycetes; order Nanopelagicales; family Nanopelagicaceae; genus QYPT01. The sequence continues at coordinate 1,333 of JANXZF010000073.1, forward strand.
CCGCGCCGGTATAGAAGGGTCCGTCACACGTTGCGCAAAAATGAATGCCCGCGCCAATTAGATCATCCTCTCCGAGAGCGCCGGTCCTTCTGTAAGTCGAGCCAGTTGCTACTAAGACCGCTTTTGCTTCGAGAGTTGATCCAGCGGAGGTTGCAACAAGAACTCGATTTCCATCCTTTTTTAATGACGTCACCGATACCGCTTGAAGAATTTCAACGCCGTAGCGTTTGGCTTGTCGTGTAATCCGTTCGGCAAGATCCGCACCCGCTATCCCGTCCGGAAATCCCGGATAATTATCGAGGCGCTCTGTGATGCCCGCTTGACCACCTGGAACGGACTTCTCGATCACCAGAACTTTTGCGTTCTCCCGGGCTGCATAAATGGCCGTTGTAAGTCCAGTTGGGCCACCACCAACAATCACTACGTCATATTCTTCTGACTCTGCGGAACGATTGAGATTAAGGCGATCTGCAAGTTCGTCGTTCGAGGGTTCTGCAAGGAAGGTTCCGTCGGGGAAGACGATCGTCGGGATTATTCGTTTGCCCCCATTTAGATTTTCCACCTCGATGGTTTTTTCGGGGTTAGCTTCAAGATCAATCCATTGGTATGCAATTCGATTGCTACCTAGGAACTCCTTGGCTCTTCGGCAATCAGGACACCAGCTAGCGCCGTAAACAATTAAGTCTTCTCTGTTTGTGTTTTCCATGACCCATACCTTTTTCAAATTATCATTTGCATAGAACTAAATAAGTCAGAATTCACTCGCGGAGACGGGGGGATTTGAACCCCCGAGACCCTTTAAGGGGTCTACCTCATTAGCAGTGAGGCGCACTCGACCGGGCTATGCGACGTCTCCGAGTACTTGTGGAGTTTACAGGCAATTGTCGGAGTAAATCCCACGAACGACTTCTCCTTGCAAGCCATTATCGGGTGTGTACCCTAGGCAAATGAGCGAAAAAGCAACCACACCGGCTACAAGCAAGCGAGCACACGATCCAGCGCCTTCCGAGGCTTATGCCGCGTTGATGAAGACTGGCTGGGCGCAGTCTCCATTGCACGGAATATCTGTTGCCCCGGCTGTCCCCTGGTGTGTAGCACGTAGAGAGGCGCTCTCGCAAGCTTTCCCTGGAATTCGCCTCGTCATCCCCGCTGGTAATTTCAAGGTTCGAAGCAATGACTCCGACTACAACTTCAGACCTCATTCTGCATTCGTTTATTACACAGGAGTTGCAGGGGTTGAGGCCACCGCGGATGCGCTTCTGGTCATGGAGCCAAATGGCGTTGGACATCAACCATTGATGTACATCAACCCCCGTTCAACACGCGACACCGATGCTTTCTATCGCGATGCTCGCTACGGAGAACTCTGGGTTGGACGTCGTTTTACGACCGAGGAAGCGCAAGCACGTTACGAACTCGAAACGCGTCACGTAAATCTTCTTGCTGAACTTCTCGGAGATAAGACCGAAACGCTGCTTATTCGTGGAGAAGATAAATCCTTGGACGACAAAGTAAAGGTACATCCACGCGAAACGGAATTCCTAACTTTCACTTCTGGTGCTCGCATGCTCAAGGATAGGTACGAAATTGATGAAATGCAGGCCGCTTGCGACATCACCGCGCGTGGTTTCGCCGATGTTGTTCGTGTTTTGCCGGCAGCAGTAAATACACCTCGTGGCGAACGCGTTATCGAATCCGCATTTTTTGGGCGAGCGCGCATTGAAGGCAATGACACTGGTTACAACACAATCGCCGCATCTGGATCGCATGCTTGCACATTGCATTGGATTCGAAATGACGGTGATGTGAAACTTGGAGAATTACTTCTGCTAGATGCCGGTGCCGAGAGAGATTCGTATTACACGGCAGACGTAACTCGCACATTGCCAGTCAGTGGGAAGTTCTCTCCTGCACAGCGCTCTTTATACATGCTGGTTTACGAAGCGCAAAAGGCTGGCTTCGAAGCGGTCAAGCCTGGAGCGGATTGGACCGACATCAACGAAGCGTCTCAACGAGTTCTTGCTCAAGGGCTGGCTGATATGGGAGTTCTCAGTGTCAGTGCAGAAGAATCCCTTCAACCCGATTCTGGTTTGCATCGACGCTGGACGCTTCATGGAGTAAGCCACATGCTCGGACTTGATGTTCACGATTGTTCTCAGGCGAGAAAGGACCAGTACGCCGAAGGAACATTGAAGGTCGGCATGGTCCTAACGGTAGAGCCGGGTCTGTACATCCAGCCAGATGATGAGCTCTTTGCACCCGAATTCCGAGGTATCGGTATAAGGATCGAAGATGATGTGGTTGTCACAGAGGATGGCTGCAGAATCTTGAGCAACTCACTTCCTCGCCACCCCGATGAAATCGAAGCGTGGATGGCTTCTCTACTTAACTAGTTGCGTTCCTAACCAAGCAGCACCAAGTCCGAGCGTAAGAGATATCAGCAAGTTCGCTGTCGCGCTTTTGTACTTCTTGAGTTCAAATTCGAGGTAGAGATCGAGCATGAACGTCGACCATGTCGTAAATGCACCGGCGAATCCCAGCGCTACTAATGCCTTAACGTTATCGCCAGAACCAACGCTTAGCCCGATGATAAATGATCCGGAAACATTGATTGCCGACATTCCGTAAGGGTACTTAATGTATTTCCTAAGACTTATGTCCGTTAAGTAACGAAGAGGTGCCCCAATTGCAGCGCCAACAACCACTAGAAGAAATTTCATGCCTTCACCGCAATGAGCTTGCGAGCGATCGGAATTGTTATTGCAACAAGTAGCAGACTTAAGACAAGCGTTTCGACCAAGTAGACAAACCCACCACTAGTTGAATGAACGGTCTGCAATGCAACCGATGAAAAGGTTGTCAGGCCTCCACAGAAACCAGGTAGCAGCAGATGGCGCATGGAATCACTGCCATGGTGCTCCATAAGCACAATGAAAAATGATGCGAACAACACGCCAAGTATATTTGCCGCCAGCGTCCCCGCACGATTACCGTTGAAAGCAAGGGACAAGCCCCATCGAAGTAGCGAGCCTAAAATTCCACCCAGTGCGACCCAGCGAGCCGCTTTCAGAATGGCGTAGCCTTCTTGTACACCCCACGAAGCACACTGCTCACGATACTAATGATCAAACTTGCAAAGAGCGCGGTCCAAAAATCCTTAATATCTAATTTGGAGCTCCACCTCGCGGTCAGTTCAAGCATGGCCGCATTGATAACCCAGATGAATAGACCGAAGGTGATCAGAGTGACCGGGAAAGTAAGAACCTTCACGATCGAGCCGAGGACGGCGTTAATGAGCCCAAAAAGAAGGGCGACCCACAGGTAAGTTCGAGCACCACCGTGGACAGTAATTCCAGGAACGACCGCAGTCGCGGCCCACATTGCAATTGCTAGAGCTATCCAACGAAGAATCAAACGCATGTATTAAACAATACCCTCGCGTTTGCTGATTTTGCTGCCCAACCACCGAAGCGGATCGTATTTGACGTCAACAACGCGCTCTTTCATAGGAATGATCGCGTTGTCAGTGATTCGGATGTGCTCGGGGCAGACCTCGGTGCAGCACTTGGTTATGTTGCACATCCCCAGGCCGTGCTTCTCCTGAGCGGTCTGTTTGCGATTCTTCAAGATATCCAGTGGGTGCATATCCAACTCGGCGATACGGATGAAGAAACGCGGTCCAGCAAAAGACTTTTTGTTCTCCTCGTGGTCACGGATGACGTGGCAAGTGTCTTGACAAAGGAAGCACTCGATGCACTTTCGAAATTCTTGGCTGCGTTCGACATCCACTTGTTGCATCCGGAACTCGCCGGGTTTCAAATCGGCTGGAGGCTCAAAGGCAGGAACTTCCATGGCCTTCTTGAAGTTGAAGGAAACATCGGTAACCAAATCTCGGATGACAGGGAAAGCGCGAAGGGGTGTGACCGTGATGGTTTCGCCCTCTTCAAACATATTCATGCGAGTCATGCAGGCAAGACGAGGCTTGCCGTTGATCTCCATCGAACACGATCCGCACTTGCCTGCCTTGCAGTTCCAGCGAACTGCCAAGTCAGACATCTGCGTCGCCTGAACGCGGTGAATAATGTCGAGAACAACTTCGCCTTCATTTGCTTCAACTTCTACGTCTTGCAGTGCGCCGTCTTTGGAATCTCCACGCCAAATGCGAAGTTTGACCATCTTTTTGATCGCGCTCACTTTGCACCGCCTTCCTGTGCAGTCATTTCCTCAGGTGTCATGTACTTTTCGAGCTCATGCGGATCAAAGAGATCAAAGAGCTCTTTTGGCATGCTCGGCAACTTCTGTGTTACTGCCGTGACCTTTGAGCCATCCCATGTGCAAATTGAATTAACTTGACGCCACTTGGCATCCATTTTTGGGAAATCATCACGGGTGTGACCGCCTCGAGACTCTTCGCGTTGGAGAGCTGCGCGCGCGATGCATTCAGAAACCAACAGCATGTTGTCGAGATCCAATGCAAGATGGAATCCTGGATTGAACTCGCGTCCACCTTCGGCTTTGGCTTTGTCAGCGCGAATTCGAAGAGCCGCCAACTTAACAAGTGCTTCTTCCAGTTCAACGCGTGTACGGATAATGCCGACAAGATCATTGGTTGTCTGTTGCAGTTCAGCGTGAACCGTGTATGGGTTTTCATCCCCGGCGCGCGTAAATGGTGCATTTAGGCGATCACTGGCCGCCTTAACACTGGAGTCGGAAACACTGGCAGCGCCGTTTTGCTTCACATACACAGCCGCTCCTGCTCCTGCTCGACGACCGAATACAAGAAGGTCAGAGAGTGAATTTCCGCCGAGTCGGTTAGAGCCGTGCATTCCACCGGCAACTTCGCCTGCGGCAAATAATCCGGGAACTTCCACTGCGGCTTCCGTGTCGGGATCGACTTCGACTCCACCCATTACATAGTGACATGTGGGTCCAACTTCCATTGGACTCTCCGTAATATCAACGTCAGCAAGTTCTTTAAATTGATGCCACATGCTTGGCAACTTCTTACGAATCACATCGGCAGGAAGTCGCTTTGAGACATCTAGGAAGACCCCGCCATGAGGTGATCCGCGCCCTGCTTTAACTTCAGAGTTGATTGCGCGGGCTACTTCGTCGCGAGGAAGCAACTCTGGCGGGCGACGGTTGTTGGCTTGATCGTTGTACCAACGGTCACCTTCTGCCTCATTGTCTGCATATTTATCCTTGAAAACCTCCGGAATGTAGTTGAACATGAAGCGAATACCGTCAGAGTTGGTAAGGACGCCGCCATCGCCACGAACAGACTCGGTGACAAGTAACCCCCGAACTGAAGGAGGCCAAACCATTCCGGTTGGATGGAACTGCACGAACTCCATGTCCTTAAGTCGACCACCAGCCTTCAAAACTAATGCGTGGCCGTCTCCTGTACCTTCCCAAGAATTACTTGTTACTTTAAATGATTTCCCAATGCCTCCAGTCGCAACTACAACGGCAGGTGCCTGGAAAAGAACTTCGTTGCCATTCTCGCGCCAATATCCGTAGGCACCTGCAACTTTTCCATTCTCTTTAAGAATTTCGGTAATCGTCAATTCTGCAAAAACTTTGATATGACTTTCAGCATCGCCATGGTCACGCGCATCTTTTTGCTGCAACGCAACAATTCGCTGCTGCATTGTGCGAATGAGTTCAAGACCCGTGCGGTCACCAACGTGAGCTAGTCGGGGATATTCGTGACCACCGAAGTTACGTTGGCTGATCTTTCCTTCTGGCGTGCGATCAAAGAGCGCGCCCCACGTTTCAAGTTCCCACACTCGATCTGGTGATTCCTTGGCGTGCAATTCGGCCATGCGCCAGTGATTGAGGAATTTTCCTCCGCGCATCGTGTCGCGAAAGTGCACCATCCAGTTATCGTCAGAATTGACGTTACCCATTGACGCAGAAACGCCCCCCTCGGCCATAACAGTATGGGCCTTGCCAAAGAGGGACTTGCAGATAATGGCCACACGAAGGCCTGCTTCACGCGCTTCAACTGCCGCTCGAAGTCCAGCACCGCCGGCACCAATCACTACAACGTCGTATTCGTGCTTCTCTACATTAGTCATCTCGTGGCTCCCCGTCACTTATTAAAAGAAGTAGAAGTTCGTGATCGAACCCGATGCGACAAAACGAACATAGACATCGGCAAGAGCAACGCCGAACAGTGAGACCCAAGCGAAATTGGCGTGCTTGTGGTTGAGGATGGAGACCCAGGTCCACAACTTGTAGCGAAGGGGGTGCTTAGAGAAGTGCTTTAGTCTCCCGCCGATTGTGTGGCGGCATGTGTGGCATGAGGCCGAATAGAGCCAGAGCAGAGTGGCGTTGGTGAGCAGGACCAAAGTGCCAACACTCATGTGGCCCCATTGGCCTTGCGCATTACGGAAAGCCAGAATCGCATCAATGGACAAAATTACGTTGAAGACTAGTCCGGCGAAGAAGAACCATCTATGGCCGTTCTGCAAAATCAATGGCGCCTTTGTCTCGCCCGTATATTTTGAGTGAGGTTCTGCAACTGCGCATGCTGGCGGTGACTGCCAGAAGGAACGGTAATAGGCCTTGCGGTAGTAGTAACACGTCATGCGGAAACCAAGTGGGAAAATCAAAATCAGTAATGCCGGAGAAATTGCCATCCCGAAAAGTGCAATCGTTCCAAATGGGTGTCCAAGGAGTGATGCACCTTCTGGACATCTCGACGTCAAACACGGTGAATAGAATGGTGAGATCAGCGGCTCGGCAAAATAATTCTTCGCCTCAAATGCTCGGAAGCTTGCATAGACAACGAAGGACGCGAGTACTGCCACGGTGATCGCGGGCTGCAACCACCAGCGGTCGGTGCGCAGGGTGCGCTCCGAGATCTTGGCTCTTGTGCTTGAGAAAACTCCAGACATGCGGAAACTCCTTTTGGCTGGCCTTGAGCCGAGCGCGATAAGGAGAAGTCAACCGCCCTAAGGGTTGCCTGACCAGCCATACCAGGGCGTACTGGTTATGAAATAAACCACATACGCTTTAGGTTTAGAAATGGAGTGATTTCGGCAATCTATCGATGATGCCTGACTAGCAGCTTACGCATGCGGGTCTCTTTCAACGCGTGAAATGTCAATCTATGGCGGAGGGCGAGGGATTTGAACCCTCGAAGGTTTCCCTTGCCGGTTTTCAAGACCGGTGCACTCGGCCGCTATGCGAGCCCTCCGCGGCGTAATCTACATGACGATCAGGCTAAGCAGGAAGTTGAAGCAATTCCTCAAGAATTATCGCCACACCATCATCTGTGTGAGCTGGAGCAATATTTTTGGCATAAATCATTGCGTCTGGATGACCGTCGGCCATCGCGTATGAGCGTCCCGCCCAAGCAAGCATTGAAAAATCGTTCGGGTTGTCACCAAATGCAACGCTATCTTCGGCAGAGATACCTAATCTTTCGGCCATTTTCGCCAACGTTGAGCCTTTTGAAACACCAAGGGCTGATATTTCCAACAAAGAGTCATGCGGGTTCGAATGGGTAACTGTGACTAGTCCGTCGAGTTCTCGGTGGGCAATTGCCAGCATTTCATCCGAACTCAACTCTTGCGCCGAACATCGAGCTAATAGTTTCAAGGCAGGCGAAGTCATAATCTCTTCGATTTGCTCGACACCGACATTGTCCAAACCAACATCCCATCTTGGTATGTACGTTTTCTCGCGATGAAAATAATCTGCGCTCTCTACCGAAAATGAAACTTCAGGAATAGAGAATCTCAATCTTTTGACGGCCTCTAATTGCGCGTCAACCGAGACAAGCCATTCCTCTAGGACTTTGCCCTCGTGCAAGTCATAAAGCATCGCGCCGTTTCCACATATCGCCGAACCAATACCAAAAGCATCCTTGATCTCTGGCATCCATCGCGGAGGTCGTCCTGTTACGAAAAATATCTCAATACCAATCTCATGGGCTTGCTTGAAAACATTTATGGTTCTTTGAGAAATCTCTCCATAGTTCGCAACAATCGTGCCATCTAAGTCAGTAGCAATTAGTTTGGGACGCCGGTTCACACCAACTCAAATCTGGTCGTCCCCAAGAAAGGTTGGAGGGCGACGGGAACATTCACTGTTCCATCAGCATTTTGATGATTTTCCAGAATTGCAACGATCATTCGGGGGATTGCAACCAAAGTGCCATTGAGAGTTGCAACAAAGGAGGTGCCTTGGCCATCTTTCATTCGAATGTTTAGTCGTCTGGCTTGGAACTGCGTGCAATTGGACGTGCTCGTCACTTCGCGGTAAGTGCCCTGAGTTGGAATCCACGCTTCACAATCGAATTTGCGAGTGGCACTTGACCCCAAATCGCCGGAGGCGATGTCAAGAACTCGAAACGGGATTTCCATCGCGTTTAGGAAATCCTTCTCCCACTGGAGAAGGCGCTGGTGTTCGGCCACCGCTTCATCGGGATGGCAAAATGAGAACATCTCCACCTTGTCGAATTGGTGCACGCGGATAATGCCGCGAGTGTCTTTGCCATAAGTGCCCGCCTCACGCCGAAAACACGTCGAGTATCCGGCATAGCGCAGCGGCAATTTCTCTGCATTCAAGATTTCATCCATATGGAATGCGGCAAGTGGAACTTCACTCGTGCCTACTAAATAAACATCGTCCTCTTCGAGGTGATAAACATTCTCAGCAGCCTGCCCCAGGAATCCTGTTCCTTGCATGGCTGGGGGATTAACTAATACCGGAGGGATAACAGGAGTAAATCCAGCGCGAACAGCACTTGAAATTGCATAGTTAACTAGCGCGAACTCCAATAACGCGCCGACCCCGGTCAAATAATAAGAGCGCGATCCGGCAACTTTTGCCCCACGTTCGGTATCGATGGCGCCAAGCAACTTCCCAATCTCAACATGATCTCGCGGCTCAAACCCGTCAGCCGAAAAATCGCGAGGCGTGCCAACATGTTCGAGAACTACAAAGTCTTCTTCACCACCAATAGGAGCCGCTGGATCTAGAACATTGGAAAGTAGCAGTGCAAGATCCTGAGAGATCACTTCAGCCTCAGCCCTTCTGGCATCTGCTGCTTTCACCTGCGCAGATAGCGTCTTGCCTTCTTCAAGTAGTGCAGCGCGTTCCTCACCTTTTGCTGCACCAACCGATTTGGAAAAGATGTTTTGTTCAGCACGTAAGGACTCGAACTCAACAATCGCAGCGCGACGCAGGTCGTCAGCGGCGAGCAACCGATCAACAATCAAGGGATCTTCGCCACGTCCACTTTGGGACGCGCGAACTACGTCAGAGTTCTCGCGAATATATTTGATATCGATCATATGGCCCGCCCATGTCGCACTTCATTCAACCACTTTCTGGATTCAGAAAAAGTCTCGTCGTTCATATTCTTTGGAGTAGTTGGCGCCATTTTATCGGCACGCGGGTATGAACCAAGGAAACGAACGTCTTCACAAATTCTGCGTAATCCCGTTAGGGCGTCCCCAACCCTGGCTTCATCGATATGCCCCTCCGCGTCAATAATAAAATGGTAGTGACCGAGTTCGCGGCCTGTGGGCCGACTCTGAATGAAAGTCAGGTTGACTCCACGCACTGCAAACTCGGTTAATACCTCGAGTAATGCGCCAGCGTGATCGATTCCAATGAAAGCCGCTAAAGAAGTCCTATCGTGTCCCGTTGGCGCGGGATGAGAGCCGGGTTTGGAAACAAGCACGAAGCGAGTCACCGCCCCTTCGTTATCGCCAATGTTGTCCGCGACAATTTTCAAGCCGTATCGTGCCGCATTGCCAGGGGCTGCAATCGCGGCATCGAATTCACCCCGCGTAAGAGCTTCCGCCGCGGCGGCAGTTGAAGAAGTCGTGATGATCTCTGCGTTTGGATAATTCTTGGCGATGTAGGTCCGGCATTGAGATTCGCCGTGCGGATGTGTGGCGATGCTATTTATCGCAACTGTCTCTAACTTGGTCATGAGAGCAAAAGTCACAGGAAGAGTCACTTCACCAGTAATCACAAGCGGGTCACCACTGGCCAGTTCATCAAGGGTTCGAGCTACGACACCTTCAACTGAATTTTCTATCGGGACTAGAGCAAATTCTGCCTCGTTTAGACGGACGGCGTTTAGAGCCGCGGTCACATTGGCGTAAGGAATTAACTCGTCAGTTTCGGTTGTGATCTTTTGGAGCGCTGCCTCGGTAAATGTCCCTGCAGGGCCAAGATAGGCGTAGGTGCTCATTGGTTAAGAATAGCCGAGCACCTTGCGCGCCTGAGCCGGTTTATTGGTAATAACGACATCTACGCCTTTTTTGGCACAGAATTCAACGTCATTGGCATCATCAACTGTCCAAACAAAGAGCCGCTTTCCGTTTTCTTTAGCGTTGGCGATGATTTCGGGGCGCTCTTTAATCATTTCAATGCTTGGACCCAGTGTTGTTGCCGAAGAACGCTTTGCCAGAATTCGTCCTCTCGTCCCATCCAACAACATGACCGTATTTCTCTCTTGGATCCGATGCAGACTCTCGACGGCAAACCAGGAAAAAGACATCAATGATACTTCTATACCTGCCTTAGCGATCTGATCACTTTTAGATTTCAATTCATCCAAAACAATCGTTTCAATTTTACGTCCCGTTGGCACAGGATGCTTTGTCTCAATCGCCAAATCCTTCTTAAAAGTGATTCCCATATCTAGAAAGTCACTAAATAGCATCACTTGCGGATACTTATTTCGGATCTGTTCATAGGTGAGGGCGGCAATATCTCCTGGCGTCCCTGCGATTCGATCCAATGTTGGATCGTGCCAGAGAACTGCAATCGAGTCCTTGGTTAATCTCACATCACATTCAAATCCATCGGCCAACTGATGTACCGCGCCTTCATACGCCGCGCGTGTGTGCTCCGAGAAATCAGCTGAAGCGCCACGGTGTGCATAGATCTTGGGTCTCATTGATCCATGTTTTGTCATAGCAAATCTGCAGTGTAGAAAATCTTGGCGAACTCTCCGTCGTAAAGACTTGCGACAGTGGCCCGAGTGAGTTCATCGGCGGTCACTACACCACCATCTGGGCCGACGGAATCAAATGTATGCATCGCATCTGGAATAAATATGACGTCGTAACCCAGATTTCCACCCATCCGTGCTGTCGTTTCACAGCACATGTTGGTCTGAATTCCGATAATGACAATTTGTTCAATTCCTGATGCCTTCAGCCACTTATCCAGATCCGGTGTTCCATAGAAAGCCGAATTAACAGTTTTGGAAATTGCCAGAGCGGGCTTGAGCGCCTTTACGTATGGCTTAAGTGAATTGCCCGGCTTTGATGGGTGCAGCACCTCGGTGCTCGATTCCGAATTATGTTGAACAACGACGATCGGGCGACCTTCTCGCTGCCATACCTTGATGATCGCCTCGATATTAAGATCGGCAAGGCGGTTATTTCGAATCCCAGCAAATTTTGGATCGTCGAAACCCTCTTGAACATCAACCACGATCAACGCGGCATTCTTCGAAATCTGCGGCTTTTCTTTCTCAGTTCCTGTCGTCATGGTCCCCATTGTAAGGTGAAGTATGAAAACGAAGATTTTGCTCGTCGGAATAGATGGTCTGATACTGAAGACCGCTCTCGGTTCCGATCGGGCACCAGGTTTGGCTTCATTGAAAGAAACTGGGTACTTCACTGAATTGACCATGGATGCCCCGACACTTTCCGGGCCTGGCTGGTCAACGCTCCTAACGGGTTCAACACATGCACAACATGCAGTGGTCGATAACCGTTTCTCTGGACACAATCTGCTCTATCGTCCCGATTTACTAAGTCGGGCTTACTACCAAGACCAATCAACGACCACCTTTGCTGCGGCTGGATGGCCTCCCCTTGTTGACCCCGTAGGAGTGGGGCCCGTCATCCACGAACGTCGAGAGCAGGCTCGTGCAAACATCCATCGAGTAATTGCGCGCGATGGTGAAACGTATGGGTACGAAAGAGTTGACGCGGAAATTGCAACTGTCGCGGTTTTCGCGATGGAGAAGTTCGGTCCGGATGTAAGTTTTGTTTATTTCTGCGATGCGGATGAAGCTGGACATAGTCACGGAGTTGTTGGACCGAAGTACCTGGAAGCGATTAGTCGCGTCGACTCCTACTTGGCAAGATTGCACAACGCTATCGAGCAACGAGCCTCACGTTTCAACGAGGAATGGTTAGTCATTGTGACCACGGACCACGGACATGTCGAAGAAGGCGGTCACGGGAGCGACAGCCCACAGGAACGGGCATCATTTGTTATCGCCAAAGGAATAGGAAGGTCTAATCCAAACTGGCCTTCCGAATTCGCACCAGAAGACCTTCTTTCGCTGATACTTGACGAGAGAGCATAACCAGCGAACCATGGGTTCAACATCAACGGGAAGGCGAACCACGTGCTCGCATTGTTCAAACCAATCGGTGCACCAGGACTTGAATTAACTCAACGCCCAGAACCACCTACAGGCGATCGCGACGTAAAGATTCGAGTGCTACGAACTGGAATTTGCGGAACTGACCTACATATCGAGTCGTGGGATTCCTGGGCCGCGAAAAGTATCAACCCTCCAATTATCCCAGGCCACGAATTTTATGGCGAAGTTGTAGAAATCGGTTCGCAAGTTCGCGATGTGCACCTTGGTGCTCGCGTCTCCGGTGAGGGACACATCGTTTGCGGCAATTGTCGCAACTGCAGGGCGGGCCGACGTCAGATGTGTATTCGCACCTCAGGAGTTGGTGTGAATCGAGACGGCGCCTTTGCAGAATTTATTGTGATCCCAGAATCCAATGTCTGGGTTCATCCGCACGATATAGATCCAGACCTTGGGGCAATATTTGATCCGTTTGGAAACGCAGTTCATACAGCCTTAAGTTTCCCTCTCGTTGGCGAAGACGTCCTGATTACAGGAACTGGTCCAATTGGCCTTATGGCCGCGGCAGTTGCTCGCCATGTTGGAGCAAGATTTATCGTGATGACGGATGTTTCAGACCCCAGGTTGGCACTAGCCAAACGGATGGGAGCAGATCTAACAGTTAATGTCTCGCGCTCTCGCATAGCCGATGCGCAGAAGACGCTCGGTATGACCGAAGGCTTTGACGTTGGTTTTGAAATGTCAGGACATCCCAGTGCTTTGCCGGAAATGATTAATAACCTCAATCATGGAGGGCGAGTGGCAATGCTCGGATTGCCGACAACGTCCATTGATGTTGATTGGGCAAAGGTGGTCACTCATATGATCACAATTAAGGGAATCTACGGCCGTGAAATGTACGAAACGTGGGTTGCAATGAGCGCAATGCTGCAATCAAGCAAGTGGCTACAAGAAGCGCTTTCTTCGGTGATTACAGACAGATTCCCCGCGACACAATGGAAAAACGGGTTTGAAGCGGCTCGCGCAGGCACGGGTGGCAAAGTTGTACTTAACTGGGAGAACCTCCATGTATGACACTATGCAAGTTCAATTGCAAAAACGACTCGATGAAATCGAGGAGGCTGGGTTATTCAAAAGAGAACGACAGATTTCCTCTCCTCAATCCACGCATATAAAAACAGGGGGTGTGGATGTCCTTAATTTCTGCGCAAATAACTACCTGGGATTGGCTAATCACCCGTCAATAATCGCTGCAGCAAAGAAAGCAATGGATGACTGGGGTTTTGGTCTTGCTAGTGTCCGGTTCATCTGTGGAACACAAAAATTGCATGTCGAACTTGAAGAAAGAGTTTCTAGTTTTCTGGGGACCGATGACACCATTTTGTTCTCGTCTTGCTTCGATGCAAACGGCGGAGTATTTGAAGCACTTTTTGGTGAAGAGGATGCAATTATTTCTGACGAGCTCAACCACGCTTCAATCATTGACGGAATTCGATTGTCGAAGGCAATGAGATTGCGTTACAAGAACCGAGACATGCAAGATCTGGAAGCGCAGCTCATCGCGGCAAAAGGTGCCAGCCAGAAGGTGATCGTCACTGACGGCGTATTCTCAATGGACGGATATATCGCGCCCCTTGAGAGCATATGTGACTTGGCCGATCAATATGGAGCGTTGGTGATGGTAGATGACTCGCATGCTGTTGGTTTTATGGGCAGACATGGACGAGGGACACCCGAGTTCGCTGGGGTTGAAAGCCGAATTGATTTTGTAAGTGGCACATTTGGAAAGGCACTTGGAGGGGCGTCAGGTGGTTACATAAGTGGGCGTTCAGAAATCATCGCCCTTCTTCGCCAACGAGCCCGGCCATATTTATTCTCAAATTCATTAGCTCCGGCCGTTGTTGCCGGCACCCGTGTCGCGCTCGACCTTGTAACGACAGGGGAGGACCTTCGAAATCGTCTTGTGAGCAATGCCCAACTCTTCCGACGGCGCATGTCCGAGGAAGGATTTGATCTACTTGAAGGAGAGCATCCAATAATCCCTGTGATGTTCGGAGACGCACAAGTTGCATCAAAGGTAGCCGAGAAAATGCTGGGGCTCGGTGTTTATGTCACGGCTTTCAGTTACCCAGTTGTCCCGCACGGAAAAGCCCGAATCCGGGTTCAATTGTCAGCTATTCATACGAGCGCAGATATTGAAACCTGCGTCAGGGCCTTTGTTGGTGCGCGAGAGGGGATTTGAACCCCCACACCCTTGCGAGTACACGGACCTGAACCGTGCGCGTCTGCCGTTCCGCCACTCACGCCTACTGCAGGGCAGATTAGCACCATTAGGCTGACACCTAGGAATTTTCGCATCAATAGGGATAGGTGGGGAGCGAGATGACTGCCTCAAGTTTTGCCACCACTGCGCGGTCCGTCGTGGGACTCGTGCGTTCTGGCAACGAGGACTCCGCCTTGCTTCATCCAAATCTCATTGCGGTTGCTGATGGAATGGGTGGTCACGCAGGCGGTGAAGTTGCGTCATCAATAGCTGTGAAAACGCTTTCTCATTTAGCGCCAATTCTCGAAAAAGGAAATATTGACCCCGACTCGATAGAAGACCTTCTTCTCAATACTTTGCAAGATGTTGATTCTGAAATTGGACGCGTCGCCAGCGAAAACATTGATCTAACAGGAATGGGAACAACTCTTAGCGCACTAATGCTTTACGGTCCTGGCAATGATCCGAAAGTCGCATTACTGCACGTCGGTGATTCGCGTTGCTATCGACTTCGCGGAACCACCTTGACTCAACTCAGCCATGACCACACTGTTTTGCAGGAACTTCTTGATCAGGGTTCTGTGACGCCCGAAGAAGCGCACGAGCATCCGCAAAGGTCGTTCCTAACTCAAGCACTTATGGGTGAAGGTCCACTTGCTCCAGTACTCATGGTCTACGAAGTGAAACCCAACGACAGATTCCTTTTGTGTAGCGATGGACTTTCAAGTGCCATTAGTGAGAAAGAAATCAAAGCGGGGTTGAAGATTTCTGATCGCGAGAACGCCGTAAGACATCTGATTGATGCCGCATACGCAGCAGGAGCCCCTGACAATGTCACCGTGTTAGTCGCAGACATCGGTCAGCTTGGCGATCCGACTTCACTTATATTTATGGGTTCGGCCGCATGAAAAATCTGTTGGGTGATCGCTACAAACTAGGCGAAATGATTGGCACTGGCGGTATGGCCGATGTCTACATCGCCGACGATGTGCGCCTTTCCCGCAAAGTGGCAGTTAAGGTGTTGCGAAGCGATCTCGCACGCGATCCTTCATTTGTTGCGAGATTTCGTAAGGAAGCATTTGCTGCTGCCGGCTTGAACCATCCGGGCATTGTTGCTGTCTATGACTCAGGTGAGGAACCCGCACCATACATTGTCATGGAATTGGTTTCAGGTCACACGCTCCGTGAATTGATTCATCAAGGCGAACATCTTCCCATTGACCGAGTTCTGGAAATTGCCGAAGGAATATTGGCCGCTCTTGAATATTCGCATGAAAGAGGAATTGTCCACCGCGATATAAAGCCTGCAAACGTCATGATCACAGATCAAGGGGTCGTGAAGGTGATGGATTTTGGTATCGCCCGCGCACTCGATGACATCGGCGCAACTTTGACGAGCACTTGGAATGTCGTTGGAACTGCGCAATACCTCTCACCAGAACAAGCCATGGGAGAAAGTGCGGATTATCGAAGTGATATTTATTCAGTTGGCTGTCTACTTTACGAAGTTCTCTTGGGCCGTCCTCCGTATACTGGCGACACACCCGTCTCAATTGCTTTCCAACATGTGTCAGGTGAATTGATAAAGCCCAGCACCCTTAATTCCGAACTACCTGAGGGCTTAAGCATTCTTTTGACGGTGGCGTTAGCCAAGAAGCCAATCGATCGTTATCAAAGTGCCGCAGACATGTTGGCCGATGTTCGAAACCTTCGAGAAGGACGGGCAATAACTGCCAAGGTGGCGCGAAAGCCGATCAACCGCATGAAAGTGTTGGCTGCAGTTGTTGCGTTCCTGGTCGTGATAGGGGGAGTCACATTCGGCATACAGGCACTTAGGAACACTCAAACAAATGTCTTGGTTGTTGTGCCTAATGTCGTTGGACTAACTCAAAGCGATGCTCAATCGCAACTGAGTGGGTTCACTGTGACTTTCAAAAAAGCGCACGATCCAAACATCCCTGTTGGCCGCGTAACTAGCCAGATTCCTCTAGCAACGTCAAAAGTTCACAAGGCAACGGGTGTCATTCTCACGCTCTCTGATGGACCAGGCGATAGCACTGTGCCGTTAGATCTTGTCGGGAAATCTCTGGTTGATGCGCGTGCAAGTTTGGCTTCGGCAGGTCTAGTGATTTCTCAAACCAATGCCGTTCCATCCGATAAGCCCCAAGGAACTGTTCTGGGCGTGTCTCCTAATGGCGGGTCCATAATTCCTTCTGGAAGTGGTGTTGTACTGCAAATTGCAAGCGGAGATATCGTCGTGCCACTTCTCGTTGGATTAAATGAAATTCAAGCCCGAACGATTCTGGTTCAAGCAGGTTTTCTCGTCCAACAGATTGAGGCCACAGACCCAACACAAGTTAATGGTGTTGTGCTTGCCCAAGCTCCTGATGCTGGAACTACCCAGACGATCGGCTCGACCGTAACGATCACGATAAATCAAGTGCCCTAAAACTTATTGCTGTTTCACTTTCCAACAACGGGTGATAAGCCGATGGCGCGAGTCTGCGCGTTTTCATCTCCGCACTCCGCCAACCAATTCGCAAGCATCTTGTGGCCGTGCTCTGTCAGAACAGATTCCGGGTGGAATTGAACGCCTTCAATTGGCAATGATTTATGCCGAACGGACATGACGACGCCAGAATCTGTCTCGCTCGTAATCTCCAGCTCATCTGGCAATGTGGATTTCTCTAATGCGAGCGAGTGATATCTGGTCGCCGTGAATGGGTTGGGCACATCTTTAAGAACACCAACACCTGAGTGATGGACCAACGAAGTTTTTCCATGCAATAACTCGGGTGCTTGAGAAACTGTCCCACCCAAGGCCGCACAAATCGCCTGGTGCCCCAAGCAAACTCCAAATAGCGGAATCTTGTGTTCGGCGCAGTAATGAACCATTGCCACGCTAATTCCTGCCCGCTCTGGCGTTCCAGGTCCAGGAGAGACAAGGACCCCATCAAATTTCGAGGCTTCGGTAACTTCGATCTCGTCGTTGCGCACGACGGTGCAATCGGCTCCCAACTGCGCCAGGTACTGAACAAGGTTAAATACAAAGGAGTCGTAGTTGTCGATGACGAGGATCTTGCGTGAGGACATGGGCGCAATTCTCTCTTATCTGTGGCTTGGCCCGCTTGCCACCGATTAGGAAAAAGGATTTCTCCTCGTGTTACCCTCTGCTATGCCTAAATCCAAGCTCCGCAAAAAGACAAAGAAGGTCATTCCAGCTGATGTCCTTCACCCTGTAACCTTTCCTAAGGAGAGCCCAAAGTGGCTCGCACCGGTGATGGTTGGAGCTTTTCTGGCCGGTCTTATCTGGATCGTCATCTTTTATGTGACCTCGACAAGTTACCCAGTGCCTGGAATTGGTGCCTGGAACATGGTGATCGGCTTTGGATTTATCGGCGTGGGATTCTCCCTCGCCACGAAATGGCGCTGACACGGGGTTTCTCACCTTCGTGAGCTAACTCGAGCCACGCCAAGGCTTCACGGCTCTTTGTTTAGCTCAATTCGGTCGAATAACAATAGTGTAATTCTCCACATGGTGTATAACTCCTGTGGATAACTTATACCCGCCGTTTGAGCATCACGAGAATCTGCGTCGTGATTGCCCCGCCAATTAGTCCACCAAGGTGTGCGTGCCAGTCAATGTTGGGCACAGTGAAGGTGATTATCAAGTTAAGAATCACAATACTGACGACGCTTCGGTAATTGATTCCAACGCGCTTGCCGACAACCAAGAGTGCGCCAAAAAGGCCGAAGATCGCCCCTGAGGCACCCACTCCCGGAATGTTGTGTGGTCCAAGGAAGACGGAAGTCAATGAAGCGGTAAGCAGAGAGACCATGAAAATAATTAAGTACCGGCTCTTGCCAAAGACGGTCTCCACAAGATTTCCGATTGAGTAAAGCGCCCACATATTTGTGAGCAAATGCAGAATATTCGCGTGAGTTAAGGCGACGGTGAAAAGTCGGTACCACTGACCAGTTGATACGCCAGGAAAATATCCATTGGAGTAAGTGCCGCCATAAAACAAACAAAGCTGCCCGACTAATTGGTGATCAAATTGCGCCAACAAATAGAAAAGGGAAATAAGAGCAACCAGGGTCGTTGTCAGTGATTGCCTTAAACGCATAGTGATTACTAACTAATAGTTACGGAGTTAATCGTTATCGGTGTTGCTGGACGATCTTGACCGTCAGTCTTTGATTTAGCGATCTTGTCTACAACGGCTTGGCTGGACGCATCTTTTACCTCACCAAAAATGGTGTGCTTGCGATTAAGCCAAGTGGTGGGTGCGACGGTAATAAAGAACTGAGAACCATTGGTCCCAGGACCTGAGTTGGCCATCGCCAAGATGTAGGGGCGATCAAAAACCAATTCGCCATGGAATTCATCAGCGAACTTGTAGCCAGGTCCGCCGGTACCGCGACCTAGTGGATCCCCGCTTTGAATCATGAAGCCTTCAATGACTCGGTGGAAGACCGTGTTGTCGTAGAGGTTAGCTGTAGTTTTCTCACCAGTTCGTGGGTCCGTCCACTCGCGAGCACCAGTAGCTAGTTCTACAAAGTTAGCGACGGTTTTTGGCGCATGATTAGGGAAGAGCTCGATGATGATGTCGCCGACGGATGTGTGCAGGGTTGCTGAAGTGTTTGTCATGTGGAGACTAGGGGAATCGAACCCCTAACCCCCGCCTTGCAAAGGCGGTGCTCTACCAATTGAGCTAAGTCCCCGTGGTCATCGGGAGTGGGCCTTGGAGGACTTGAACCTCCGACCTCTTCCTTATCAGGGAAGCGCTCTAACCAGGCTGAGCTAAAGGCCCGAAAACCTGCGTAAGGCTACAGGTATTTAGAGGTAGACCCCAAACCGAAGAATCCTATTCTGGTTCCACCTCCGCGCTCTTTGTCACAGAGACGACCGTAACGCCATCGGCAAGATTTACCAACCTAACACCCATCGAATCTCGCCCTGTCTGGCGTACCTCGGATGCCGGTGTTCGCATCACTGTGCCGGCAGAGGTTATGGCGAGTACTTCGTCCTCCTCGCGCAGGACCAGAGCACTGACCAAAACCCCACGAGAGTCTTCGTCGATCTTTGCCGCTTTTATACCGATTCCTCCGCGACCTTGGAGTCGATACTCATCGAGTGGAGTCTTCTTGCCATATCCACCGTCGGTGGCAGTAAAAACAAGAAGGTTGGAATCCTGTGCATTAATTCGAGACATGGTCAAAAGTTCGTCGCCATCACGGAATTTCATTCCAATTACTCCGCTTGTGGAGCGACCCATCGGGCGAAGCGAATCATCATTAGCTGAAAAACGTGTGGACATCCCCTTCTTTGAAACGAGCAGGAGTTCATCGCTTCCACTTACTAATGATGCGCTCACAACCTCATCTTCACTACGAAGGGAAATTGCGATCAAACCGCCCGCACGTGGAGAGTCATATTCAATCAACGCACTCTTCTTCACAAGTCCGTTTTTGGTTGCAAGAACTAAGTATGGCTCAACTTCGTAATTCTTTATTGAGAGCACTTGCGCAATTCGCTCGTCAGGCTTGAAGGCCATCAAATTCGCTACATGCTGTCCGCGTGCATCACGACCAGCATCGGGGAGTTCGTGAACCTTGGAACGGTAGACACGTCCTTGATTGGTGAAGAAGAGCAACCAATCATGCGTTGAGGCAATGAAGAAATGATCGACTACATCGTCTTGCTTCAACGCAGCCCCTCTTACTCCCTTACCGCCACGCCTCTGTGAGCGGTAGAGATCGGCCTTAGTCCGCTTGGCATACCCGGTGTGAGTGATCGTGACAACCGCGTCCTGATCTGGAATCAAGTCTTCAGCAGAGAAATCGCCCTCACTAGCGACGATTTGGGTTCGTCGGTCATCGCCGTATTTGGCAACCAATTCTGAAAGCTCTGTCTTGATAATTTCGCGTTGTTTAGCCTCGCTGGCCAAAATGGCAGTGAGTTCGATGATATCGGCCATGAGCCCGTCATACTCATCGTTGATCTTCTGGCGCTCAAGGGCAGCAATTCGACGCAACTGCATATCCAAAATGGCATTGGCTTGAATTTCGTCTACATCAAGTAATTTCATCAATCCGGTGCGAGCTTCTTCGGGGGTGGAGCTGGCGCGAATTAATGCGATGACTGCGTCTAACGCATCTAGGGCTTTGAGGTATCCACGCAAAATATGTGCGCGTCTCTCCTTTTCCGCTAAGCGGAAGGTGGTGCGCCTGACAATAACTTCGACTTGGTGGTCGATGTAGTACTTTACAAATTCGTCCAAACGAAGAGTGCGAGGAACCCCATCAACCAAAGCCAACATGTTTGCACCGAAGGTGTCTTGTAGTTGGGTCTGCTTGTACAAGTTATTAAGCACAACTTTTGGAATCGCATCATTACGCAAAACCACAACTAAGCGTTGGCCAAGACGTTCGTTGCCTTCATCTCGCACATCGGCAATGCCTTTGATTTTTCCATCTTTAACAAGCTCGGCGATTTTCAAAGCAAGGTTGTCAGGGTTAACTTGATATGGAAGTTCGGTAACAACCAGACATGTTCGCTTATTGATCTCTTCGACGCTGACAACAGCTCGCATTGTTATTGAGCCACGACCGGTGCGATAAGCGTCCTCAATTCCCGTGCGACCAACAATGAGTCCTCTTGTTGGGAAATCTGGGCCTTTCACGATCTTTAGAAGTTGGGCGAGAAGTTCTTCTGGTTTTGCTTCGGGGTGGGCAAGAGCCCAATCGACACCTTCAGCAATTTCACGCAAATTATGAGGAGGAATATTTGTTGCCATTCCAACTGCAATTCCAGCGCTGCCGTTAACTAGAAGGTTGGGAAAGCGGCTAGGGAGTACATCTGGTTCTTGGGAGCGACCGTCGTAGTTTGGAGAGAAATTGACCGTATTTTCATCGATATCTCGCATCATCTCCATTGCGATGGGAGAGAGCCGAGCTTCTGTGTAACGCATGGCTGCAGCCGGATCATTACCTGGGGATCCGAAGTTACCGTTTCCATCAACTAGTGGATAACGCAATGACCACGGCTGAGCCAAACGGACAACAGTGTCATAAATGGCGGTGTCACCGTGAGGGTGGTAATTACCCATCACGTCTCCAACGATGCGCGAAGACTTGTAGTAACCCTTGTCAGGACGGTAACCACCATCAAACATTGCGTAGAGAACACGGCGGTGGACTGGTTTTAAACCATCTCGAACATCAGGAAGTGCGCGGCCGACAATAACGCTCATCGCATAATCGAGATAAGAGCGCGCCATCTCCACTTGGAGATCAACAACCTCTTGTCGATCGAAATCTTTACTAAGCTCGTCCATTATCTGCCTTTGTCTAGGGTTTTAAATATCTAGGAAGCGAACGTCTTTAGCGTTGCGTTGAATAAATAGTCGACGTTGTTCTACATCTTCACCCATAAGAACTGAGAAGAGGTCATCGGCTGCTGCGGCATCTTCAAGGCCAACCTTTATCAACACCCGATGTTGTGGATCCATTGTTGTATCCCAAAGTTCCTTCGCGGGCATTTCACCAAGACCTTTGAAGCGCTGGATTCCGTCTTCCTTAGGAATGCGTTTGCCTGCATCCAATCCGATCTTTATGAAGCCATCTCGTTCACGGTCTGAGAATGCGTACTGCACGGGTTCCTTACCGCCCCACTTCAACTTATAAAGAGGTGGTTGCGCCAAATAAACATATCCTTGTTCGAGGAGTGGACGCATGAAACGGAACAACAGTGTTAATAGAAGTGTGCGGATGTGCTGCCCATCGACGTCGGCATCTGCCATCAAAATTATCTTGTGGTAGCGCAATTTTGCGATGTCGAAATCATCATGGACGCCCGTTCCAAGGGCGGTAATTAACGCTTGAACTTCGTTGTTTTGAAGGACTCGGTCGATACGTGACTTCTCAACGTTTAGGATTTTGCCTCGGATCGGCAGGACTGCTTGATAGCGCGAATCTCGTCCGCCTTTCGTGGAGCCACCTGCCGAATCACCCTCGACTATGTAAAGTTCACATTTTTCTGGTTCGGTCCATTGGCAGTCGGCCAATTTGCCAGGCATACCTCGACCTTCAAGTAGGCCTTTGCGGTTTCGAGACAGGTCACGGGCTTTGCGTGCGGCGACGCGCGCCGCCGCGGCATCGATGCTTTTGCGAAGAATGTCTTTGCCTTCAGTGGGATTCTTTTCAAACCAAGATGTGAGTTCTTCGTTAATCGCTTTTTGTGTGAAAGATTTTACGTTTGTATTTCCGAGTTTAGTTTTAGTCTGACCTTCAAATTGTGGTTCGGTTAATTTAACCGACACAATTGCCGTGAGACCTTCGCGGACATCATCACCAGTTAATCGGTCCTCACGCTTGCGGATGAAACCCCACTCTTCACCGAACTTATTAACTATTGAGGTCAGCGCAGTTCGGAATCCTTCTTCATGGGTTCCACCTTCTTGAGTGTTGATCGTATTTGCGAAGGTGTAGACCGACTCTGTAAAGCCCGCATTCCATTGCATTGCTATTTCAAGGGACATTTTGTTTGCTTTGTCCGTGGTGGCAAAGGCAATGATCGACTTGTGTATCTGTCCGCGGGTTGAATTCAAATGGCGTACAAAGTCTGAAATTCCATCTTCGTAGTGGTAGCGAACGTGTAGTTGCTCGCCTTTCTCATCCACGTGGCCGGAGCGCTCATCCCGAAGCGTCAAAGTCAACCCACTGTTCAGAAAAGCCATTTCTCTAAAACGGGTCGAAAGAATTTCAAAAGAGAAATCTGTGGTCTCAAAGATTTCCTTAGAGGGCCAGAATTGAACCGTGGTTCCGGTTGTTGTAGAAGGTTCGCCTTTGGCCAGCGGAGCTGTTGGAACACCCAGTTTGTATTCTTGCGACCAAACAAAGCCATCGCGGTTTACAACGACTGAGAGATCTGTGCTCAAAGCATTTACTACAGAAATACCGACTCCGTGCAGACCACCTGATACTGAGTAACCACTATCGCCGAACTTGCCTCCAGCGTGGAGGACGGTCATAACCACCTCGAGGGCTGGTTTCTTCTCAATTGGGTGAATATCAACGGGGATTCCTCGTCCGTTGTCGACGCACCGAAGGCTTCCATCAGCCATCAAAGTCACGTTGATTTCGTTGCAGTACCCAGCCAGGGCCTCATCTACAGAGTTATCCACGACCTCAGTGACGAGGTGGTGTAGGCCCCGCTCACCTGTGGACCCGATATACATACCAGGGCGTTTGCGAACCGCTTCCAAGCCCTCTAAGACTGTGATCGAACTGGCGTCGTAATTGCCTTTTTTTACCGGCACGAGACTCCCTTTACGTCATTGCCCACCCTCAGATGAGGAAAAGGGCCCTAGCGGCCTTCTGGGGATAATTTCTTTAAAACTACCCCATCATCCTATCGTGAATTTGGTTCCCTTGTAGCGCAGATAAGCCTTAGAAGTGGGTGTAGGGACGAGAAGTTGATAGGGGTGAAGGTTCCTATTCAGAATGGTTTGTGATAAGCCTCATCCGTAGGTATCCCGGGGTCCTTTTGAACCTCGAATTGTCCGGATTCCCTTTTTCCAGGAAGGCCCATGGGGGCCGATAAGCGATAGGGATTCAACCAATGCCCCTGGGGAACTGTCCCTGATCGTCTTGAGTAGTTCGTTGCTCACGAGTTGGAGTTGAACAGCCCAAGCTGTGGATGAGGTCTGGATAGTTAGGACCCCTTCCAAGAGTGAAATAGGGGTGGCGTGTAGGCAGATTTCGGGACCGACAATATCTGCCCATGTTGAAAATAGAGTCCCTTCGGCGATTCCTCCCTTCCAGTCTCGGTCTGTAATTATTTGAGAAAGTACATCTTTAAGGATGTGAGGACCATTTGCCGTCTCGCCGTTATTTGAAGGTGGGGGAACTTCGCGCGCGGATTTTTTTGTTGATCTTTTTCCACTTTGAAATGAGCGAAAAAGATCGAGGGCAAGATCTCGTTTAGCCATGTGGTTTTTCCATTAAGACACGACCGGGCACAACGTATCGCCGCTGCGTTTCCAACCCTGAAGGTAAGTCGCTCTCCACCGCTGCTGTAATTATTGTTTGCTCGGCTATTGAAGTTGCATTCATTAATTGATTCCGTCGGTAGGTGTCTAATTCAGAGAAGATGTCATCCAGGATAAGTATTGGTTCGGCACCCTCACTTTTCAAGAGGTTAAACGCACCCAACCGCAAAGAAATTGCGACTGACCAGGATTCTCCGTGGCTGGCATAACCCTTGGCGGGAAAATCACCGAGTTGAAGGTGAAGATCGTCCCGGTGTGGTCCCACAAGTGTCACACCGCGTTCTACTTCTTCATATTGAAGTTCTTCCAGCCTGTTTTGAAGAATTGATTTATTCACTTCTAAATCACTGGACAACTTTTTAGTAGAGGATTTATAGGAAATCTCCAGTTGTCTAACTTCATCTAAATTTAAATAGTTTTGGGCAGACCATGGATTTAGAGACTCACACAATCTAATTCTCTCGGTTGTTAAAACTGACCCTAAGGAGATTAATTGCTCATTCCATGGGACCAAGGAACTTTGAGGAGACCTTGTTTTTAATAAGGTGTTGCGTTGTTTAACAACCCTTTCATAATCACTAATTACACCAGCAAGTCTCGGCGCCTTGGTTACGAGAAGTTTGTCTAGGAAATCTCTCCGGGTTGTGGGTTCACCCCTAACTAAATCAAGATCCTCTGGTGAGAAGTAAATACTCTGGCACGCGCCAAGGATTTCTCTCTGACTTCTGACTGGATTTTGGTTAAGGCGCGCACGGTTGGCTTTTTTATTATTAATCTCTAAGTCAACCTGAAGGGTTCGATCCTCTTTTATGATTTCTGCCCTAATGACAGCTTGCTCTGCTCCTAGAGCGATTAGTGGTTGAGTTTGTGAGACTCGATGTGAAGCCAGGAATGAGAGATAAATGATTGCTTCAACAATATTGGTTTTGCCTGAACCGTTGTCGCCAATAAAGGTCGTCGCTCCAGGTTGGAAATCAAGGTCTAACTGAGGATAGGACCTAAAATTAGTAAGTGAAAGACGGTTTATTCGCATTCATTTATGAGGCGTAGCGCATCGGCATTAGTAGGTAGCGGTAGTTCTCAATCGCTTCACCATCTTTGGTCTGCTTTCCTGTGAGGATCGCCGGTTTATTGGAACCAGTGAATGAGATCTGAACAAACGGCGTCCCCACAGCCTGAAGCCCATCAGCCAAGAAAGTCGGGTTGAAAGCGATCGCAATCGGCTCGCCCGTAAGTGAGATATCTAGAACTTCTGTCGCTTGGGCTTCCTCACCGGCTCCTGCTTCAAGTTCGAGGGTGGACTCATTAAACGAAAGTCGAAGCGGAACTGTTTTATCGGTTACTAAAGCTACACGTTTTACAGAATCCAAGAAAGTAGCCACTTCAACAACAGCTGTAGTGGTAATGGTTTGTGGAAGAAGATGGCGGTAAGGAGGGAAGGTTCCATCCAACATTCTTGAAGTCATCGATTTTCCGTCAGTTATAAAACCTACTAAACGGTCGTGTGATAGCGCAGGTGTTAGTGACACCGACAAACTCTTCATACCTACCAACGATTTGGTTGCTTCAGCAAGTGTTCGTGCTCGAAGGAGTGCTGAAGTTTCTAAGTTTGGTTGTGTTGCTTGCCATTGAACTTCGCGAACTGCCAACCGATATCGATCTGTCGCAGCCAAAGTTATGGTGTCTTGGTTTATCTCAACATGGATTCCTGTAAGGGTTGGTAATGAGTCATCCTTACCCGCTGCAATAGCAACTTGTGCAACAGCTGTCGCAAAAACATCACTTGGAATAATTCCTGTCGTTTCGGGTAATTCAGGCAAACTTGGGTAATCGTTTAATGAAAGAGTAGGTAGCGTGAATTTCGCCGTGCCTGATGTCACTAAAACTCTTGATCCGTCGAGTTGAATAGTTACGGGTTTATTTGGTAGCGATCTGGAAATCTCGGCTAACAATCTTCCTGGAACTAAAACCTTTCCTGTTTGACCGACTTCGGCCTCAAAGTGAACTTTGCTAGACGTCTCAAGATCTGAACCTGAGAGAAAAACTTGATCTTTCTCAACGTCGATCACAATTCCTAAAAGTGCGGTCATAATCGGCCGGCTCGATAAACTTCTTGAAACCCAATTAACAGCATCAGCCAGGGTTTGTTGCTCGACGGTAAATTTCACGCCGCACCTCTCGTCACACCTAGTCGCTCGCTAACCTCAAACCGAGGTGCGTGTACTTTCAAGTCTTTCATAAAGTTCTCCACCCTCAACCTTTAAATAGTTATATATAGTCGTAGTAACCAAGGACAATTTCTGTGGATAGAAGAAAAAACCCCTCACCAAGACCGCGTTTCTCCATTTCTTTCCTGTTGATAACTTTGCCTTCCCTTTGGATAACTAACATTTTGCTGCCTTACAAAATCAGTGAAATTCAACAAAACCCTTAATAAAACGGCTTAACCCACAAATAAAAACTTTTCATCCACAGTTATCCACAGTTTTTACACAACCTGGGGGTAAATACCCGCAAATAGGACATTTTTACCAAACTACACATTTTTAGCCTGCTGCTTTATCCGGTTAGTCAACTCAGTAACTTGATTATAGATCGATCGACGTTCAGCCATTAACTGCCGAATCTTGCGGTCTGCATGCATAACCGTCGTGTGATCGCGCCCCCCGAAGAGTTGGCCAATTTTAGGAAGAGAGAGCTCTGTTAGTTCCCGGCACAAATACATTGCGATCTGGCGTGCATTCACCAAAACCCTAGAGCGAGATGTTCCGCAAAGGTCATCTAACGTCAAACTAAAGTAAGCAGCGGTCTGAGCCATAATGGTGGCGCTAGTTATTTCCAATGAAGACTCATTAGGAATGAGATCTTTTAAAACGATTTCAGCCAAACCAAGATCGACGCCTTGTCTGTTTAAACTAGCGAACGCCGTTACCCGAATTAACGCACCTTCTAACTCCCGAATGTTGGTTGAAATCTTGCTAGCGATATATTCAAGAACGTCATCCGGAGCATTCAACTTATCTTGAGCCGCTTTTTTACGAAGGATTGCGATTCGAGTCTCAAGTTCTGGAGGCTGAATATCAGTAATTAAACCCCACTCGAAACGTGATCGAAGCCGATCCTCCAGTGTTGTGAGTTGCTTCGGCGGTCGGTCACTTGAGATAACAATTTGCTTATTAGCGTTATATAACGTGTTAAAAGTGTGAAAAAACTCTTCCTGGGTGCGTTCTTTGTTCTCTAAGAACTGAATGTCATCAACTAATAAAACATCAAGATCCCGATATCGTCGTTGAAAGGCAGAAGCCTTATCGTCACGGATTGAGTTAATAAAATCGTTTGTAAATTCCTCACTGGAAACATACCTAACACGAACTCCGCCGTACAACTCTTTCGCGTAAGCGCCGATTGCATGCAAAAGGTGTGTTTTACCAAGTCCAGATTCGCCATAGATAAAAAGCGGGTTGTAAGCCTTCGCGGGAGCCTCAGCCACAGCAACCGCAGCCGCATGAGCGAATCGGTTAGACGCGCCAATAACGAAAGTCTCAAAAACGTAGCGCGGGTTTAATTGGGAGACCTCACTGCTTTTACTTGCGGCTCGATCATCTCTACCAGTGCCAACTTTTGGCGCGATGAATTCAATTTCAATTTCTGGTTGGGGTGGGCTTGGAAGTTCGAGGCCCTCATCAATAGTCACTGCAATATTTGTTTTTTCGCCAAGTTCGCGAGATAGGACTTCACTAACAACACTGCGAAGTCGAGTCTCTAAAACATCCTTAGCGAATGCATTTGGGGCTGCCACTAGTAGGTTGGTGACCCCGTTTCCTTTTAAGAGTCCTAAAGGCTTTGTTAGGGAGAGGAAGGCTCGATGCTGGGGGGTGTCTATGGTGGCATCGGCGATAACCCGGCTCCAGAGTTCGGCAAGGTCATTCTCAACTAAAGTCATAAACCTTCCCTCTCAAAATTAATCCACAAGGTTATCCACAAGCTGTGGTCTAAACCAAAGGTTGAGGCTCAATAGCCCTGTAGCAAGGATGAAAAAGTAGAGCGGTTGGACGATAAAAGCAAGTAGTTATCCACAACTCTGACCATTGAAAGAGGTGCCACTTCACCAAAACGGTCTCAGTTTGACCCTTTTATCCCCAGACCTCTACCGTTACCTCCTCATTCTAATTAATCGAATTATAAGAATTTTCAAGGAGTCCTCATGACCAAGCGCACCTTCCAGCCGAACGTACGTCGGCGAGCGAAGAAACATGGCTTCCGCGCTCGTATGGCCACTCGAGCAGGCCGAGCTGTTCTTTCAGCTCGCCGCGCAAAGGGTCGCGCACGCCTGTCCGCGTAAATACTCCTCGTGCTACCACGTCATGCACGGCTCACTTCGGCGGATGATTTCGCACGAACAACAAAAAGTGGTTTTCGTGTGTCGAGCAAATTTCTTGTTGTGTATCTCCTCCTATCCATGGCGAACAGCCCTGCCCAGGCCGGTCTGATAATTAGCAAAAACGTGGGTGGATCTGTAGTGCGGCACCGAGTTGCTCGCCAAATCCGCCATGCCCTACTTGGTCACTTAAGGAATTTGCCAGATGGTTCTCGGATTGTAGTTCGAGCCCTTCCCGGATCGGCCCGTCAAGATTTAAAGAAAGACCTTGACTCGCTCTTTCTCAAGATTTCCGAAAAGTCTATGGTGACGCGATGAGGGCCTTGGCTATCTTTTTCATCAGTGTGTATCAAAAATGGATCTCACCAATGTTTCCCCCAAGGTGTAAGTACTACCCATCCTGTTCTTCTTATGCGGCTACAGCTATTTCCATTTACGGCCTAAAAGGTTTTGGAATGGCCGCATGGAGATTGATGCGGTGCAACCCTTGGTCGTACGGCGGCGTTGACTACGTTCCAGAAAAAGTTCAAAAAAATACCTTAAATCCAAATACCGGATTACATATACGCGGGGGCCTCTCACAATGAGTTCTATCCTAAAACCCTTATATATCGCTGTTTCTTGGGTTATTATCACGATCCATAAATTAGTGTCTCCCTTCTTTGGGGCAAGCAGCGGTGTTTCTTGGGCGCTTTCCATTATTGGTCTCGTGATCCTCATACGTATTCTCCTTATTCCACTTTTTGTAAAACAAATTAATAACCAACGAGCGATGACCGCACTTCAACCCCACATGAAAGCAATTCAACTTAAGCATAAAGATGATCGAACGAAGCAGTCTGAAGAAATGATGAAGCTATACAAAGAGCATAAAACAAATCCGCTAGCCTCATGCTTTCCAATGATTGCCCAAATGCCAATCTTTTTTGCGCTTTTCACAGTGTTGAATGGAATCGGAAAAAAGCCACCGAGGGCCCATGGTGTTCTAACTCAGGCTGATGTTGTTAACGCGGCGCATGCAAAGATATTTGGAGCACCCATCTCTTCGACTTTCCTAGGTTCACATAGCGGCAGCGTAAAACTCGTGACCGTTTTATTGATTCTATTTATGTCAGCCACAACTTTCACTACACAGAGACAGTTAATGTATAAAGGCATGCCGAAAATGGATTCAAGCAACAATATGATGTTGCAGCAGCAAAAAATAATGCTGTATGCGTTTCCATTAATCTTTGCAATCTCAGGAGTGAATTTCCCGATCGGCGTTTTGATTTATTGGTCGACCACAAATCTTTGGACGTGGGGCCAACAGTTCTATGTCATTAAACGCAATCCAACGCCTGGTTCACCGGCCTTCATAGAGCTGCAGGCTAAAAAAGCACGTAAAGCCGGCCTAACCGAACCAGAGGTCATTAGTCCAGAGGCGACGCCAGAAGTGGGTAGCGGCGAAATAAAAGGTCAACGCCAACAACCAAAAAAGAAGCCAAAAAAGAAGAAGTAAATCAGGACAAATGATATTAAAACAGAGTAAACCCGACAAAAGGGTTACTAAAAGGGTGTGAGGAGTGCGCAATGACTGAAGAGACCAAAGTTGAAGGCAATTCCCTAGTAGCCAAACTAGAGGAAGAGGGCGATATCGCGGCGGATTACTTGGAAGGCCTGCTCGATATTACAGATTTAGACGGCGACATTGATATTGATGTTGAGAACGACCGTGCCTCACTGGCTATTGTCGGCGGCAAATTAGGACACCTCGTTGGACGAGAGGGAGAGGTTCTTGATGCAATTCAGGAGCTCACTCGCCTAGCGGTGCAGACTTCCACGGGAGAGCGCAGCCGACTTATGCTTGATATTGACGGTTACAGGGCTGGACGCAAGGCTGAACTCCGCAAACTCGCCAACGAGAGTGCCGAAGAGGTTACGTCAACCAAAAGTTCACTCAAACTTGCTCCTATGAATGCCTTTGAGCGCAAAATTATCCATGACACCATTCAGGACTTGGGGCTCACGAGTGAATCAGAAGGTGAAGACCCGGATCGCTGCGTGGTGATCTTCCCAAACTAACTCTTGTCTCTTCCTGAGGTTTCACGTGAAACCCTTATTGACCTCTATTTTCCTTCTAAACAAGAGGAGATCCGTTCTTTTGCGGCCTTCCTTACACGTGTTGGGATTGAGAGGGGTTTAATCGGTCCCCGCGAAGGCGAGAAGATCTGGGAACGGCACATTTTTAACTCCCTTCCAGTGATCTCCCTCATTCCTGAAGGAGCCTTCGTTATAGATATCGGCTCCGGGGCGGGGTTGCCCGGCGTGCCAATTGCTCTGGCCCGCCCAGATCTTCACGTTACCCTTATTGAACCTCTTCAAAGAAGGGTGGATTTCCTCAATGAAGCAGTGTCTGGATTGGGAATAACCGTTCTACGCGGGCGAGCCCAGGATTTCAAGATCAAAGCTGACATTGTGACGGCCCGGGCTGTGGCTCCATTAGACAAACTCAAGGAAATTAGTTGGCACCTAGTCAAAAAAAGCGGGGCGCTTCTGGCAATCAAAGGAGAGAGTGCCGCAGCTGAGGCAGCTACTGTTGCCAATGCCCAACTTTTTGAGATTGAACTCGAGGGCCTGCCGGTTGGAAGGGTCATTTCTCTTCAAAAGACTGGTTAACTTGACCCCATGACGGAGATGACGGATTCACGTGAAACATCGCAAAAAACCGTCATAGGGGTGCGTCGGCTCAAAGAAGCGATGGCTAAGCCTTCCCGGTTGCGGATTTTCTCCGTCTCAAATCAGAAAGGCGGGGTTGGAAAGACGACCACCACGGTAAATATCGCTGCCGCCCTAGCCATGGGTGGTTTGCGCACCCTCGTGATTGATCTGGATCCTCAAGGCAATGCCAGCACAGCCCTTGGCGTAGAACATCAGTTAAATGAGGGCATCTATGAGGTCCTTATGGGTAGTACAACGATTGACTCGGTAGTGCAGAAAGTGGCTGGCTTCCCACACCTGGAATGCATCTCTTCAAATACCGCGTTGGCCCAAGCAGAAATCAACTTAGTTTCGATGGTTGCCCGCGAATTGCGATTAAAGGAAGCGATTGCAGAATTGGTGACTGCACGGGAATCATCTGGAGTTGGCTACGACTACATATTTATTGATTGCCCGCCAAGTCTTGGTCTGTTGACGATCAACGCTTTGGCTGCCGCGCAAGAGTTACTAATTCCGATTCAGTGTGAGTACTACGCATTGGAGGGTCTCACACAGTTGTTAGAGACCTACTCCATTGTTCGTAAAAGGCTAAATGCCGAATTGAAACTATCAACAATTGTCTTAACAATGTTTGATGGTCGAACTCGTCTCGCAAATGATGTTGCTGAGAGTGTTCGTTCGCATTTTCCTAACGAGTTAATTGATATTCCCATTCCACGTGCCGTGAGAATTTCCGAAGCACCCTCGTACGGGCAAACAGTAATGACGTACGACCCGGTTTCTCCCGGTGCGATCGCTTACATGCAGATCGCAAAAGAAATCTCAGAGCGCGGAAAACCGTTTGATTCAAATGTTGTGAGTATTAATTACAAAAAGGGAGAGAGCGCATGAGCGTCAAACGACGCGGTTTAGGGACAAATCTTGACGCGCTGATTCCTACCTCGCTCACACTAAAAGGCGAAGAAGTTGCGCAACAAAACGAAGTATCCATTGATGCAATTTCGCCAAATCCAAGACAACCACGAACGGTCTTTGATGAAGATGCACTTCGCGAATTAATGGAGTCAATAAAGGAAGTTGGTTTACTTCAGCCTCCTGTTGTTCGTGAAACATCTTCTGGACGTTACGAGCTCATTATGGGAGAGCGACGTTTCCGTGCAGCTAAGGCGGCCGGTCTCACATCAATCCCTGTAATTATTCGACAAACCAGTGATAACGATTTGCTTCGTGATGCGTTGATCGAGAACATCCATCGCAGCCAATTGAATGCACTCGAAGAGGCCGCCGCATACACCCAACTACTAAGCGACTTCAATTGCACACATGAAGAATTAGCGCAACGACTTGGAAAATCTCGCCCCCACATCACCAACACGATGCGGTTGCTAAATTTGCCGGCGACGGTGCAACGAAAAGTAGCGGCGGGGGTGCTTTCTGCCGGTCACGCTCGAGCACTTCTAGGCTTAACAGATGAAGCACAAATCGAGCATT
The DNA here is from genome assembly GCA_025355665.1 of Actinomycetes bacterium. Taxonomy (GTDB): domain Bacteria; phylum Actinomycetota; class Actinomycetes; order Nanopelagicales; family Nanopelagicaceae; genus QYPT01. The sequence continues at coordinate 34,596 of JANXZF010000073.1, forward strand.
TAGCAAACAGAATAGTTGCGGAAGGTTTGAGTGTTCGAGCAACCGAAGAACTTGTTGCGTCAGGTTTTGCCGGTGGAAAAACGAAGAGGAAAAGCACGCCGCGTCATGCCCCACAAATGACCGAGATTGCGGAGCGTCTTTCAGACTATTTTGACACACGGGTTCATGTTCAGTCGGGTAAATCGAAAGGGAAGATAGTTATTGAATTTTCCGGTGGCGATGATTTGGAGCGGCTACTGGCACTGCTTGAACAACAGGGACGAATGTAATTACTCTGTAATTTCAAATCCACTACCGCGTCGAGCTAATTCCTGTTTCACAACTCCACCAAGGGCTTTAACACCTTCGCGAATCCGATCGGGAGTTGGATGGCAGTATGACAATCGCATTGCCCAACTTCCAAAACCGTCTGCGTAAAAAGCAGTGCCGGGGACATATGCTACTTTTGCGACGATTGCCTTTGGCACCATGAGCTTGGTATCAATTTCTGGCGGTAGATTGACCCATACATAGAAGCCACCGCCAGGTCTCGTCCATGTTGCTGAGGCTGGGAAATGTTGATCTAGTGCTTCAAGCATCGCATCTCGACGGACTTTATAGAGTTCGCAAAAAGAGGCAATTTGATCTCTCCATGGCTGATCCGCAAGGTAGTTTGAGATTGTTAGCTGGGTGAAATTGGATGGGCAAAGAATCGAAGACTCGCTTGCGATAACGAGTTTTTCCTTGAGTGATGGTGGAACGAGAGCCCAACCTACGCGGAGACCGGCAGCGATTGTCTTTGAGAAAGAGCCGAGATAAATTACATTTTCGCTATCTTCAGCGCGCATGGCATTTGGTGAAGGCCTATCAAAACCAAGTAACCCATATGGGTTGTCTTCAACAACAAAAATACTTTCCTCGCGACAAATATCCAGAATTTCCGTGCGTCGATCGGCAGGAAGAAGCACTCCTGTTGGATTTTGGTAGTTAGGAATTAGGTACAAAAACTTGATTTTTCGGCCAGTGGCTCGAACGGATGCAATTGCCTCGCGAAGTGCATCTGGCACCAGCCCTTGGTCGTCCAATGCCACATGAACTACCTGCGCTTCGTACTGGCGGAAAGTCCCGAGGGCGCCTACATAGGAAGGAGCTTCAACTAGAACCACATCGCCTGGATCGATAAATATTCGAGAAATAAGGTCTAGGGCTTGCTGGGAGCCCGTAGTTACAATCACATCGTCGGGATTGGCCCGAATTCCTTCAAGAGCCATAACCTCGCAGATTTGTTCGCGAAGTTTTGGGTGACCTTGCCCGCTGCCGTATTGCAGTGCTTCCGCACCGTTGGTAAGGATGAGTTGGCTGACAACCGATGCCATCATCTCCATCGGCAAAGCCGACAAGTTGGGCATTCCTCCAGCCAGAGAAACGATTTCAGGACGAGACGCCACGGCGAAAAGTGAGCGTATTTCGCTTGCTTGCATGCCAGCAGCGCGGGCGGCGAAGCGCTCCTCTAGATGTTGAGGATCTCCTGTTTGATGGCGCGCGATGATGTTAGGCATTGGCGAAGTCTCCCATATCCGCAAGCTCCAATGACGACCTATCTGCGAAGCCCGGCCCTCTGGAGATCAGAGATTTTAAGAGTGCCCGTTTTGGCGTCATCTTCGGATGCCAAATAAAGCCTTTGAATGGCAATAACAACTGCTTCGGCAATGACATCTCTAAAGTCAGGTCGGGAAAGCCTCCCCGCATCTCCTGGATTGGTCAGATAACCAACATCTATCCGAACTGTCGGAGATTTTGTGAGACGAAGGAGATCCCAAGTCTTCGAATGGGTTCTGCAATTGAGCAAGTCGGTTCTTGCGCAGATCTCGCGTTGAACGAGTGAAGCAAATCGTTCGCCAACGACCGAATGAATTCCATGGGCCTGGGCCCCGTAGTAGTAGGTGGCCACTCCATGCGCCACTTCGTTTTCGTATTCCTCTGCGTGAAAAGAGACGATGAGGTCAGCATTTGTTGCGTTGGAAAATGCAATGCGTTCTAGTTCAGATGGAGAGTTATTGGCGCCGCGAGTGAGAAAAACGCCGACGCCTAATGCAAGTAGGCGTCCCTCGAGGCGTTGGGCAATGTCGTACACAACTTCTGATTCCTCCACGCCATTGACGCAAATGCCGCGATCCTCACCCCCGCAACTGGGATCCAGAACGATGATCTTGTTCGCCAGAGAGGGCCCACGATCTTTCTGTGTTGCACTTTCGCGAAGTATCGAAGGGGCACCACCAGAGACCGTCCGAGTTAATCTGATTAGAGCTGTGATCGTTGCCGGTCCACATTTTCCATCTGCTGCTACACCGACAGATTTTTGAAATTCGCGAATGGAAGATTCAGTTTTACTTCCGAAGACTCCATCAACGCGTCCGCAGTCAAAACCCATTTCCGTAAGACGTGCTTGCAAAGTTGCGACATCATCGCCACGAAGGAGGGGCGATGGTTGCAAATACAAAGAGCGATCACCGAGTTTCCATTGCGCTTCATCTAGAGATCGCAATGTCATCGAATTTACGATGCCGGTGACACTCAATCCACGCATCTGTTGGAATGTGCGAACCGCATTGACTACTCCGTCATCAATAACATGAGGACGCACCATGAGCAGGCCAAGCCGGTTGAGGATATTGATAATGTGGGTCGCTAAATCTCCACTGGCACCTTTTCCAACGGAGATTTCTTCCATCACCACAACCCTAATTATTTAAGCGCGTATCCAATACCAATCCAAACTAGCGCATAAATCCTGAAAGTTAAATGAACGCTTCCAGTTCTCGAAGCAGGGCTGGCTTTGGCTTTGCACCAATGATTGTTTTAACCACTTGCCCATTGACAAACACATTGAGTGTGGGAATCGAGGTGATTCCGTACTTAATTGCGATTGCCGACTCTTCATCAGTGTTGAGCTTGACGATCTTCAGCTTATCTCCATGCTCCTTGGCAATTTCGTCAAGGATTGGTGCAACAGCGCGGCAAGGGCCACACCATTCAGCCCAAAAATCAACCAGAACGGGAGTGGTGCTTTTTAGAACGACCTCGTCAAAAGTTGAGGTTGTTACCGGCTGTGATGCGCTCATTCTCTACTCCTACTCGTAATTTCCTACTCGTAATTTCCAATTTCCAACAATACTGTCGAAAATTCAAATCTGTGTCATTGGTGGCTTAAGACTTACTGGTGGGACAGAAACTTCTCCGCGTCGAGCGCGGCTTGACAGCCTGAGCCTGCGGCGGTGATCGCCTGGCGATACACGTGGTCGACCAAGTCTCCACACGCAAAGACCCCTTCCAAATTTGTTCGGGTCGATCGCCCAACAACTTCGACGTAGCCTTCGGGGTCCACGTTTATCTGCTCACGCACAAGTTCACTCCGTGGTGAATGTCCAATAGCAACAAACAACCCCGAGAATTCTCGAGTCGAAACTTCACCGGTCATAGTATTTTTAAGTTGGAGCGCTTCGACTTTATTTTCACCGAGTACATCCTTGACTTCGTGATTCCAAAGGAATTCAATTTTTGGATTAGCAAGTGCGCGCTCAGCCATAATTTTTGACGCTCGCAAAGAATCTCGACGATGAATAAGAACGACTTTGGTTGCAAAACGCGTTAAGAAAGTTGCCTCTTCAATGGCGGAATCTCCTCCACCAACAACTGCGATCACTTGATCGCGGAAGAAGAAACCATCGCATGTTGCACACCAAGAAACTCCCTTGCCTGAAAGTCGTTTCTCGTTCGGTATTCCAATCTCACGAAATGCCGAACCCATGGCAAGAATTACAGCCCGAGCCTGAAGAGTGTTTCCGGATCCATCTTTAAGCGTCTTGATTGGGCCAGACAGGTTCATTTCCACAATGTCGTCGGTAACCAATGTGGCCCCAAAGCGTTCGGCTTGTTTACGCATCGAGTCCATGAGATCTGGTCCCATAACGCCATCGGTAAAGCCAGGGAAGTTCTCTACCTCTGTGGTGTTCATGAGCGCCCCGCCCGCAGTCACCGAGCCTTCATAAACGATCGGCGCTAATTGGGCACGGGCAGCATAGATAGCCGCGGTATATCCGGCTGGACCTGAGCCGACGATTACCACTTCGTGGATTTTCGCTGAAGAAGTCATGACTTCACCATAACCCAACTCTTAAGGAAATTATTCCCCATCTGGTTCCGATGGATTGCCACGGGACTTAAAAACCTTCGTGAACTGAACCTTCATTAATTCCCCCGTTACCGCGATCTCTCCCACCCCAAAATTTCGCGCAACGAAGAAATAGCCGACAAATCCGACAATCATAATTAACGCCAATTCAGCCAGCCTCACAAAAGGACTTGAATCCGAATTTGCCCAGGAGAAGTATTGAGAGACCGCAAAGAGAGGCAACATGGCGATTAATGAAGCAAAGAAAAGACGGGAATGTTGTCCGATGAAATCTCGGACATGGATATGCCCTGTGTGGCGCACTAAAAGCCTCAGCGTGTAAAACAACCCAATGATGTAGCTGACCGAAAATGAAAGACCCAATCCAACGGTCACCCATTTGCTCGGCAACAAGTAGAAGGACAGATAAGAAAGAGCTATTGCGATCACATTTATGAGCAAAATCGAAGGCACTTGGGTCTTAGTGTCTTCGAAGGCGTTGAAACCTCGAATCAGAATTATGTTGATGCTGAACGCCACCAAACCGAGCCCGAATGCTGCAAGTACGTCACCAATATATAGTGCGTCTGCTTTAGTGATTCCGACATAAAGAACTCGGGTGATCATTGGTCCAAAGAGCATGAACGCGACACCGGCGGGGATTGTGAGCACGCCAACCATTCTTATCGCTCGAATAAGTTGCTCGCGAACTTCATCATTCTTCTTCTCAATCGCAAGCTTTGAAAGATGCGGAAGTAGAGCTGTAATGATGGAAATTGTGACGATCGAGTAAGGCAGCATCATGATTAGATAGGCGTTTCCAAATGGCGTAAACCCAACGCCCGTCTTGACTCCCTCGAGTGCAGTTTGAACGGCGGCACTAGTGGAAAGTCTTACAGTGATCCAGTAGCCCAGTTGCGAAATAAAGACATATACCAGGGTCCAACCAGCCAAAGAAAAGGACTTGCCGAGTCCTTGCCAGCCAAATTTCAGGCGAAGTTTCATTCCCGTACGCGCTACAACCGGAATCATAATCAGCGCTTGAACGACAACACCTAGTGTTGTTCCCCAACCTAACAATCGAGTCTGGTTCGGGGCAATAGTGCCGGCAGAGAGTTGAGGAACCTTGATCAACACTGCTGAGAAGATCGCAATAACGACAACGTTGTTGGCGATAGGTGCCCACATCAGCGGCGCAAATGATCCGCGGGCGTTCGCAACTTGACCAAGCATAGTGAAAAGACCAAGGAAGAATATTTGGGGCAGGCAGTATCGCGTGAACGCAACCGCTAGACGGAATTCATTTTCAAAACCGACCGAAGAGAACTTAGGGGCGTAAAAACGAACCAATACGGGAGCAAGGATTACCCCCACTGCCACTAGTGCAAGCAACACTGCGCTAATTGTTGTAACGAGACGCGAAGTGAAGGCGTGTCCTCCGTCAGCATCACTGAACGATCGAACGAGCTGCGGAACGAAAACTGCAGTTAATGCGCCTCCGATTAAAAGGTTGTAAAGAATAGTGGGCATGACGTTAGCAATGTTGTAAGAGTCAGCCAGAAGTGCAGTACCCAGTAAGGCGACTGCTAGCAAACTACGGATGAAGCCGGTTACACGAGAGATTATGGTTCCAACAGCCATTACGCTCGATGCACGAAAGAGTTCGTTCGATTTCATTTTCGAGACCGCCGCACTCTTCTAATACTTTGAGTAAAGGCTGCCAAGAAGAGGAGCACCGCCGCACCTGAGGTAAACCATGCAACTGCCGGGCTGATAACTGAGACATTGAGGGTCAAAATAACCGAGTCG
>JANXZF010000111.1 GCA_025355665.1 Actinomycetes bacterium
TGGAGTGATTCAGAAATTTTGGATCGCGTCGAAGTACGAATTGTGACGCTGGGTTCTGAGGGCGCAAAGGTTGAAGAAAAGGGCAAGCCGACAATCAAGGTTGGAATTGCCAAAGAAATCGGCAAAGTTGACCCGACTGGAGTTGGCGATTCCTTTAGATCAGGGTTTATTGCTGGACTTGCATGGGGACTTGATCACGAGCGTTGCGCACAACTCGGATCGATGTTGGCTACTTACGTAATAGAGACAAAAGGCACCCAGGAGTACAGATTTTCACGCGAAGAGTTCTTATCGCGATTCCAAGAAGCCTTTGGCGAAGAAGCCACCGCAGATGTCAGCGAGCATTTAGTCCACTTTGGATTTGGTGATTAGAAATTCGTTAGGCGCAGAAACTCTCATTTGATTTCCTGTCATACGCGCCCACGCGCGAAGATCAACTTCAGTTGCAGGATCATCGGCGAGCAAATGCACTGAATCCCCCGGATGCAATTCTTTGATTGCCTTGGCTGTTTCGATAATGGGAAGAGGGCAGCGCTTTCCTAGGCAATTGATTTCTTTCACGATGCGCGCAAATCAGTAACCGCGCTCTTTACCGCCTCGATTAATTCGCCAATCTGCACAGCGGTCGTCGAGTGATGAAGTGTGATGCGAATATTCCCGTGAGTAAGAAGCCCCATCGCGGCAAGGACGTGGCTGGGTTGAAGGTCTTCAGCGGTACACGCAGATCCTGAATCCACCGAGAAACCGGCCGTTTCCAATGTGCGAAGTAGCTCTTCTCCTTCGACATAAAGAAAAGACATAGAGGTTATGTGGGGGAGGGATCCAGATAAATCTCCTGCAATGTCCACGTTGTCGATACTTCGAAGGTCTTCTCGAAGTTCAGCACTCAAAGTGCGAAGGCGTTTAATTTCGGAAGGCTCGTCTTCTAGCCACTCTTCAAGGGCGACAGCTGCGCAAATCAGCAGAGGCAGCGATGCCGATTGCGGGGTGCGGAGGGCTCCAATGTGGGGCAGAGGGTTCTGCCATGCCGACCGGTTCCTGATGGCGACCAACCCGATTCCCTGGGGCCCTTGCCAAGAGCGGGCATCAAAGAATGCGCTGTCCCATTTAGTGGGCAGTTCTACGCGAGTCCCAGCGATCGAATAGTCGCATGACACTCGTAGATTTCCTGCGGTCTCAACGAGTTCATCGACACTTTGGGTGACACCGGTTTCCCCGTTTGCCGCCTGGAGGGCGAAGACTCCCGAGTATTGTGCGGCCTTTTGTAGGGATTTGAATTCCATTCGCCCAGAAATATCTACTGGTATCTCAATCATTTTGCCGTGAGTTCTGGCCAGAGCGAAGATTTCTTTGCGATCGACGCTCGAATGGACCAGATTGTCTTTGGCCCGCAGGAGCCCGCCGATGGCGTAAAAGTGGCCAAGGGCTGGCTCTCCGAGGACTTCCAATTCATCTGGTCGAACCTTGAGTCCTTGGGCTAGGGATTCCATCGCCTGATCACGCAGTATCCGAGCACGGGCAGCAGAATGGGCAATTTTGCCCTGATCGCTCCAACCTTGATCGAGGGCGTCAGCTAAAGCCTCTCTAGCCTTGGGCGAGAGAGGAGATTCGGCCAGAAAATTACCTGTGATGTGAACCACCGAATGAAGGTTACCCTCACTTACCAAAGCATATGAAATGCCCCACTATCCTTTGCCCATGCCTTTGGAGCCCCGCCCTCGTCGATCCCATAGCGGACGAAAACTCGCCCTGATTGCCCCCCTAGTGCTAGTCCTCGCTGGGTGCTCCTCAGTTCCTGGATTTGGGTACAAGAAAGGACTGTCGAGCGTCAACGACACCTCGCTTTCGCTATGGCAGGGAGCGTGGATCACCGCGGCGATCGTGGGAGTCTTCACTGCGGGATTGATTTTGTGGGCGTCGGTTTTTCATCGCAAGAAGAATGAAGAATTTCCAAGGCAGACTCAGTATCACATCCCGATTGAGGTCGCGTACACGATCATTCCGTTTGTAATTGTTGCGGTTCTCTTTGCATTTACTGCAAGAGATGAGTCACGTATCACAAATAAGTCTCCGATCGGCGTGATGCACGACATTTCTATCAATGGCCAACAATGGTCATGGCAATTTACGTATCCAGAAGCGGGTCCGAATGCGACCATAACTGGAACACCTGACCAGTGGCCGGTTTTGTACTTGCCCCAAGGAGAGCGTGTTCGCCTCACGCTTACGTCGAGCGATGTTGTTCATGGATTCTGGATTCCGGCTTTCATGATCCAGCTGCAAAATCTTCCTGGCGTTACCAATCACCTCGAATTCACCGCTAACAAACTCGGTGACTATCCGGGGCGCTGCAATATTCTCTGCGGCCGTGATCACTCGCGCATGCAATTCACTGTACGTGTCGTTACACCCGCGCAATACCACGATTACATCACTTCCCTGAAGGCGAGTCAGTCATGACAACAGTTGCAAATCCACCGCGCACGGCCGTTGTGAACGCGCCAGTTCGAAAGAAGCGCAAGGGAAGTCAGTTCGTTAGGTGGGCAACGTCAACCGACCACAAGACGATCGGCTACATGTACCTGACCACTGCCTTCACGTGGTTCCTCGTCGGCGGAATATTAGCTCTGTTGCTCCGCGCGCAACTGAGCGGTCCAAACGTTCAATTCTTAAGCAACGAGCAATACAACCAAGTCTTCACGATGCATGGAACGATCATGCTTTTGATGTTTGCAACACCGCTTTTTGTCGGCTTCGCCAACGTCATCATGCCGTTGCAAATCGGCGCAGCAGACGTTGCTTTTCCTCGTCTCAACATGATGTCTTACTGGCTCTATCTCTTTGGTGGACTCATGGCCTTCGCAGGCTTCTTGAGTCCTGGAGGAGCTGCATCATTTGGTTGGACCGCCTACGCACCCTTAGCTAACTCGCAGTACTCACCTGGCATTGGCGGGGACCTTTGGGTTATGGGCTTGGCACTTGGTGGACTCGGAACAATTCTTAGCGGTGTCAACTTCATCACGACCATTTTTACGATGCGTGCCCCTGGTATGACTATGTTTCGAATGTCGATCTTCACATGGAATGTGCTTCTTACCTCGATCCTCGTGCTTCTCGCATTTCCACCATTGGCGGCGGCATTCCTTGGTTTGGAATCAGATCGACTATTTGGTTCGCATATCTTCGATCCAGCAAATGGCGGAGCCATGTTGTGGCAGCATCTTTTCTGGTTCTTCGGGCATCCCGAGGTTTACATTCTGGCGCTTCCGTTCTTCGGAATCGCAACTGAAATTCTTCCGGTGTTCAGTCGCAAACCGATCTTCGGCTATAAGGGATTGATCGCGGCAACGATTGCTATCTCTGCGCTTTCTGTCTCAGTGTGGGCGCACCACCTCTTCGCAACTGGCCAGGTGTTGCTTCCATTCTTCTCGTTCATGACGTTCTTAATTGGCGTGCCCACGGGTGTGAAATTTTTCAACTGGATTGGAACTATGTGGCGGGGATCGATCACCTTTGAGACGCCCATGCTTTGGATCGTGGGCTTCTTGATCACCTTCCTCTTTGGCGGTCTGACCGGAATTATCTTGGCGTCACCACCTCTTGACTTCGCGGTTTCTGCATCGTATTTCGTGGTTGCACATTTCCATTACGTGCTCTTTGGAACCGTTGTCTTCGCCATGTTCGGCGGTTTCTACTTCTGGTGGCCAAAGATGACTGGCAAGATGTTGAACGAAAGACTCGGGAAAATCCACTTCTGGATGACTTTTTTCGGCTTCCATTTGACCTTCCTTATTCAGCATTGGTTGGGCATCAAGGGCATGCCACGTCGGTATGCACACTATTTGCCGACAGATGGGTTCACATTTATGAACCGAGTATCTACGGCTGGCGCAGTTTTACTCGCGGCTTCAATGATTCCGTTCATGATCAACGTATGGATCACTCGCAAATCTCCAATGGTTGGTGTTGATGATCCTTGGGGCTACGGGGCATCACTTGAATGGGCGACATCGTGCCCGCCACCGCGGCACAACTTCACGTCGATGCCTCGTATCCGCAGCGAACGTCCGGCGTTTGATCTGCACCATCCGCACATTAAGACAGAGGGGCACTAATTCCATGAAAGCGTCGTTTCGTCTTTTTCTCGGACTCTCATTTTTCTATTTTCTTATTGCTGCGATCTACTTCTTCGTTGGGGGGGAAGCGGTCGGAATTACTGCAATCACACTTAGTGGCGGACTAGCGGGCCTTGTTGGTTTTTACATGTGGTACTCAAACCGCAGAATCCCAAATGTTCTGCCGGAAGATAACGTGGTTGGCGAGATCGCAGATGGCGCAGGCGAGCTCGGGTTCTATAGCCCACATTCCTGGTGGCCACTTCCCGTTGCAATTTCCGCCTGCCTTGCCGGCCTTGGCTTGATCATCGGCTGGTGGCTAACGTTCATCGCTGTAGGTGCTCTCATCATGAGCATCATTGGATTCGTTACCGAATATGAGCATCCCGTAAATACCTCAACCAGACATTAATGTCCGCTTCTATTTAAGCGAGGATAGGTACTTCAGGTAGTCGTCTTGGCTCACAACCTTGACGGTGAACGACATACCCGCATGGCCGCGTCCACAACTAGAAACATTGCAGCGACCTATGAATGATCCGAGTTTGCTAGCCGTGAAATCAATATGGCCTGTAGTCCCGGGATCCATCGCTGAGTTAATCAACAAGTCGGGAACCCAAAAGCCATGTGTGGTGTCTGCTGACGTGAGAGAGAAATGGACGAGCTTGCCCTCTGGAATGAACAAGATGCCCGAATCGCCAGAGGCGCTTGCCAGGGGAGTCTTTTTTCCGTCAACCATGTATGTGAAATCGAAACTCCATTGGTGCGCTGCGACCGTGATGTCATAGGAAGATTGGGCAGAAAGTGAGGCGAGCACTGGGGTTGGTGTCGAGCTGTTCGTGGCAGTTGCAGTGGGCTTTGCCGGTGCAGGTACGGCTGTCTTTACAGCCTGCCATACAAGTTTGCTTCCACTCTTAATGCATGTGAAAGATGTTGTCTTAGTCTTTGAAACCGCACCAAGTTTGGTGCATGCGCCCCCTGCTTTGACAGTGGTGCTCGCAGCCGAAAATGCCATCGGGACAGAGAGAATTCCGAGTGCAAAGACTGAAGTTGCTAGGGAAAGTGAGATCTTTTTTGAGGTCATGGAAAAAAGGTACCCCATGCAAAGTGCCAGCACTAGCAAGGTTCGATATCTCTATTGTTATGAAAAAGATTGAACCTTTACCACATTCATTTCGTTGTGAGATAAGCCAGGTTTAATGGTCCTCAATGCCTTTGAGGTCATCAGGCTTTGGCTTAGCAATTGCCTCGGCATTGGATCGACTTACCTTGGCGCGGAACCTGTTTCGCAACCCGCCCGGTCGGAGCACGCCATGCGCATCTACTTCTGGCAGTTCGAGGGCGGGTAGCTGTTCATGCTGCGTCAGCGTCCACGCCTGGGCATCAGTCAAAGGTTCGTGAACTTCCACGAATTCACCGTGTGGCAAGCGCACGAGTCGACCGGTTTCCTTTCCATGGAGAACGAGTTCGCGATCTGCCCTCTGCAACGACAAGCAAAGACGCTTTGTCACGAAGAATGCAAGTGGCGGAAGGATTAGAATTCCGATTCGGCTCATCCACGTTATTTGATTGATCGAGAGAGAGAAGTGGGTGGCGATCAAATCATTGCCACCGTTTGCCAGAGTGACCAACATGAAGGTGATTCCGAAAGCACCGAGAGCCGTACGATTCGGAGCATTTCGTGGACGATCGAGTAAGTGGTGCTCGCGCTTGTCATTGCTCATCCAACTTTCGATGAATGGGTAGAGCGCAAGGAAGGTGAAGAAAATTCCGGGAACTATGACACCGGGAATGAGAATATTCCAAGAAATCGTGTGATGGAATGCGTGGGTCTCTATAGGCGGGGCCATTCTGACCAGGCCGTCTAGCCAGCCCATGTACCAGTCTGGTTGTGATCCTGCCGAAATTTGTCCCGGAGTGTATGGACCATAGAGCCAGATGGGGTTGATGGATGCAACTGCTCCAAGGAAGGCGCTGATACCGAAGACAATGAAAAAGAACCCACCGGCCTTTGCCATGTAAACGGGCATCAATGGATAGCCGATGACATTCTTTTCTGTGCGACCAGGGCCTGGGTACTGGGTGTGCTTCTGGTACCAGACCAGCATCAAGTGAACGGTGATCAGTGCCAAAAAGATTCCTGGCAGTAAAAGAACGTGAACTGTAAAGATTCGGGGGATAAAGGATGTGCCGGGGAAAGGTCCCCCGAATGCAAAGAACGTCAAGTATGAGCCAACAATCGGGATGGCTTGAATGATTGCTTCAGCAATGCGGATACCAGTACCTGAGAGAAGGTCATCAGGAAGTGAGTAACCGAGGAAGCCCTCAACGATTCCCAATGTCAAAAGGCCAATGCCGATGATCCAATTGAATTCACGTGGCTTTCGGAAGGCGCCAGTGAAGAAGACTCGAAGCATATGCGCGACGATCGAAGACATAAATAGCAAGGCCGCCCAGTGATGAATCTGGCGCATAAGCAAGCCGCCACGGACATCAAAGGAAATATGCAACGTTGAATCGTAGGCAGCCGACATATGGATGCCATTAAGTGGCAAATAAGAGCCGTGATAGATAACTTCGCGCTGTGATGGATCAAACCAGAAGGTGAGGAAAGTTCCGGTCAGCAGCAAGATAATAAATGAGTACAGGGCAATTTCGCCAAGCATGAAGGACCAGTGATCCGGGAAGACTTTGGTGAGATTTTTCTTGAGCCATTTGGCCGCGCCTGTACGTTCATCGACGTAATTGGCGACGGACCCCGCTACTTTCTCGCCGGTACTCATGATGAACGCTCCCAGAAACTAGGTCCAACCGGTTCTGTAAATGGTTTTTGTGCCACCAAATAGCCCTCGCTATCTACAGTGATTGCAAGCTGCGGTAGTGGACGCGCTGCGGGCCCGAAAATCACCTTCGCTGCTCGTGGAACGTCAAAAGTCGACTGGTGGCATGGGCAGAGCAAATGCTTTGTCTGTTGCTCATAGAGTGCCACGGCGCATCCCATATGAGTGCAGATTTTCGAGAAAGCGATTATGCCTTGGTAAGTCCACGACAATCGCTCGGGGGAGAGTTCGAACTCTTCTGGGCGAAGTCGGATAAGCAAGACGGCGTCTTTCCCGACATTTTCAAGGGTTCGCTCTTGGCCGGGTTGGAGTTCGGGAAGGACCTGGGCAACAGCACCGACTTCAAGGTCGGATGGCTTAATTGGCCGGCCACTCGGGTCGGTCACTAAACGCGTTCCTGTTTTCCAACTTGTCTGCTCGAGAGACTTCTTGGGCAATGGGCCGAGATCTCGAAGCAATAGAAGTGGCGATAGACCGATAAGTCCAAGAGACAGTCCAAGGCTTCTCTTAATCAAAGACCGACGTCCAAGACCAGATGCAGCGCCTTGTTCTTTGACAGTTGCAACGAAATCTGCGCGATCGGCTTCCTCTGATCGAAATTCATGGCGCTCTGCTGCAACTTCGTTATCTGGCATCAAAGATTTTGCCCAATGAATTGCGCCCATGCCGATGAATAGCAAGGAGAACGTTAAGCCGATGCCCATTCCGAGTTGTGATGCGTTCTGGTCTCCCATAATCGGAATGAAGATGAAGCGATCGGTTTTAACCCAGATGTAGGAATATATGAAAAGAATCGTTCCAAGTGCCGACAAGGTAAAGAGAATCGCGACCTGGCGTTCAGCTTTTTTAGCCGCTGCAGGATCGGTATCGGCTTTGCGATGCACGTGCTCCGGTAAACCCGGATCTGATAGGCGCGGGGCTTTATCTGACATTATTTTTCTATCTCGCTTTCGTCGCCAACCAGACTGCAATACCAACTAGCAGTCCGAGTCCCAATATCCATCCCAACAGGCCTTCAGTAACTGGACCGACACGTCCCATGGACGCACCGCCCAAACTTGGTTCATTCTGCGCGGCTTTGATCCACTTGATGATGTCGAGCTTCTCGCTCGGAGTAATGATTTTGTCTCCAAACTTAGGCATCGACTGAGGCCCAGTGATCATCGCTTCGTAGATCTGAGTCGGTGTTGCTTTCATCAAAGATGGTGCGTATTTGCCACGGCTAAGTGCGCCACCTTGTCCGGCGAAGTTATGGCACATCGCACAGTTGGTGCGGAAGAGTTCCCCGCCTTGCGCCGTGCTTCCATCTCGCTCGTAGTACACCACCTGCTGATCCGGAATTGCAGGTCCAGGAGCAAGAGATGCAACGTAGGCTGCCAGCGCTGCGACCTGATCAGGGTTGTAGGCGGGCTTCTTACGCGCTGCTTGAACACTCATATCGGCCATTGGCATCCGACCAGTACCAACCTGGAAATCAACTGCCGCGGCACCGACGCCGATCAATGAAGGTGCAATCTTTCCGCCCTCGGCGTTGAGTCCGTGGCATGAGGAGCAACCCTTAAGAAATATCTGACGACCTTCATCAATTGCTGCCGTTCTAGACATAACACGTGCTGCAAGGCGAGTGTTAGCACTAGCGACAGAGAAAGTCGCACCGATCATGAAGAGCGCAAAAACCAGAAGTACTGGTCCGGCAAAACGATGTCGTCGGTAACGCGAAAGGCGCTTCACGATTTGGTCCTCATTGAGTTAATTCCTTTTCCATTTTCGTTTCACTTGATCAGGTAGATGGCAGAGAATAGAGCAATCCAAACAATGTCAACGAAGTGCCAGTAGTACGAAACGACAATCGCTGTGGTGGCTTGCGAGTGAGTGAATCCTCGTGCTTTGTGAACGCGGATCATAACGATCAAAAAGGCAATCAGACCGCCTGTTACGTGAAGTCCATGGAAGCCTGTCGTAATAAAGAAAACCGAACCATATGCGCGCGAAGAAAGGCTCAGTCCCTCTTGTACGAGTGAGGCGTACTCATAGACCTGACCCCCGATGAAGAAGGCACCCATCAAAAACGTGAGTGCGAACCATTCGCGCATTCCCCAATTTGATACTTTCCAGAGCGGTCCCTTGCGTTTGGCTTGGAAACGCTCTGCTGCAAAGACGCCAAACTGACAAGTCACTGATGAGAGAACAAGAACAGTTGTATTGATCGCTGCAAAAGGAACGTTGAGAATCTTTGTTGACTCCAACCAGACTGCAGGACCTTGCACGGCACGCGTTGTGAAGTACATCGCAAAGAGTGCGGCAAAGAACATGAGCTCGCTGGAGAGCCAGACGATCGTGCCCACGGCAACAAGGTTGGGGCGGTTGATTTTTGGAGTAACGGCTGTGACGTTAGACATGGGGGTGATTATTCCTGAATTGTGAGCAATTACTTAACCACGGCCGAGAAAGGGGTCGCGAGTTGCCTAGGCCCAAAGAGTGAGACAGATCACGTGAAGGAATTTTGACAGTTGCTGGAGGGCTCTTCGCGGCCCTTAGGAGATTAGACTCCCGCCATGGGAAATGCTTCGACGGCCAAAACGATAGTTGTCTACTCGGATGATTCAACGACTCGGGCCGCAATGGTGGCCGCGCTGGGCTCTCGATTGCCCGATGAATCTCACGATCACGCGATCCTTGAGTTCGCCACCGGGGATGCCTTTCGGGCGTATATGGACGCCAAGACCGCAGATCTTGTCATTTTGGATGCCGAAGCCACCCCTGAAGGCGGAATGGGCATTTCTCGTCAATTAAAGGATGAGGTCTTCAATTGCCCTCCAGTTCTGCTAGTTACTGCCCGTGCCGATGATGCATGGCTTGCCACCTGGTCTCGCGCTGATGCCTTCGTCTTACATCCCATTGATCCCTTTGTTTTCGCGCAAAGGGCCGCGGCACTATTGCATCAAAGCTCGCTTGTTCAATGACGCAAAGTTTGTCTTCTTGGTCTGAAAATCTTCAAACGCTCGAAAATGGCAGGGATCTTTCGCAAGAACAAGCCCACTGGGCAATGCGCGAAATTCTTGAAAATCGTGCGGACATCGAGCAGATCAAGACATTCCTGTTAGCTTTAAAGTCCAAAGGGGAGACTGCCCACGAGGTCAGCGCATTAGTTGATGAGATGTATCGCCATAGTGCGCCGATCTTGATATCCGAACGCGCGGTCGACACCGTTGGCACTGGCGGGGATGTGGCACATACGATCAACATTTCGACGACTTCGGCGATCATCGCTGCAGCGGCCGGTGCGCGCGTCGTGAAACACGGAAATCGCGCGGCGACTTCACTTTCCGGCGCTGCAGATCTTCTCGAGGCTTTAGGCGTATCGATCAACCTGGACGGTCCCAAAGTTGAAAGATGCGTTCGCGAACTTGGTATCGGTTTCTGTTTTGCCCCGAATTTCCATCCTGCAATGCGTTTCGCCGGCCCCGCGAGAAAAGAACTCGGCGTCCCAACCGTATTTAACATTCTTGGGCCGCTTGCAAATCCAGCCAAACCCAAAGCGATGGCCGTTGGCGTTGCAAACGATCGGATGCTCCCTCTTATCGCTCAAGTCTTGGCAGATCGAGGCATTGAAGGTTTTGTTTTCAGAGGCGACGATGGACTCGATGAAATAACACTGACGACGTCAACGACGATCTTCGCAATCGGTGGTGGCAAATTTCAAAAGTCCACTATCGATCCCAGAGAATTTGGTATCGCACACTCTCCGCTATCAGCGATCAGAGGCGGGGACCCTCAAGAAAATGCGCGCATTACTCAAGCGATTTTTGCGGGGGAGCATGGAGCTCCTCGCGACGCCGTTGTGCTTACTGCAGGTGCGGCGATTGCAGCATTCCGCGGGGAATTAGATCGAACCCCCGTTGAACGCATTGCCGATGGAATAAGCGCGGCGGTTCTTGCGATCGATACTGGCAAGGCCGCTCATCTGCTTGCGCGCTGGGTAGAACTTTCCCAGAAATTAGCCATTTCCTGATCACGATTGCGAATTCGCTCTAACTCGTGGCGAGCAGATCCTGCGCCAAATACAGGAGAGGACCATTCACCCGCAACTGAAACGAGGCGAAGTCCCTCTGTATCCAAATAGGAGAGTAATTTTTCGACCTCCTCGTAAGTTGATGCAGGCAAGATCGAGTCATTAGTTGAAACCACTTCTGCACTCGAGATGAGTGAAGAGATCGTGTGTGCAATGTCCACCCCAGGAGTGGATATTGCCGAACCTGCCAGTCTTCCGTAGCGAATGCAAACAAACTCCCACGTCGTGATGTCATTTTCAGAAGTGCGTTGGGCCACAACGAGTTCTGGGATTCGAGTCAAAGCGCGTATTCGCGAACCTCGAGAAATGCCTCGAACAAGAGAGCCCAATTGATTGCGCACGGTCGCGGCTTCTTCGAATTTCTCGCGCAGGGCCAGATCATTCATTTGTTGAGTGAGCCTGGAAACAATGTCACGGACATCATCTTTATCGAAATCGAGGGGAGATTCAACAAAGCGGTTGATCGCGCTTAATGCGAAGCGGGCATCTTCGACCCCTGAAAACGGACCGATCCACTGCCTCGAGTCATTTAGTGAGTCGCTGCCCCGAACGGTTGAAAAATGCGGATGTGGCCTATTCACGACTTTGGCCCACGTTGCTTTCTCCTGTGCTTTGGAACGGCGGTTGTAAGGCGGACTCTTCTCGCTTATGAGCCTGAGCTCGCGAACTTGGGCTTCGATCACGGTTGCGCACACGATTGTGTCGATGTGGTGGGAAATAGCGATCATCTCCTGAATGCGTTTGCGCGTTTCACTTGCCGTGAAATATGTGCGGACTCGACTCTTGAGATTACGCGAGGTTCCAACATAAAGGGCTTCGTCATTTGGCCCGCGAAATATGTAAACGCCGGGGGCCTGCGGAATCGCGCTAACGAAATGTTTCTTCTCTCGTTGGGCCGGAGTAATGCGAGTACTGAAACCTTTGAGTTCGTCCAATGTTGTGACTCCGAACGATCCAACTCGTTCGAGCAAACCATGAAGTACATCTACCGTCGCGCGTGCATCATCGAGTGCCCGGTGGGTTGGAGATGTAGCCGCACGGAAGAAGTGCGCGAGCGTTGCAAGTTTGCAATTGATGACTTCGTCTCGAAGAAGCACCTGCCTCGCGAGTCGAGCGGTATCCACGACCTGATATTTCGGCCAGGGATATTCCTGGTTTGCTGCGGTTGCCTTGAGAAAACCGATGTCGAATGGCGCGTTATGGGCAACGAGAACATTTTCTTCATGAGGGCCAAGAAATTCTAAAAATGCAGGGAAAACTTCCTCGATTTTTGGGGCGGGTGCCACCATGGATTGGGTGATGCCTGTCAGAATTGTGATGAACGCCGGGATAGTGCCACCCGGATTTACCAACGTTTGAAATTCGCCGATTATTTCTCCGCCGCGAACTTTCACTGCACCAATTTCAGTGATGCCGGCGCCCGTCGTTGGGGATGATCCGGTTGTTTCAAGGTCTAGAACTATGAAAGTGGTTTGCGAAAGGGGGCGACCTATTTCGTCAAAAGTGGCTTGCCAGTGATGATTTTCCGCCACGGCCCCCATGATGTGAACTGTAAGACATTGAAGTGACATCTAGAAAAGGGCTACCCTCTCAAGCATGACAACAAGTGGCATACCGGAAGGTTTACTTGAAGATTTTGGTATTCGCGGCACCGGGTCTGAGGGCAAGATTGGAATTCTCTTAGTACACGGATTCACGGGCTCGCCTGCAGCGATGCGACCCTGGGCGGAGTTTCTCGGAGCGCGCGGTTACACAGTTCGCGTTCCCCGATTGCCGGGTCACGGTCGACGCTGGGAGGACCTCAATCAGGTTTCATGGGAAGACTGGACCACCACGGTTAGCAATGAACTTCTCGAGTTGAGCAAGGTTTGCGACAAGATCTTTATTTTTGGTCTTTCCATGGGTGGAGGCACCACGCTCTATGTTTCGGCTCATCACGCAGATTTGGTTTCGGGAATCATTCTTGTAAATCCCATGATTCACATTCCTGGATTGGCAGCGAAATTCGCGCCGCTTGTCGCAATGTTTCGCACGCATTTGAAAACCGTGGGCGGAGACATAAAGCGACCGGGCGTATCAGAGTGGAGTTATGACGCACTGCCTACAAAGGGTGTCGTCCAATTGGCTCAGTTGCTCAAGAGCGCTCGTTCAACACTGGGGCTAGTAAAGGCTCCGTTGTTGCTCTTTCATAGCGTTGAAGATCATGTGTTGCCCGTGACAAATACGGAGATCATCATGGATGAGGTCGGGTCGACTCGAAAGCAACGAATCGAGTTGATGAACAGCTATCACGTTGCAACAATTGACTACGATTCGGATTTCATCTTCGAAAATTCATTGGTATTTATTAAGGATTTGTCCTGAGTCCTAAAAGGACATCGTGAAGTCGATTCGATTTTTTTGAATTTGCAAAAGTAAGTGTTCTTGCAAACGACCCAAGTAGGATTCTTTCTCCATGATGCGTGAGCAGTGACACCGATGAATTAGACTCAATGTTGCGCGGCTGGCGAACAAAAGCCGAACGCCAGAACCCCGCCTTCTTCAAGTGGCGATGACGATTCTGGCGTCCAGATAAAGAAGAGGTCAACACCCGATAAAGGTGCACCATGCAATTACACCGATGGCGCGAGCTCCAACCACTCCGATAGAGGCTATGGCGCCCACCACCGATGGAATGCCACTTCCTGTTCCGGCGGGGATGGCCTGAATAAGCTGGGTTGCACTAGGGGATGGAATCCCTCCGCCAGGGGCGTCGGTAATCGCACTGGCACTTGTCGCAGTGAGCGCGCCACCGCCAAATACAAGACTTGCTACTAAAATGCTACGAACCAGTCTTCTCTTCATTTTCTCTCCCTTGTTCAATTGGTTGCGTCGTGAAAATCGAAACCCTCGGAATGGATTTCGAAGTACATGAGAGATTACTGACCGCTCTTTCTCGAAGAAACCAAATGACTGGTCATATTTCGGCGGACTGCATGGAATGCTTGGCCCAATTATGCAATTCCCAATTCTTGGTTAATTCTGTATGGCGATAGGAGAACCCTTTAAGAATCCACCGCGGAAGTGCGCCCGAGGAGATTTGTGTCAATGGCCTGGTCAATTAGACTATGCGCCCGAGGCCATATATGAATTCGACGAAGGGTTGCACCAAATGAGCGTTGATCTGAGCCTTAGAGATGTCGTGACTCATCGTCGAACTTACATCGCAATGTTGGTCTCCTCCCTGGCGAGCCTCATCGCATCACTTGTCTTATCTGCCGATGCGATCACCCTGGCGAAGAATGCAAACTCGAAACTCTTCTGCGATATCAACGCAGTCGTGTCATGCGGCAAGGTGGCCCTGTCATGGCAATCCAATCTGCTTGGATTTCCGAACGCCTACATCGGCTTAATCTGCGAGCCTGTAGTTATCACACTTGCAATCGCCGGACTTAGCCGTGCTCAATTCCCCAAATGGTTTATGAAGACAGCGCTTGCGGTCTACTTCCTTGGACTTAGTTTCGCACTCTGGCTTCTTTCGCAGTCGTTCTTCGTGATCAAGGCGTTCTGCCCATGGTGTCTCGTGGTCACAATCTCGACTGTCACTGTCTTCTCGACGATGCTTCGCGTTAATTTGTTGGACAACACATTCAACATGTCCGCGGCCAAGCATGAGAAGTGGGCAGAATTTCTCAAACGAGGTTGGGATCACGTCGTTGTGGCAGGCATTTATACGGTTCTCGTAGTGTCAATCCTCGTCAGGTATGGCAAGTATTTCTTGCCGCATTTCTAGAAACGATCAATATGGCAAAACGAGATTTCTGGCAGCTCGACCCGAAACATCGGAGTGCGCTGGGTGCGGCTCTGTCTGGGGCTAATGAGTTGTTCCACCCTC
>JANXZF010000134.1 GCA_025355665.1 Actinomycetes bacterium
CCGAATTTCTGGGTAAACACTCCAGACATCCTGCCTTTCCATTTGCAAAGTGGAAATCCAGCGATGTTCGCATTGCGAGCAGTTCTTGCTACGACTCTCTCACCCTCGTGGGGAATGTACGCTGGTTACGAATTATTTGAACACTTGCCTTTGCGCGAAGGCGCCGAAGAGTATTTGGATTCGGAAAAATATCAGATCAAGATCCGAGACTGGCAAGCAGCGGCAAAGAGTGGCCACACTCTTGCGCCATTCGTGACCAAACTCAATCAGATCCGCCGCGAGCATCCTGCCTTGCAACGATTACGAAATCTGGTATTCCATAACACTGGATCAGATGCCATCATTGCCTACTCCAAACGCGAAGGGTCGGATCTAGTCCTTGTGGTAGTCAATCTTGATCCAACTTTCGCCCAGGAGACGACGGTCCATTGGGACATCAACGCTCTAGGTCTTGCCTCCGAACGATTCGTGGCGCACGACCTATTGGACAACTCAGTATTTAACTGGCAGCAAGATACTTTCGTCCGACTCGATCCTGCAGGACTTACGGGCAAAGTGGCCCAC
The DNA here is from genome assembly GCA_025355665.1 of Actinomycetes bacterium. GTDB lineage: Bacteria > Actinomycetota > Actinomycetes > Nanopelagicales > Nanopelagicaceae > QYPT01. The sequence goes on from JANXZF010000134.1 coordinate 565, forward strand.
ATCGCGTACGTAAATTTGGATTAGGAAGTACATGACATCTCTTGGAGAACTCGATCTTTACCTAATCGGGGAAGGTCGTCACGAAAAACTCTGGGAGGCACTAGGTGCGCATGTCGAACGCGATGCAACGGGTGCATTACTTGGAACCCGGTTCGCAGTGTGGGCGCCGAATGCACATGGCGTCAGCCTGGTCTGCGATTCAAATTTCTGGGACAAAGAAACTAGCAAGATGTCCTCTCTTGGCAACAGCGGCATCTGGGAGATCTTCATTCCAGGTATCGAACGTGGAGTTCGATACAAATATGCGATTCACCAGAAGGACGGTCGCTGGGTAGATCACGCAGATCCGATGGCTCAGCAGACTGAGATTCCTCCTCTAACTGCGTCCGTTGTGGCTGAATCGCAATTTGCCTGGGGAGATGACTCCTGGCTCGGTCAACGAAGTCAGTTCCAATCTTGGAAAGCGCCTGTTTCGGTATATGAAATACATCTTGCTTCATGGAAGCTGGGATTGAGTTATCGCGAGTTAGCCGCCGAACTTATCTCGTACGTGGGAGAGCAGGGATTCACTCACGTGGAGTTTCTTCCCGTTATGGAACATCCATATGGACCTTCATGGGGATACCAAGTGACCTCTTTCTTTGCCCCCACATCTCGCTTTGGTTCACCCGATGAATTCAGATACCTCGTCAATGAATTACATAAGGCAAATATCGGAGTAATCCTTGATTGGGTTCCTGCTCATTTTCCGAAAGATGAATGGGCACTGGCCAAATTCGACGGAACCTCGCTCTACGAGCACGCGGACCCAAGACTGGGCGAGCACCCCGATTGGGGAACGCTGATCTTCAACTTCGGCCGCAACGAAGTGAGAAATTTCCTTGTTGCAAGCGCGCTCTTCTGGCTAAGCGAATTCCATATCGACGGACTCCGGGTTGATGCGGTCGCCTCCATGCTTTATCTCGATTATTCTCGAAAGGAAGGTCAGTGGTTGCCGAATAAATTCGGTGGTCGCGAAAACTTAGAAGCAGTTCAACTCCTCAAAGAAGCAACGTCAACGGCCTACAGGACTCATCCCGGAATCATGATGATTGCTGAGGAGTCCACTGCGTGGTCTGGCGTATCACGAAGCACCGATTCTGGCGGACTTGGATTTGGATTCAAATGGAATATGGGGTGGATGCACGACACCTTGTCATATTTGGCTAGGGATCCAATCCACAGAGTGCATCACCACAATGAAATCACTTTCTCGATCCTTTACGCATGGAGCGAGAATTATGTTTTGCCCATTTCCCACGACGAAGTTGTCCATGGCAAAGGATCTCTGGTCAATAAATTCCCAGGTGATAGATGGCAGAAATTGGCCACTTTGCGTGCGATGTACGGGTATATGTGGGCTCACCCTGGAAAGAAATTGCTCTTTATGGGGTGTGAATTTGCACAAAATGATGAATGGAAAGATAGCGAAAGCTTGCAGTGGTACCTGACTCAATTCGACGAGCACCGCGGAATTCAAAAAACGGTGCAGAGCCTAAATGTGAACTACCGCTCAATTCCTGCGCTATGGGAACAAGACACTTCACCCGAAGGTTTTACGTGGCTGGTCAACCATGATGCTGCGGGAAATATTCTTGCCTTTGTTCGCTGGGACCAATCTCGCAAGCCGTTAGTGTGCGTTACCAACTTCTCCCCCGTGCCACAAGAGTGGTACACGATGCCTTTTCCGACTTCTGGAACTTGGCATGAGGTTATGAACACCGATGATCTTGCCTACGGTGGAAGCGGAGTTTCAAATATTGATTTAGTTGCCGAGGCAATTTCAGGCAATCAAGTCACCCTCCGAGTGCCGCCGCTTGCGACTATCTGGCTTCAGCTCAAATAGTAGGTGCCTTAAATCTCATGGGTTCTACGCTAACGGCTGCCCGTCGGCTGACAGAAGTTGTCTGGTCACGATGAATATGAAATCCAAGACGGTCCAGATTCCAAATCCTCCCATCGTAAGAAGTTTGAGTATTCCAAGACGTGGATAACCCAGATAGAAGCGATCGATTCCCAAAGAGCCCAGGAAGAAGGAAAGCAGCACCGCGGTCATAAATTTCTTGGGCGGCCTATTACTCGCTGATTCGCTCATGCACTGTCACCTTCCTTGAATGCTTTGGCGGTAAAGGCCACCGCCATCAACATAGCGCTCGGGATAGCCAAGGCAACTCCAATTGATGTGAGTTGCGCGGTCCAAGCGATAATCCCTTTACATAGAAATGCGAGGGCCGTATTCAAAGCCCCCAACTGCCCGATCACAACACTTCCGGGGGCACTTGAGCGACGGTTAGCAGCGTCCATAAATAGTGGTGCGAGGAATGAAGCACCTAGTCCACCAAGTAGTGATCCAATACCAAAAGCTAGGAGCGCCACAACGTGATGACTCGCACTCAAAGCACGCCCCACTGCAACTGACGCGATGAAGGATGCCCCTCCAACGACGGTCAGTGTCCGGATCAGCGTCGAGATGCCAATGTGTTCGACAACGCGATGTACCAACAGGCGACCAAAGATCATTCCTAGCACGAAAATGACATATGGGATTGCACTGATGCCCGCGCTCATATGCAGTTCTTGATTAGCGAAAAGCGTTGACCAATCTCCGGATGCAAATTCGAGCATAACCGCACAAATCATTCCAAGACTCATCACCCAGTCAACTTTGAAAGACGTGAAGAGCGCCCTAACCAAGTACTGGTAATCGACTTTCTCGCTTGCCGTAATCAGAGAACTTCCAAGGCGGTTGATGATTACAACGACAATGACAAATGCCACTGCACACAGTATGTCGATGTGCAGCACGAGCGAGACTCTTCCTGCAAGGAAGCCGGAAAGGATTGCCGTTGAAAGAGCACCCAACGACCAAAGCCCGTGCAATCTAGGGATCAGTTTCTCGCCATTTGGCGCTTGCTCATGCAAACCTTGACTATTGATCGAAATATGAAATGCAGAAACGCCCGCGCCGAATGCCATATTGCAAAGTGCGAATTGCCACGTCGAACTCAGATGGACAATTGTGGCTATAGAACCAAACAGAACCGTGGCACTTGTCAGCATGAGCACACGCGCTCCGTAACGATGTACAAGTTGACCAACTGTCAAAAGCGCCGCAAGCGAGCCAATCGCGCTAACACTTAACAAGGTTCCGAATTCTCCATTGCTGACATGAAGATTGTGCTTAATCTCAGGGAACCGGGGAACCCACGCAATGATGCTGAAACCAAATAGGAAAAATAGTGCGCCTAACATCTTGCGCGAAGGAGAATTCACTTAGTACAGGGCGCTGGCTAGGGCGCTGCGAGCCTTTACAAGTCGAATGTCCGCTGGATCAATCAGCAAGAACAACTCGAGCAGGTGGTTTTTAGCCCGCGCTTGCTCCTCCCCTGCAAAAGTTCTCACGCAGTCCAGCAACCGGCTAAATGCCGTATCAACATTTCCAGCGATCATTTCAGAATCGGCACACTGGATCTGCAAATCCAAATTCTTGGGCTGATCCACAGCGAGTTTAGTTACTTCGGCTAAATCCAGCCCCTTCGTTCGAATCAGGAGTTGAGTTTGCGCCAATCCAAGTTTCGTAAAATTGTCGTTTGGTTTGCGTTCAAGCAGTTTCTTGTAAGCCGCCTCGGCAGTCACGAAATCTCCGGAGTCGAGAGCCGCAAAAGCCTCGATCTCTTCGGGTTCCATCGTCTCCTCTACAGGAGAGCCGATACCTTGCTCTGCGGCAATTGACAGCACTTTGTCGACCACCGCACGAATCTGAGCTTCAGGGTAACTTTGCTCGAAAAGCGGAATGATTTGTTCGGCCACAAGAGCAATTGCATAAGGGACTGTGCGCACTTGAAGTGCGGTCGCCACTTGAGCTTCGGTATCGACGTTGACTGAACCCAGGACCCACTTGTTTCCATCACTTGTCTGCAATTTTCCAAGTATGTCGAGCACGGCAAGTGACTCAGGGCTTCGCGAAGACCAACATAAAAGTATGACTACTTGAGTTTTCGAGAGGGCAACAAATTCACTTGTGAGGTTGGCAGCCGTTACCTGCCTGCCTACTGAGGTCAAAGGTTTTGTGTTCGGCGTTTTCCCAAGACCACTTAAATCGAAGGCACGACCAAAATTAGAAGGTAACGTCACTCGCCTATTATCACCTGAAAGCAACACCCGAATCTCTACGAAATGGCAGGATCTCGGCAATGTACGAGTTGGCGGCGAATTCCAGTCCCACATCGTGGCCGGCCTTCTCGCTCAAATACCAGCGGTGCTCCAGCACTTCGTGGAAGAACTGTGCTGGTTCGATCCGCCCCCGAAGATGTTCTGGTACCAACTCATTAATCCGATTGAAGACTTCGCGCATCCAGCGCCCTGCAACCTGCTCGGCCGATACGCCAGGCTTTTCTTCCCTAGTCCGATATCGGTCAAAGGATGCCAACAATCTCTTCGCTTGAAGTTCCTCAGTCTCAAGCCCTGTGAGGGCACGCAATCTCGCCTGGTGATATCCGGCCGCTACAAGTTTCGGCTGGAACGCGAGCGCTTGATGTTTTCCGTCCAGAGAAACCGAGACTTCCTCAACCGCAAAACCAAGATCTTGAAGCTGGCGCATTGCGCGTTCAACCGCATGACGATCTTTTGGATCAAGAAGTTGAGGTTCCTTCAGCGCGGCCCACAGTCGGCGATACCGCTTGATCACCCCATCACTTGCGCGCACTGGATCCATGCCGGGGTACAACACCCCAGAAAGGGCGAGATCTTCCAATTCTGCGGCAACATTGAAATGGGCGATATCTAGGTCATGTTCGCGCTGGCCGGTCGAAAGCGTCTTATGAAACTCGCCGGTTTCTGCATCAACTAGATAGGCAGCAAAGCCTTCGGCATCGCGTCTAAATAGTGCGTTGGACAAGGAGCAATCGCCCCACCAGAATCCAAGAAGATGCAGACGAACTAAGAGAAGTGCCAACGCATTCGCCATGTTCATCACGTCATGTGCATCCACGTTCCCAGAGAGCAATACTCGATACGGCAATGAGAAAGGAAGAAATCGAGTTGCTAAAGCTGGCGGCAGTTCTTCCCCTTGCGCGTCCTCGCGCCCCTCGACCACCGCGATGGGATCAACACTCGGCGCCCCCATACTCGCGAGTTCGCGGAGGAGTCGATATTCCCGATTAGCGAACTCGGAAACAGTCTCCTTCACCGCATAAATTTCGCTGTCTAGAGCCTCATTGGCTCGCACCAACCGCACAACATGTCGTGAGATTCCACGTTTTTCAGCAAGAGTTGGATCCTCTGGCCAGAGCTCCAGGGGTTGTTCCCAAGGTAGTCCTGCGACCGTGGAGATCTCATCTCCCAACCCAGTGATTCGCAGTGGCATGAGGACATTGTCTCCTATGAATGTTAACCAGAGATGAATTCGCCCGCGTTGAGCCCTCATTAATATAGAGAATGCTTAGAATGTCGTTATGGCTACCTCTGAAAGCGAAAATAAGACTCAAAAGAGAAGTAAAAAGGCCCCGTCTGATTTTGGATTACCTGGAGCGCCGATAAACCACTCGCATCCGTTCTACTTTGGATTTCTGGCGACCAGCGGTGGACTTCTGTCAATTGTCCTCTTGCGATCCCTTGCAGCTGCAAGCCAAATCTTTGTGCTAATCATTATCGCGCTGTTTCTGGCTACGGGGCTCAATCCGGCCGTTGAATTCTTTAGAAGGAAAGGGCTTTCACGAGGTCAAGCAGTGGCAATAATGTTCGTCGCCGTTCTTGCTTTCGTCGCTTTGTTTGCCTGGCTTGTTATCCCGCCGGTGGTATCCCAAGGTACCCACTTGATAAAGCAAGCACCAAGCCTGCTCAATGACCTCAAACATAATCACACAATCGCATCACTCAATGATCATTACGGAATCGTTGATTCCATCCAGAAGAAGCTTGCATCCATCTCCGCAGATGGAACATTGTTCGTCACTGCTTTTGGCGGCGTTGTTGGGGTTGGCAAAACAGTGTTGTCAGGAACATTCTCTGTGCTAACGGTCTTGGTACTTACACTCTACTTTCTTGCCTCATTGCCCAAGATCATAGAAATGGGTCTCAAGCTTGCACCTGCATCTAGGAGAGATCGAGTATCAAGACTCACCAACGGAATTCTCGATCGAATCGGAACGTATATCGGCAGCCAAATAACCGTGGCGCTTATCTCAGGTTTCGCGATATTCGCCCTGGCGGCTTCTCTTGGCCTGCCCTCGCCGATAGCACTAGGCATGTTGGTCTTTGTCTTCGATCTTATCCCTCTTGTGGGCCATACGCTCGGAATATCAATCGTCACGATCGTGGCGCT
>JANXZF010000020.1 GCA_025355665.1 Actinomycetes bacterium
GGCAACAGGCACAGTTAAGTGGTTCAACTCTGAAAAGGGTTTCGGTTTCATTGCAGTTGATGGTGGCGGACAAGATGTATTCGTTCACTACTCAGCAATCCAAGGAAATGGTTACAAGTCCCTTGAAGAGGGTCAGTCAGTATCGTTCGAGGTCGTACAGGGTCCAAAGGGTCCTCAGGCCGACGCCGTAACTGCTAACTAATACACACCACTTTAAGTAGAAGTGCCTCTGCGAGAAATCGCAGGGGCACTTCTTTTTTTAATTCACTCAATAACCGACATGTTTTGGAACGGTTCCAACTTTTGCTTCAAGTGCAGCAACTGACTTTGCAGGGGAGGCATCTTTACCTGCACGCCACAGATCCAAATATCGCCAAGGATAAAGTTCGCCTCGCCTAACCCACCATATTCCTTTTGGTGTGGGCCATGAAATTCCAAAGTGAACATGCGGTGCCGTCCCTTTTGCATCTCCCGAATCGCCAAGCAGGCCAAGCAACTGACCAACTTTCACACGAACACCGGGCTTAATACCCGCAGCAATCTTGCTGAGATGCGAACCGTAATATCTCACCCCATCATCACCAACAATGGAAACGGACAACCCCCCGCGCTGCGAACCTAAATCGGTTTTCCAACTGAATTTATCGACCGATGTAACCTCATCCACCACACCCGAAGTCACCGCAACAAATTTGCAACCAATCTTTCCCAAAATGTCGGTGGCGGGATAGTCATGATGCGAATGCGCGTAATGAACATTGCAGCCGACAATGGGAAATACATATACGGGCGCTGCTTGTGCAAACGGGATTGGTGCAAGAAAACTTAATGCAAGCAAAACTCCCAACCGTTTCCTCACTGAGCTGTCCAACCACCATCAATAGGAATAGCGGCGCCAGTAATATTGTGCGCAGACTTACTGCACAACCAAAGTGCCAATTCACCAATGTCGTCTGGTGAAGTCATCCTCTTGCTCGGTTCCTTCTCATTGAGTAGATCGGCAATACCGGCGGCGCGATCTCCACCGAATTTATCAACGCGCTCCTGAATCTGCGGTTCGACGAGTGATGTCTCAACCCAGCCCGGGCAGATTGCATTCACGGTCACGCCACCTGTTTCGCGCGAGCCGCACTTCGCGTATTCCAAAGCAGCCACTTTCGTCAGACCAACTACCCCGTGTTTTGCCGATACATATGGAGCCTTTGCAAGGGATGCGACCAAACCGTGGACCGATGCGATGTTGATTACGCGGCCATATCCCGCCTTTTCCATTTCGGGCAAGAGCAATCTCATCGTGTCAAAGAACGAAGAAAGATTGACGGCGATGATGTCGTTCCATTTTTGCCTTGGCATCTTCTCGATTGTCGCTGTGTGTTGAATCCCAGCGTTATTCACCAAAATGTCGACTCTGCCACCTTCGAGAATCTTCTTCACGAGTTCTTCAGTTGCCGTCGAATCTCTTAAGTCCGTTACGTAACCTTCAACCTTTTGTGCCCCCGCTGCCTTCACTGTTGCAATTGCCGAATCAACTAGGGCTTGGTCACCTAGTCCGTGAAGAACAAGATCGGCACCTTGGCGCGCAAAGGCAGTTGCAATACCAAGTCCGATACCTTGAAGTGATCCGGTAATAAAAGCTCGTTTGCCTTGAAGCGAACCAGCCATGTGATTTCTCCTTAATCGGACCCATAAATAAGGTTGGCGCATGCTTTTGCGCCAACGTCTGAGAGAAGTATGTCGTAATGGTTTGTATCAGGAATGGTGACAACTTTGATTTTTGGGTATTTCTTCAAGGTTTCAAAGAGCGCCGCTTCGGGATAGAGAGGAGTCTCCTCGTTCTGCAGCCCCCGCATCGCACGCACCATCAGCACTTCTTCCCTCAAATTTAGAAGCGTGCTCTCGAGCAGTTCATTACCAAACAAGTCAATGCTGTCTTCCTCGACTGCCGCTCCGTTGCTGCTGGCGGTCATGGCCGGCGGTGTTCCGTGCAGGTCATAGTCGACATACTCTTCGAGCACTCCACTCCACCCTTTCGCAAAAGCTGGATGCACTTTCCAGAAATCACGGTAGGCCTGAAAGGACTCGAAGGTCATCTTCAACCGAGCAAGCGCAGGTCCCAGAATATAGGGAAGAACCTGCGCGACCGTAAGCCCTTCA
>JANXZF010000089.1 GCA_025355665.1 Actinomycetes bacterium
CGGAGGGAGAGGATTCGCTGTTTTTTGAAACGTTCAATAGGAATAAGAAGTCAATCTCCATCAACCTCAATACGCCGGGAGGTCGCGCCGTTTTTGAAGATCTAGTTAAGGTCTCGGATGTCGTATTTAGTAATTTGCGAGGTGACGTTCCAGCGAAAATGCGCATTACTTATGATGATTTGAAGCATCTCAATCCAGCGATAGTGTGCTGTTCGCTTACGGGGTTTGGAATGACTGGTCCTCGGTCGAGTGAACCAGGTTATGACTATATTTTGCAGGGACTGGCTGGATGGATGGACGTGACAGGCGAGCCAGAAGGGCCGCCGACAAAATCCGGACTTTCCATGGTGGACTATTCAGGCGGATTAGTGTCATCAATTTCGTTGTTGGTTGCGTTGCACGCCGCCCGACGAGACGGCATCGGTATGGATTGCGATATAAGTTTGTATGACACCGCAATTGGAATGCTTGCCTATCTAGCAACCTGGCATCTGAATGCCGGTTTCACGCCTATCCGAACCCGGCATTCTGCACATCCATCTCTCGTGCCGTTTCAGGCGTTCGAGGCATCTGATGGTTGGCTCATCATTGGATGCGCTAAGGAGAAATTCTGGCAACGTTTGACAGTCGTGATTGATCGGCCAGAATTGGCACAGGATCCGCGTTTTCTAACATTTAAAACTCGTCTAGAGAATTCGAGTATTTTGATTCCGATTCTGGAGGAAATTGTAAAGGAGCAGAGCACGGAATTCTGGTTGACAAAGCTTTATGCTGCATCGATCCCTTGTGGTCCCATCAACACCATCGCGGAAAGTTTGGTAGAACCTCACACGGTTGCCCGCGAAATGATTATTGAAACGGAGCATCCTCGATACGGGAAAGTTAAGCAGGTTGCCTCACCTGTGAAGGTAGGGAAAGTGCGAAACGATCATCATCGTGCTCCCCAACGAAATGAGCATTCTGACTTTGTCCTTACTTCATTGTTGAAGTACAACAAGGGCAAAGTGGCTGAATTGGAGGCAGACGGCGCCTTCTCTGCTTCAAAGTCAGATTCAAAGTAGGGCTACAGAATGACCGCTGCCCGACAGCTTGCCGAATGGGCACTTGCTTTAACGTGGTCAGAAATACCGAAAAATGTTCAAGTAATCGTAAAAGAGCACTGTGCAGATGGAATCGGCAACGCCATCGGAGGTCTAAGTACAGAAATTGCGCGAGCAGCCGCAGCGACCGTCAGCGAATCTGGGAAGTCGGATGCAGCGTCGATGTGGGGAAGTGATCAACGGACGTCCGTCCCCTCCGCAGCCTTCTACAACAGTATCTTGATTCACGCTCTTGATTTTGATGACACACATGCCGGGGGATTGGTACACGCAACAGCACCAACATTGTCAACGGCCTGGGCAATTGGCGAATCTTTGAATAAAACTGGCAAAGATGTTGTTACTGCATATGCCCTGGGTCTAGAGATTATCTGCAGACTTGGTGGTGCGGCTCCATATGGTTTTCACTCCCGAGGCCTGCACGCTACTCAAGTTTGCGGAACCATTGCCAGTTCAGTAGTTGCCGCGAAACTGATGGGGTTGTCGCTGGATCAAACAGTGAATGCGATGGGCATCGCCGGAAGTTTTTCGGGCGGATTGCTGGAGTTCCTAAATACAGGGTCTTCAACGAAGCAAATTCACCCGGGTATCGCTGCCCAGGCAGGAATCACTGCTGCAACGTTGGCTAGCCACGGTGCAACTGGCCCAGAGACGGTTTTAGAAGGTGAATACGGTATCTACAAGACACTTTCCGATCGAGCGGTGGATGTTGAATCCATTACTTATGGACTTGGATCCACCTGGCAAGCCGCAAAGATAACAATTAAACCGTACCCAGCGTGCCAACTTTCGCATGTAACTTTGGACGCAGTGAAAGTTGCTTGGAATCTTGCCAAGAGCGCTGGATATATGCCCTCAGATGTTGAATCCATCGAAGCTCTCGTGCACCCAGATTCAGCAAACATAGTATGCGAACCGTTATCGGACAAATTTCAACCAACCACTCCTTACGCTGCTAAGTTTTCGCTACCTTGGTCTGCTGCTGCATTGATTGTTGACAGCGTTTTGGTCGTCGCCACCTTTTCTGAAGCCTCGATTTCGAGAGACGAGGTTTCTGCAATTGCGAAGAAATTTAGCTACACCTCGCCAAGAAGCGACGCGCCCGCGGCTGCCGCTGCAGGATCAGTCTTGATAACGACCAAGGACGGGCGTGTCTTTGCCGGAGAGGTGGCCGCGAGTGCTGGTAGCCCGACTAATCGACTGTCGCGAAGCGCCTTAGCCGAAAAATTTATTGCCCAATGTCCGAACTCGCGTGAAGCTGGTCAATTTTTCGACGAGATTTTCAGTATCGAAGATTTGGCGGATATTTCAACCTTTTCTGCCAAAGTTGCGAACTTAACACGATAGGGAGAAATGTGAGCACCTTTAAGGCGATAGAACCAGCGAAATTCCCCTGGTACAAATATGCCGATTACACCTTCAGTCTTGGGCTAACCTCTGGCAAGGATGCTTTCATTTCGGGTCATACTGCGAGCACTTATGACTCAAGTACTCAGCGCATGGTCATAGTTGGGGGGATGCGAGATCAGGTATCGACTTCCTATGACAAGATTGAACGTATTCTTGAAGCAGCTGATATGACGATGGCAGATGTGACACGGATAGTTGAGAATGTCACCGTCAAAGGTTTGCCTCATTATGAAGATTGCCAAGAAATCAGAATTGGACGTCTGAAGGGCCATAAGCCAACGGTAACTACGGTGGTCGTCGACGCCCTTCTTCGACGAGAGGCGTTTGCGGAGATTGAGGTATATGCAACGACGGGCGGAGGAAAGAGCCTGAACGTCGGAGACGATGAGACTTGGTCTCGCAACACGATGGTTGAGGGCCATGACGGATCGGTTTTTCTGCCAACGCTGTTACCCATTGACGAAGTAGGAGATGTTGTCCATCCCGGCGACTTCGTCGCCCAGTATCGATATTGTCTCGAACGTGGCAAAGAATTGCTGGGCCGCATTGGTTTGACTCTGGACAATGCGGTAACAACCTATGACTACTCGACACCAGAATCTCGTTCGATCTACGGCAAAGCCTCTAGGGTGAGAAAAGAACTCCTTGGCGGGGCCGGAGTATTCCCGGGAGCAGGCGGGATTCTTATGTCACAATTGCACGAACCGGGGGTCTTGGTGGCAATTGACTTAGTCGCATCGAAGTATCCACTTACCGCGGTTAATCCCGGATGGAGCCGTTACGACACCTTGTCGTATACCCCTGGTGTGATCGCCGGCAAAACTCTTTACATGTCAGGCTTTGCGGCTTTGGACATGGAGACGCAAGAGGCGCTTCATGCCGGCGATATCGTTGCGCAAGCACAGACCATGTACGAAGCAGTCGTAAAGGTTTTGAATGCAGCTGGAGTTGGACCAGAAGCTTTGGTAAATACGATTGAATACGTGGTCCCCGAGGGCTTGAAGGATTATCGTGGCGTTGCAAAAGTACGTGAAAACATAATGTCTAAGCCGTGGCCAACGTCCACCGGTGCTCTATGTAATAGCCTCCTGCGGCCGGAGTTTTTGATCGAAGCATTTCCATTAGCAGTTTTGCCATGACCCTTTTAACTTCTGAGATGAAGCAACTGATCGGAGTAGAGCGGAGGTACATAGCACCCGAACCAC
>JANXZF010000091.1 GCA_025355665.1 Actinomycetes bacterium
CTTCGAGCCAAGCCACTCTTGGGCGGAATATCCAACAGAACCGTTAGGTCAGGGGCTAGAGAATCGGTTGCCCAGTGCGAGAGGCGATAGATCTCTTCGGCATCCAATTGCCGACCACCCTTCTCATAGGCAATGAATGAAGCAACATACCGATCGCAAATTACAACTTCCCCTTTTGTTAAAGCTGGGCGAATAACTCGGTGCATATGTTCGGCCCTGTCAGCCGCAAAAAGTAGTGCCTCGGTAATCGGAGCCACTTCTTTAGAAGGAAGATCTAGAAGTATGTGACGCAGTTGCTTGCCAAGGTCGGTGCCACCGGGCTGACGCGTGAGAACAACAGTGCGACCTTTCTTCTCAAACCAAGACTTGATGATCTGCGTCTGCGTGGATTTTCCTGAGCCTTCTCCGCCTTCGAATGCAATAAATATCCCGCTCATGTGAGGAGCCTACTGGCTTCGAAATTGCTTACCGAATACCCGTGTCGCAATTGATAGTTACATTTTGAACAGCTTTCGCCTTCACTGTAACGTCGATAGGCGCGCAGCGTGGATATGCGGCACCATTCGCCGGTGAAGTGACCGCGATGGAATAATCTCCGGGGACGAGAGAAAGCTTGAAACTTCCTGAGGCATCAGTGTTGACACGTTGGTAAGTGCTACCGGTCGTCACGCTCCACGCATAAATTGACGTTTTATATGGTCTCGGTGCACATGCGGGATCCGGAGGAATGCGCTCAACTGGACACACGGGTCCGAGAACCACATGTCCAACTACCGTGCCGTTGCCCGGCATCTCTTTAGTCGCACTTGGTGGATTAACCACAACCCTAAAATGGATGAGGTAATTCGAAACGTTCTTGAATGCACTCTTCGAACTAATATCAACTTTGCCCACTTGAGATCTATTCGCAGGCGATAAATCGAATTCGAAATAGTGCGACCAACAGCTGGACTTCGCTTTCTGACTTTGTGCGTATCCATCCGCTCCGGCATTTGAAATCGGACTCGCCGTGGCACCAAATGATTTAGTATTCAATTTAAGACGCGGATAGATATCTTTCGGAATGTAAAGGAACATTCGCGTCGTCGCCACCACTTCAAGGGAAGAACCATTCGGAATGGATCCGCAATAGGCCAAACGCTTTTTCGCATCCGTGTTGGTTGGAGCGCTTCCGGTTGCCACGCTCAAAGAAGAAAACGCCAGAAAGACAACGGTCACGTATGTGACGATTAGTCGGCGACTTCTCATTTTTTCAGTATGGGACTCCCGGATAGAACTATCAAGGCAAGTAGAGAATCCACAGAAAACTATAAATAATATCGAAATCTCATAGCGGCTCCGCCCCCTTTTTGGGACAATTTTATAAAACGCTACTTAATAAAAGACGGACCCCGCATATGCGAGGTCCGTCTTTTGTGTTCCTATTTGTTAGTGCGAGTGTCCACCTGGGCCGTGTGAATGGCCAGAGCCACCAGCATCGGCTTCATCAGTCTCTGGACGCTCGTATACAACCGCTTCAGTTGTAATGAACATCGCGGCAATTGATGCAGCATTTGCGAGCGCAGATCGTGTCACCTTGACTGGATCAATAACGCCATCGACGGTGAGGTCGCCGTAGACACCGGTTGCAGCGTTGTAACCCTCGTGAGGCTTCATCGCGCGAACCTTTGCTACAACTACGTATCCTTCGACACCGGCGTTTTCGGCGATCCAACGAAGGGGTTCGTCGCAAGCCTTTCGGACTAAACGAACTCCGACTGCCTTATCGCCGTGGAATCCGAGGTCGCCTTCAAGGGAATCAGCCGCGTGCACAAGTGCCGCGCCTCCGCCAACGACGATGCCCTCTTCAACCGCAGCGCGAGTAGCAGAGATTGCATCTTCAAGACGGTGCTTCTTTTCCTTGAGTTCAACTTCGGTGTAGGCGCCGACCTTGATGACACAAACTCCGCCAGCGAGTTTTGCAACGCGCTCTTGAAGCTTGTTGCGATCCCACTCGGAATCGGTGTTCTCAAGTTCACCGCGAATTTCAGAGACGCGAGCTTCGACCGCCTTCTTATCTCCGCCACCGTCAACAATTGTTGTGGTGTCTTTGGTGATGACGATGCGACGTGCACGGCCAAGAACCTCAAGGCCTACCTGATCGAGCTTCATGCCCAATTCAGCAGAGACAACCTGTCCACCTGTAAGGATGGCGATGTCTTGCAGCATTGCCTTGCGGCGATCACCAAAGCCTGGGGCTTTGACTGCGGCTGAAGTGAATACTCCGCGGATCTTGTTTACAACAAGGGTAGAAAGCGCTTCGCCGTCGATGTCTTCGGCAATGATCAGCAATGGCTTGCTGGCTTGCGCGATCTTTTCCAAGATTGGAAGAAGTTCGGCTAAGGCAGAAACCTTGTTTGCGCTGATAAGAACGTAGGCATCCTCAAGGACAGTCTCCATGCGATCCTGATCGGTCACAAAGTAAGGAGAGATGTAGCCCTTGTCGAACTGCATGCCTTCGGTGAATTCAAGTTCGAGGCCAGTTGTTGAAGATTCTTCAACAGTGATGACTCCGTCTTTACCAACCTTGTCCATCGCTTCGGCAATTAGATCTCCGATTGCGCGATCTTGGGCTGAGATGGTGGCGACGTTTGCGATCTGCGACTTGTCGTTGATGACGGTCGCGTTCTCGCGAAGGCGCTCGATGATGGATGCAACTGCGGCTTCAATTCCGGCCTTGATATCCATTGGCTGTGCGCCGGCGGCAAGGTTACGAAGACCTTCCTTCACCATTGCTTGGGCCAAAACGGTGGCTGTTGTCGTGCCATCGCCAGCAACATCGTTGGTCTTTGTAGCAACTTCCTTAACCAACTGTGCACCCATGTTTTCGACGGGATCGGAAAGTTCGATCTCGCGCGCAATGGTTACACCGTCGTTGGTAATTGTTGGAGCGCCGTACGACTTGGAGATAACGACGTTTCGACCACGAGGTCCAAGCGTTACCTTTACGGTGTCAGCAAGAATGTTGACTCCGCGCTCCATCGCACGACGAGCGTTTTCGTCGAACTCAAGAATTTTTCCCATTTACTTCTTCTCAATCACGGCGAGAATGTCGCGGGCCGAGAGCACCAAGTACTCCTCGTTGTTGTACTTAACTTCAGTTCCGCCGTACTTGCTGTAAAGAACGACATCGCCAACTTTGACATCCATCGGAACACGAGCTCCATCGTCAAAGCGACCTGGTCCTACTGCAATAACGGTTCCTTCCTGAGGCTTCTCAGTTGCGGTGTCAGGAATGACCAGACCTGATGCAGTGGTCTTCTCGGCCTCTAGGGCCTTAACAACGATGCGGTCTTCTAGTGGCTTAATGGCAACGGCCATCTTTATTACTCCTTTGGTTATTGCGTTCAGTGGTTTATCTCTTGCCTTATCCCTCTTTGCCCTGGCGCTAACTGGCTTGAGGCCGGCTAGCAGACTCGGGGTGAGAGTGCTAACGCCAAGCCTAGGAGGGAGCCTGCCTAGGGTCAATTTTGCGCAAAGGCTAGTTCAGGCTCACCGATGTGACAGGAAGGCTGGAATCGGCCTCAAGATCGACTTGGCTGGGAGAACGACCCGAAGCCACCATCAAGGAGCCAAGGGATGCCACCATGGCCCCGTTATCCGTGCATAGTCCAGCCGGAGGCACTCGTAGGCGGATCTTTGCCGCCTGGCAGCGCTCCGCGGCGAGGGTTCGAAGGCGCGAATTCGCTGCGACTCCGCCGGCGATAACCAAGGTATCGATACCCGTTTTCTTGCAGGCGGCCAGCGCCTTAAGCAATAGAACATCGACGATCGCCTCTTGGAAGGATGCCGCAACATCGGCTCGGATAAATTTCGGAGTCGATTCCAAGTATCTGGCTACTGCCGTTTTTAGACCTGAGAAAGAGAAATCGAAAGGACGGGTTTGCCAGTCTCCACTTTGCGTTAGACCACGGGGGAAGTCGACTGCGCGGGCGTTGCCGAGTCTTGCTTCGTGATCGATAGCAGGCCCGCCCGGAAAACCCAGTCCCATAACACGAGCGATCTTGTCGAACGCCTCTCCCGCTGCATCATCAATGCTCTCGCCAAGTTTTACGACAGAGGAGGTGATGTCATCGATTTGAAGAAGGGATGAATGTCCGCCGCTAACAAGAAGTGCAATCACGGGTACAACTGGTTCATCGTGGGTAAGCAAGTCAACGGAGACATGAGCCGCAAGGTGGTTTACGCCGTACAAAGGCTTTCCAAGTCCTAAAGCCAGACCACTCGCTGATGAAACACCAACTAGCAGCGCGCCTACCAGTCCAGGTCCTGCTGTTACTGCGACTGCATCAATGTCATTTAGCGAAATCTTTGATTCCTTCAGTGCGGCGTCAAGCACCACAAGGATGGATTCGAGATGCGCACGGCTTGCGATCTCTGGCACGACGCCACCGAAAAGTGCATGCTCTTCAACACTTGATGCAATCACATTTGCAAGGAGAGTTCGCCCACGAACTATTCCAACCGCTGTCTCGTCACATGAGGTCTCGATCCCCAAAACCAAAGGCTCAGACTTCATTCAAATCCTTCTTCATAATTACCGCATTGACACCGAGGGAGTAGTAATTGCTCCGCGACGAAATAGCAAGGAAACCTGCGGATGCATAAAGTGGACTTGCTTCAACGTTGCCCTCACGCACCTCGAGAAAAATCGCAGGGGCTAGTCGCGCGATCGCCCAGTCAATGAGTTGGTTCAACATAGCCCGACCAATTCCTTGTCGACGCCATGACGGTGCAACCGTCAACGTCAGCACATCGGCATCAAGGCCGGTATCAGGAGAGAAAACTCCTGCGTATCCGACGATGTGGTTCTGCTCATCTTGAGCGATGATGTAAAAGCGATTTCGTGGCACCGCTGCAAGTTCTTCCTTAAATTGCGCCATAGACCAAGCATCGGTCCTGTAAACCTGACGCTCCATGGAAACTATCATTGGAAGATCGAGAGCGATCATCTCGCGATACGTAATCACTTGACGCGCTCGCTTGTTGGAACGGCGTCAGGGCGGCGAATATAAAGTGGCTCATCAATTTGAAAATCTGAGTCTTGGGCGAGGTTCACGAGTGCGACCATGTCAGGAAACTGGTCTTCGTCATTCTGGGCGATTGAATACTTGACGGCGCCTTCACCGAAGACCGGCAACCCACGTTCCACGAGGACCGAGGGAAGATCAACGTGAGGTCCTTCGACTCGTACACCCGCTCGATACTGCGCCCAATAAACTTCCCTGCGTCTGGCATCGGTTGCAACAATGAAATCATCTTTCTCGTGAACTTGGGACGCTATGGCATCCAAAGAACAGACTCCAATTACGGGTATCAACCGCGCGAGAGCAAAAGTGCGGGCGAATGCGATTCCAATTCGTAAACCGGTGAAGGGTCCCGGTCCCATTCCCACCACTACTTGCTCGATTATTGGAGCGCGGTTCAGCGCTTCTGAAACCAAAGCTGGAACCGCGCTTCCATGGGAGGTCGCACCGTCCCGGAAGCCATGCCAAAGCAGTGCACCCTCATCCACGATCGCAACTGAAGTGCGGGATGTAGATGTATCGATTGCCAGCGTGATGCTCACAAAGAAAAATTCTTCCATCGGGAGCCGAGGCCGACTGCTTTGACTTCGCGTATCTCCTTGGTTCGATCAATAAAGATCTCTAAACGCTCATCAGACAATCGGGCCGCAAGATCGCCACCCCATTCGACGACGGTAATCGCATTTTCTCTTTCGCTATCCAGATCCAAATCATCAAGTGAGAAGCTTGGATTTTCGGATTGAATCAACCGATATGCGTCCACGTGAATAAGTGGAACACCAGCCGATCCCGCTTTATGAATTCTTGAGATTACGAAGGTCGGTGATGTGATTCCCGTAATTCCCAACGCATCGCCGATTCCCTGCGTTAATAGCGTTTTGCCGGCACCTAATGGTCCGTTGAGGACTAGAACATCCCCAGCGCGCAATTGTGCCCCAATCTTCACGCCTAATTGGAACATCGCCTCAGGAGTAGAAATCGTGATCATAGTTATTCAAGGCTAGTAGAAGGTGGCTTGAAAAGGCTAAATGGAATAGCAAAGAGGGGGCCCGGTTTCCCAGGCCCCCTCTCACTTCGTTAATTACTGCTGGTAATACTTCAACAACGGTGCGTCGAAGAATGGGTCAATGCTCAAGTTCTTGGCCTTGCGAACCAAATTCATGAGCGTGCCACCTCCGAGGAAGCTTCCAGTTGTTCCAGCCGTGACAAGCTCCTTCGCCACTACCAAGTACTGGGCCGCTGTGAAGTTACAGTGGTTTGTACCCGGTGCCGCTGGAGTTGTCGATATCGGCGATCCGTTTGAGTCGAAGGTCGTGTACGCAGATGGAGTTGTGCTCCAGAGCGATAGCAAGTCCTTCTTCGGTGGCTCGTAGGTATGCGTTTTTGCATAGTCCTTAAATGCCGCGGCCTTTTCGTCAGCGTATTGCTGAGCAAAGGCCTGGGCAATTCGTACAGATGAGCCTGCTGGCGTAATCGGATCAGCAACACCAACCATCGTGATGGTTGGGACGTTGATCTTTCCGGTGTT
This sequence comes from Actinomycetes bacterium, assembly GCA_025355665.1. Lineage (GTDB taxonomy): Bacteria > Actinomycetota > Actinomycetes > Nanopelagicales > Nanopelagicaceae > QYPT01. The sequence goes on from JANXZF010000091.1 coordinate 6,595, forward strand.
GGCCTGCAGAGCGTTCATCTTTGCAATTGCAGCAGCATTTCCAACTGCACGTGGTGCACCTGGATTCGCTGAACTAAGCGCTCCAAGCATTGCGTCAATGGCCGTATCGCCACTGAGAGCAGCATTGAAGATAACTCGGTCACTTGCAACACGTGCTGCGTAATCGGTCTTCGTGTTATCGAAGATCGCACCACCTGCTTGATTCTCAACATCTGACAATGCAAGAACTGCAAGAGCACCCGCGTTTGCACCATTTTCAAGTATTGCAAGCGCTGGGCTAATGGCCAACGGGAATGTCACCTTGAGAGCGCCAGCCGGACCCGAGATCGAATCGAAGTGTGCCGATTGTGTTGGCAAACCTGCCATCAAACCAAGCAGCAGGAGCGCACTACGAGATGGAACTCCCGCAGCAGCAAGTGCCTTTCCAGTTGCACTCGATGTATCTGGCCATGCTCCAGTTGCAATTCCTGCCTGCAACTTACCGATGACAGTGAAGAACTTAACTAGATCCCCCATCGCTTCGGCGTAACCTGCAGCACCAGCGGAGTAATTTCCGCCCTTGATCGTTGGATCAAAGAGGGTTTTAACACCCCAGAGGAAATCGCCCGCCATTGTTAGTTCGGCACCAACGTTGTCAGCAACGCACATCGGCGCGACTGCATCGACAAGTGTTGGGTGCGTTTCCGCAAGACCCTGAGTGATGAATCCACCCAGAGACTCCCCCCACGCAACGACATGCTTTGTAGCTGGGAACTGCGCCTTGAAGGCACCGATGAGTTCGACGTCGGTTGCGATTGCAGAGTCTGCATTCCAGCCTTGACGAGCAAACCCTGAGCCAGCAATGGCGTATCCATTACCAAGAAGGTATGCAATGACGGATGTGTCTTTGCCTCCGACTAGTGGACCGGGTTGTGGCGTATTAGTAACCGTGTATCCGCCGTATCCAGGAATGCCAGCAGGTACTGGAACGTTGGGACGATAGCCGTGTGAATAGAGGACCAGCGTTCCGTTGAAGTTGGCTGGTACTTGCATAACATACGGAGCCGAGTCACTGGTTGCGCCTTGGCAGGAATTAATCGGGACTTTGCCATCGCAGAGTGGCCCTGCGGCATGCGCCGCACTTGGAATCCCAACAACCACCATTGACACCAATGCGGATGCAGACAGTATCGAGATTATTCGTGACTTTTTCATAGTTAGTGTCCTCATGGTTGGGTTGGCAATCCATCGGCTGGCATCGCTGGTCGCTTGTATGTCGATTTCACGATAGCGCCAGAACCAGAATCAGTTGTGTAGACGGTGTAAACGCCGCCATTTGGTTTCAGATCTCCAGTTGGGCTGTAGGTTCCAAACCAGTATCCGTTATAGCCAACGTGACTTGTCGTCGAGTAATTGAGTGGTGCAAGGCCCGCACTTGCGAACTTGGCGCCATTCTTCTCAATCGCAGCGATTAAGCCCTTGCGAGTTAGATTCTGTCCTGCAGCGGCAATTGCTTGCACCGTCACAAACGCTGTATTCATACCAACAAGAACGTTGTTATCAAATACTGCATTGTTGTTGTACTTGGCGTTGATCGACTGGAACAACTTGATGTACTCATCTGTCGTATCAGTTGTCGCAGGCAAGAATGAAGCACCTGTTGCTCCGTAAAGAACTCCAGCTGGGACTCCCGACGCCTTAATGGTCGTAGCGTCACCACCGACTGAGCCAAGAATCCACTTAGGCGCGTACTTCATAACCGCCGCAGTGCCCAAGGCAGCAGCTGTTGCGCTGGATACACCGAAGAGAATGACAACATCAGGACTTGCAGCAGAAAGCTTCTGAATCCACGTAGCAGGCACTCCCGCAACGCCTTGCGATCCAGATGCATAAGGAACCTTTACAGCAAGACTTAAGCCGGCTTGTTTGAATCCAGCCAGAGCGTCTTGTCCGAAGTCATCATCTTGGTAAAGCAGGCCGATCTTCTTACCTGGATAGGTTTCGGTAATGTACTGAGCCATGATCTTTGCTTCAACAATGTAGGAAGGAAGCATCGTGAAGGTAGTTGGGTAAGTCTTCTTGACTGCGAACCCGCTGTATCCGGTGTTCACAAACAGGACGGGTACACCTCGGCGTCCGGGGTTGACTCGCGTGGCTACGGCTTTCACATTTGCTGTGCCCAGGGGGGCCAACAATGCGAAAACCTTGTCCTTCAATATCAAGTCGTTGGTCTGTGTAACCGCCAACGTTGGAACGTACTGATCATCCTTAACAACCAGGGTGATCTTTCGTCCGTTTACTCCGCCATTTGCGTTGACGTAGTCAAAATAGGCCTTCATTGCAGAAGGCACCTTGTTGTAGCCCGGCGATGCGGCTCCAGTCAAAGGTATGGTGACGCCCAGCTTGATGGCCGAGTTGGTCACACCAACCTCAGAGTGGGGAGAGAATGCCTGCGCAGGGACTGTCGAAACGACAAGTCCTCCGGTCGCAAGCACCGCAGAAGCCACGAGAAGCCTCCGGCGATTTATTCCGATCATGTAGTTCCTTCCATCGAGGGTATGGGTTGCCTGTTTATCGAAGTGCCTTCGCTCTCTTGCGATTGCGAAGAGTGCGCATTTGTTCCACGGGCCCGTTTGGCACGAGCATGACCACGAGAATCAATAACGCACTCACCAACAAACCTGGCAGGTTCGTGGTTACGTTCTCCGAACTTGCGAAGCGACTGGATATCGCATCTGCAATGTCTGGGGTTGCAACCAAGATAAGTGCACCAATCATGACCCCTGACAGGGTCGTTACGCCAGAGAGCACCGCGCCCGTAAGTACTGCAAAGGAGAGAGTGAGCGGGAATGCGCTCGGAGAGACCGTGCTAATTGTCATTGCGAGCATGGCTCCGGCAAGTCCTGCCAATCCCGAGCTCACAGTAAAGGCTAAGGTTTTGGATTTCCCGACGTGGATTCCCGCCAGTTGGGCAGCAACTTCATTGCTACGTACCGCTCTCCATGTGCGACCAAAACGGGAGCGAAGAATGTTTTGAAGCCACCACATCGCAATGAGTGCTGCCACCGCTGAAATCCAGAAAAGCCATTTGTATTCGGTGAAATCGGCTCCCAAAGCCGCAGGAGGCGCGCCAATATCGAAAAGGAGGCCTTGTTCGCCACCGAGAATGTGAAATTGATTCGCAATGGATGGAAGTCCAACCGCAAGGGCCAAGGTACTTCCAGCAAGATATGGGCCAGATAGTCGCGCGGCCGCCGTTCCAAGAACTGAACCAGCAAGCGCCGTGGCCACGATGGCGACTACAAAACAGAGCCAGAATGGCGCGCCCCAGTGGTTTCGGGATAGCGCTGCCGCATAACCACCGATTGCCATGAGCGCACCGTGGCCCAATGAAACTTGCCCTGAATATCCGGTCAGCAATATCAAGGAGGCAATTGCAACCACATACATCGCAACGGATGCACCTTGATACACGCGAAGTTCATCAACTCGATTGCTTGCAAGAAATAAGACAAAACCAAAAAGAATAAAAAATGTGAGTCGCCCGAAATAGGAGCCAGCGAACTTACGCACGTCGGCCCCCTCTCTTTCCGACAAGGCCAGTCGGTTTCACAAGCAAAACCGCGATTAGGAGTCCGAATGCGGTAATAAATACGACAGAACCACTTACGTACGTGAGGACGAAGGCCAAGACCAGACCGAGAACCATCCCGCCGACAACTGCACCGACCAAACTTTCCAATCCTCCGATGACGGCAGCAATGAATCCAAAGACCAATAGCAGAGAGAATTCGAGCGAGTCAGGAGAAAGGACGCCAGTTCCGTTTGGCGTTTGCAGAAGTCCTGCCGCAGCGCCGGCTGCACCGGCAAGTGCCCAACCCAAAGTTCGCATTCCATCGACTCGCACACCCGCCAAACGCGCGATCTCAGGTGAATACGCAGACGCCCGCAAAGCGAGGCCGACATTGGTACGTTGGAATATCAAGGATAGAACGAGCATAAGAAGGAGAACCGAAATCACAATCACAAGTTGGAGCGGCGAAAACGCCATAGTGTGTCCAGCGACCGTGTAACCCACATTCGAAACCGGTGGATTTATCCGGACATCTTTGCCACCGACGACCAATCCCAATAGCGCTCGAATTAATCCGAGTAGACCGAGTGTTGCGATTATTGGTGCAACATTTGCTATCGGACCATGGCCCGCACGTCTGAACAAGATACGCATAAAAGATGAGTCGATGATTGCACCAACAGCGGCGCCTACCAACATCGACAAGAAGAGCGCCACCCAGAACGAATGAAACTTTTGGATAAATTCGTATCCAATGTAAGTGGAAAGTAGGGCCTGTCCAGCTTGGGCGAAGTTCACAACTCGAGCGCTTCGCCACACTAGAACTAGGGCAATAGCCATTAATGAGTAGATCGCGCCAGATGTGATTCCTATTAGGACGGTGTTAATCAATTGATACATAATCAATATCCCAAGTAGGCCGCGCGAACCAGCGGGTCGAAAATAAGTTGCTGGGCTGAATTCATTGCGACGATGCGACCTAAGTTAAGAACAATGCCGACGTCTGCAATCTTCAGCGCGCTCATCGCATTTTGCTCGACCAAAATAACCGTCAGACCCATAAGCTTCGAGAGTTCACGGATACTTTGAAATATCTGCTCAACTATTAGCGGCGCAAGTCCAAGCGAAGGCTCATCCATCAGAAGCATTTGCGGTTTGGACATCAACGCCCGACCGATCGACAACATCGCTCGCTCTCCGCCCGAAAGAGTGTCGGCTGGTTGCGATAAACGTTCGCTAAGTCTCGGAAAAGTTTCGAGCACTTTCTCCTGAGTTGCACGAGCCTCCTCGGCATTCCTTCTCCACAGTGAACCAAGCAATAAATTTTCGCCCACAGTGAGTTCAGGGATCACAGATTTTCCCTCGGCCACATGCGAGACACCCAAGCGAACCAACTTCTCTGCTTTCGAGTACAGGAGTTCATGACCATGCCAAGTAGCAGAACCTGCACTGGCATGCGTTAGACCAGAAAGGGCTCGCAATAACGTGGTCTTACCAGCGCCATTGGCACCGATAACCGCAGCCATCTGCCCTTCTTCAATCCGGAATGAAATTGCATCGATGGCACGGATTGCACCGTGATCCACACTGAGGTCAGAGACAACTAAAGTCACGTTGCACTCACCCCAAGGTAGGCCGCAATAACTGCAGGGTCGCGTCGAACCATTTCTGCTGCTCCGCTTGAAATTACCTGTCCGAAGTTGAGGACATAAAGTCGATCGCAAACCGACATGATCACATCCATATGGTGCTCGACCAACAGAATCGAACTATGCGCCTTGAGATTATGAATGAGCGAGTTCATCCACGCGATGTCTTCTTCGCCCAATCCGCCGGCCGGCTCATCGAGCATCAAAATCTTGGGCTCGCTCACCAGTGCCCGTGCGATCGCAACGCGTTTGGTATCTGGATACGAGAGCGTGTCAGCACGTCGATTTGCGAGCCTAGTTGCGTAGACGCGTTCGAGGGCAAGCATGGCCCGCTCGCGCAATTTGTTCTCATCCTTATTTCGGCCAAAAGCGGCCGAAACAAAACCAGTATGCGCAAACTTATGTGCACCGATCATGACGTTTTCTAAAACCGTAAGATCGCCGAAAAGACCGACTCCCTGCAACGTGCGAGCAATGCCCAACTTCGCCAACTCGTGGGCATTGGGCCATTTGTGAGCCGAGCCGTTAAGGAAAAGCTCGCCATGCGCCGGCACCGCTAAGCCACACAATGCATTAAATAGAGTGGTCTTGCCCGCGCCATTGGGGCCGATTATTCCGACCACTTCGCTGGGATGAAGGTCCAAATAAACATCGCGCAACGCTTTTAGTCCGCCGAAGTGAACCGAGAGGCTTTTGATTTCCAGGAGGGCTGAAGATGGCGTCACAGCACTCCTTACTGATCAGTAGGTTTTGTAGATTCTAGGCACTCTCGGCCCAATTCGTGTGACAATCTCATAATTAATAGTGGAACTAGCCCTGCCCCAATCATCGGCGGTGTATTCGCCCTCATTCCCCGGGCCAAAAACGGTGACAAAATCCCCGGCACGCGCCTTTGATTCCTTGCCCAGGTCTACAACAAATTGATCCATTGAAACTCGTCCGATTATTGGTGCCCTTTTCCCATTGACAAATACCCCAGCGTTCTGGGCAACGCGCGGAATTCCATCGGCGTATCCCATCGCGATAATTCCCAATTTGGTGTCGGTGCTGGTGGAAGAGATTGCACCGTATCCAACCGGGGTGTTAGCAGGAACATCTTTTACCAGATGTAGTTTTGCTCGAAGCGTCATGGCGGGTTTTAAACCCAATTGCTTGGACGTTCCTAGATTTTGAAGATCTGGAGTCAATCCATAAATCGCAATCCCGGTTCTCACCAAATCAAAATGCGATGAAGCATCAACCAAGGTAGCCGCAGAATTGGAAAGGTGGTGAATCTCGGGTTCGATTCCGATTTCATTTAGATCATCTGACATCTGCACGAACCGTTTGAGTTGCTCGGCATTTTGAGGTTGGCCCGGTTCGTCTGCTCGCGCGAAATGCGAGAAGAAACCAACAACTTCAACTTCGTCTTTAGTTTCCTGAATACGTTGTAGGAATGGTTCCCACTCTTCTAGAAATCCACCACGCGTCATCCCTGTATCGACTTCGATATGAATGCGTGGACGCCCCTTCGCGCTGCGCCCCGCCGACAATATTTCTTCAAATATCGCTATTGACGGCACGGCAAGATCTATGTCGGCTTGTATGGCCGTCCAATAATCTGATCCGGGCGGGACC
>JANXZF010000093.1 GCA_025355665.1 Actinomycetes bacterium
CCCAGAAGTTGGACCAATTGGCGCCTGTTTGAGTCGCTGATCACCTCCCATAAATCGGCCATGTGAATAGGTTAGCGTACGCTAACGCATTCGGGGCGCCTTGGATAAACGTCTACAAGTTTTTCACCAGCAAGAGTGCGAAGTGCTTCTCGAATTGGTGTGCGACCGAATCCCAATCGATCCATTAGTTCGCTCTCGTTAATCAAAGAGCCGGGCTCGAGTTCTAGCGAGACAATCATCGAGCGAATTTGGTTGTAGGCCTCCTCCGATTGCGAGAGATTGCTCTTTACCCTGGAAGGCAGAGCGGCCAGAATCATGAAATTGATGATATATCAGTGTGTGCAAGATAGATACATAAGTAGAAGACTTTTTCCAGACTCTTTCCAATGCGCCCCGAATGCGTTAGCGTACGCTAACCTATTCACATGGCCGATTTATGGGAGGTGATCAGCGACTCAAACAGGCGCCAATTGGTCCAACTTCTGGGCCAGGGCGAGAAGACCGTGACCCAGCTAAGCGCCCACTTCCCGGTTAGCAGATCGGCCATCTCGCAGCACCTGCTTTTTCTGGTCGACGTTGGACTCATTAGGGCTCGTAAAGAGGGTCGGAATAGGTACTACTCCCTCAATCCCGAAGGAGTCTCCAAACTCCAAGGGCTATTCGAAAGATTCTGGACCAATGAACTAGATCTTTTGGTCGCAGAAGCAGAGCAGTTACACCACAACAAAGGAGAGATGTGATGGCTTACGACAGAACCGTTTTTCTACCAATTGATCCCGATTCAGCATTTGATTTAGTAACGCAACCCGAACGCCTCCGCCGGTGGTGCGCGATTTCTGCACGCGTTGACTTAAGACTAGGAGGGGAATTTTGTTGGACGATCACTCCTCGCAACTACGCAATTGGCAATTTCACCGAAATTGAACCCGGCAAACATGTCTCATTTACATTTGGTTGGGTCAATGACCCAAACCTTCAACCAGGCGCCTCGAAAATCACCATTACTCTGGAACCTCATGAGGAAGGAACAAACCTGCGCTTGGTTCATGAAGGTTTGACCGAGCATCAAGAAGTCGAGCACGCCGAGGGCTGGAACTACTTCTTGGATCGACTTGCCCAATTCGTGACCACGTCTAAGGCGACTGCTGATCCGTGGAATGCATCCCCAGACAACCTCAATGAGTTGAAGAGCGCAGATGTCGCTTTGGCGCTCGCGCAGGTAACACTTTGTAATGTGAATTCATCCGACCTTCTCAAATCGACACCGTGCCCCGAATTCAATCTCGGCCAACTTATTGACCATCAATACGGATCAATTGTGAACATTGCAAAAAGTCTCGGAATACCAGCAACCGGGGAGGCTGATGCCTCATGTGAAGTACGCCTGGCAGATCTTTCGCAAAAAATCATTGAGACGTTCAGTAAACGTGGCCTTGATGGAATGCTCATCCTCGGTACGAATGAGCTTCCGGCAAAGATTGTTGCCAACATCCTAAATATCGAACTTCTCATCCACTCAATCGATATTGCTAAGGCAACCGGACAAAATTACGAGGTCTCCCCCGCTGTGGCCGACTACGTCCTTGGCCTCTCGCGTCAAACGATTAGTCCGGAAGGCAGAGCCGCAGGACTATTCGGTCCAGAAATTTCTGCAGCAGATTCCGCTGGGAACACCGAACGTTTACTAGCATTTACGGGACGAAAATCCTAAAACTTCATGCGTTCTCTTTAGGCTGACTCTTTCCACGCCGCTTCAAGGGTTTGCGCAAACGCTTCCAACGGTTGCGCGCCCGAGATGCCAAATTTCATGTCGAAGACGAAGAAGGGCACCCCGTTGGCACCGAGCGAATGCGCCATTCGGGCATCTTCGGCCACCTGTTCGCGATATTGATCTGACACGAGAAGAATTCTGGCGAGTTCGTGGTCGATTCCGACTTCGTCGGTAATGGCTAACAGATCTTTAGGAGTGAAGAGTGATTTTCCGGCTTCGAAATAGCCGTGAAACATCGCTTCAAGAAGTTCGTCCTGCTTACCTATGTCTGCCGCCATCAAAAGAAGTCGGTGCGCATCCACCGTATTTCCCGACATGGTGTCATCAAGTTTGTAGCAAAGACCCTCTCCGTCGGCTATGGCGCATACGTTGGCCTGCATTTCGGAAATTCGAGATTCTGGGGCGCCATACTTCTTCGCCAAGTACTTGGTTGTCGGCACAACTTCTTTGATTTCGGGTTGAAGTTGAAAGGCGCGATGGCGCACAACCACGCGATCTCGGTGGGCGAATTCTGCAAGCGCTTTCTGCAAGCGTCGTCTGCCGATAAAACACCATGGGCACACAACGTCTGACCAAACATCAATAATCAAAGAAGCACCTTTCGTGATTTCGACTCATAAACTTACTTGTCAAAATGGAAAATTGCACATTTTCCCTTAGGCTCCTCCCATGGCATTTAGACGTGGCAACCCAAATGAAAAAGGCTGGCGTGATCTCGAGGAGGTGGCAACCCCGCCATATCTCGGCGAATCGTTTCCAGAGGAATTTGACGTACTTCTAGTTATGCACCATCTATCTGATTTACATGTTTGCGATGCGCAATCTCCAATACGTCCGGAATTCCTCGATCGCTGGGCTGACCCAGATAGTCCGATTCGCGAACAAGTCGGGACCATCGGGACTTATCGCCCACATTCCATGCTCACGCCGCATGTCGTCGAATCAATGGTCCAATCACTCAATCGCATCAATGTCGGACCCTTATCCGGCATGCCTGTGCAAGTAGCAATTGTTTCCGGCGATACGACGGACAATGCGCAACTCAACGAAGTGAACTGGTACCTAGCCCTTCTTGATGGTCGGCCAATACGTCCAGATTCAGGCACCTTTGAAAAATATGAAGGCGTTATGGATGAGGGCACCGATCACTACGACACCAAGTACTGGCATCCCCACGGAACACCAGATGGCAAAGATGATGACGATGCACGTGCAAAGTACGGATTCCCGGTCGTTCCTGGCTTGCTTGATTACTGCCGCGCTCCCTTTGATGCAACGGGGCTAAATTTTCCCTGGTATGCCGTTCATGGCAATCATGATGCGTTGTTGCAGGGCACCGTGACTCCAAATGAAGACACGAATGTCGAGATGATGGGAGATCGTCGATACGAATCTTTACCGTCAACCATGACATTGGAAGAAACGCTTGGCGCATTCAATGAAACTGGCCCCGCCGACTATCCCGCATCTAGTGATGCCGCCTATGTCGTGGTGGCCGCCGATATCGAACGCCGAGCCCTCGATCGGGGACAATTCACCGCATTGCATCTCGCCTCCCCTGGTGCACCAAGTGGGCACGGATTCAACCAACAAAATGTTGACGCAAGAACTATGTATTACTCAAACGATCTCGGGGAAGTGAAATTGATCGTCATCGATAGCGTCAATCAATTCGGTGGATGGCAAGGATCTTTGGATGAGACACAATTTGCTTGGCTCGAAGCAGAGATCGCAAATTCAACCAAGCCGGTCATTCTCTCTTCGCACCACCCGCTTATGTTGATGTTCAATGATTATGCACCGATCGGCCGTCGAGTCTGCCGCGATGAAATCAAAGAGATGCTCGTGAAGTATCCACAGGTAATCCTCTGGCTTGCAGGACATGAGCATCGCCATCACGTCGAATGGATAGGTTCGGAAGAATTAGGAACTGGCTTCTGGCAGATTGAAACTGCCTCACATGTTGACTGGCCCCAACAATCGCGCACTGTTGAAGTCGTCAGAGCAAAAGACGGAGATATCTACATCGGGCTCACAATCGTCGACCACATTGCAGGAAACGAGTACGAAAAGGCACATACTCCAGTTGAGATCGCAGCGCTATCAAGAACACTCAGCGCCAATGTCTGGCAAAGACGTGAAGAACTCGGCGCGAAACACGGATTTCGATGGTACGAAGGGGTCCCCGAAGCGAGGAACACCGTTCTTCGAATTAGTAAGCGCTGAGACTAAGCATCTAGCAGAACAGAAGTCGCATGGATATCAACGTCGACCGTTGATCCCTCGACAAACTGCAATGCCTGTGCGCTTGGCATTGAAATAAAGAGTGTGCTCGAATCCGAAATCATCCTTGCGGAGATGCGCGTTAGCGGACCGAGGAAGGTACGGCTGACAACAGTCGCACTTGCCGGTCCTTTGCCATCTCCCAGTTTCAATGACAACTGCTCGGGTCGGACAAGTGCCATTCCAGTCTTACTCGATGGCACGCCGGCATCGGAGGCTCGTAGTGCGATCTTGTGACCAAATACTCGTAGCTCGGTCGATGAAACAATTTCTGCGGGAAGTAAATTCATCGCACCCACGAACTTTGCGACCTTCACGTTTGTGGGATTTAGATAAACCTCTTGAGGGGGTGCGCATTGCTCAAGAACTCCGTGGCGCATCACTCCTACTCGATCAGCAATTGCCATCGCTTCTTCCTGATCGTGAGTGACGAATAACGTTGTAGTTCCCACTTCAGTCTGAATTCTTTTGATTTCATCACGAAGCTGGGTACGAACTTGCGCATCCAGAGCGGATAACGGCTCGTCCAGGAGCAGAACATTGGGTTGAATAGCCAATGCTCGAGCCAGGGCAACACGCTGTTGCTGACCGCCGGAAAGTTGGTGGGCAAGACGATTGCCCATACTGCCGAGCCCGACGAGTTCAAGTAATTCTTGGGCTTTTGCACGGCGCTTTTCGCGATCCACTTTGCGTACGCGCAATCCGTACGCCACGTTTTCTTGGACCGTCATGGTTGGAAAGAGTGAGTAAGCCTGAAAGACCATTCCCATATTCCGCTTATTCGCGGGAACACTTGCGATGTCCTTTCCATTAATGATGATCTGACCCTCGTGATCAGTGTCCAAGCCGGCCAAAATGCGAAGGGCGGTCGTTTTGCCGCAACCAGAAGGACCGAGCAACGCGACTAGCTCTCCGGGTGCTAATTCGAGATTGAAGTTCTCGAGCGCGACGGCATCTCCATAGACCTTGCGAAGACCTTTAAGTTGAACAGAAACTCTATTCTCCGTCACGCTGCTGCCTCCTGAGTTTTGTTAGATCCGAAAGATTTCGGTGCAATGGCCACGACAAGAACCAATAGCCATGAACCGACTAGCGCCAAGACTGAAAGTGAAATTGCTCCCAAGATGTGTCCTTGGGAAATGTTGGCGATCCACGTAGGGAAGGTATCCCAGTGTAGAAGAACCGCGAGAGTGAACTCTCCAAGTGAGAGAGCAACAGCCAAGAAGATTGCGCCGTTGACCGCACTACGAATAGTTGGCACAACCACGAACATCAACGTCTGTCTCATCGACGCCCCTGACGCGCGAGAAGCTTCGACGAGAGTTAAAAGCGGAATTGACGAAAGTCCAACATCTAAAGCGCGGTAGGTATACGGAAGTGAAATAACCACATAGAGGAAGGAGAGTTCGTACACCGTGGATTGGAGGAAAGTTGGGAATGCTGTCGAAACACCTAGGGCGAATGAAATAACAGGGACGACAAGTGGCACGAGGCAGACAAACTCAATGAAGCGCTTCCAACGGGCGCCACCCAAGTGCAAGTACACGATCGTCGGAACCATCAGAACCAATACGGCGACAGCCGTAAGAATTGCCAATCGGAGGGAGGTCCAAAGGGTCGTCCGGAAGCCGTCTTGATGAAATACCCAGACATAATTATCGAAATTGTGAGTTGTGGCGTTCTTAGCGCGAAGAGAGAACTCGGTTGCCGCTATGAGCGGGAAGACAAAAAATGCGGTAGCGCCAAGTAACACTATGTAGTTGAAAGCGTTGAGTTTCTTCTTCATGATCGAGCCTTTGAGAATTTAAGTACAAGCAGATAGATGCCCATGACAATAATCGAAACGCCAATCATGCTTACCGCCATAGCGTGGCCGAGGTGCTCCTGATTTGCGATGACGTTTCCATCAACCAAATTTCCGATAAGAAGTGGCATTAATGGCAAAGTCCCGGCGGTCATTGCGCGAGCAGTTGCGTATGCCGAAAATGAATTCGCAAAGAGAAGTAATGAGGTAGAAAGAAATGCTGGGAAAAGAAGTGGGACCGAAACACGAGTGAAGTAGGTTAGTCGCGTACCACCAAGTGAATCATTGGCTTCGCGAAACTCGGGCTTAATGTTCTCAAGGGCTGGAGAAAAGATAAGAACCATCAAAGGAATCTGGAAGAAGCAGTAAACGAGAATAATTCCAGTCTCAGAAAAGAGGGTGAATGACCCTCCATAGAGATTCCAACCCATGGCCTTAAGTGTCTTGGTGACCAAGCCTTCAGCACCGAAGCCGGCCAAAAACATGAATGCAAGTGGAACGCCACCTGTGTTTGCTAGCACGGATGAGGTCGCGGCGACAGCTTTACGGGTTCGGGAACCAGTCTTCACAATCGCGCTTGCAATCATCGACCCTGCTACAGCACCGATCATCGCCGAAATAAAGGAGAGGTGTATTGAGACGTAGAACGAGTGACCGTAAACCCCTTGGAAGCACTGGGCGAAGTTTGTCCACGTGAACTTGCCATCGTTACTCAAGAAGGCGTCGCGGATAATGAAGGTCAGTGGGAAAACAAGGAAGTAACCGATAAAGGCTAAAAATGGAAGAAGGGGCAAGAGGGACTTGAAAGTGCCTTTGCTTGCTTTGCCTGCTTTGTATTGGAGCGGACCGGCCCCCTTTCGGGAACCGGTCCGATCCGTCACTACTTGTGACAAGTTGCTGACCTTAGATCTTTGGCCAGGCGGTCTTTAGCAGATTCGTTGCCGTTGCTTGTTGATCCAGCGTTGGCAGAACCGACTTCGGAAGCCCTGCTGGGACTCCGACTGCCTTTGCAGGCGCTGTCTTTGTTGCCTTGCGGATCATCTGAACGTTGGTGATAGGAGTAGCGCCACCCATAACGTAGGTGTTCTGTCCGCCCATCGCCATCGCGAACTGCTGATCCAATGGAAGAGCCTTGTCTGCTGCAGTGAAGTCGGCGGCCAACTTGCCGTTAACTTCAGAGAACATCAGTTCTTCCCAGAGACGAGCTGCCGCCGGGTGTGGAGCTGTCTTGTTGATCGCAAGTACGTATGGTGTACCCGCAACGTTTGCGTCCTTTGGATAGACGCACTTGACGGTCTTTCCAATGGTTGCTGCCTGGGCAATAAAGCCAGACGCGTTGTAGTCCCATCCAAGATTGATCTTGAATGAACCTGACGCGAATGATGTTGCGTTAGCAACGACAGGAACGAAGATGCCTTCTGACTTCAGCTTGTGGAAGAAGTCAATTCCCTTTTGGATGTTGGCTGCGCTTCCGCCCTTAGCAACGGCAACTGCGAAAACAGAAATCAAAGCTTGCTGAGCACCTGTTGGATCGCCCTGAATTGCGAACATGTTCTTGTACGCAAGGTTATCGAGGCTTGCAATAGATGTTGGCGCAGGAGTTACAGATGAGTCGTAGCACATTGCAATGCTTCCGGTGTATGCGCCGTACCAGTTGCCTGATGGATCCTTCCAGGCCTTAGGAATGTCGATCCAGTTGCGAACCTTGTAGTTTGCGAACAAACCGGCAGCTTCTGCAACGTGTGAAAGACCAATGTCGACAACGTCTGGCATCTTTGCCAAGTTCTTCGTTGTCTTGATTGCTTCAATTTCCTGAGCGGAAGATCCGTCTGGGTTGTCGCTAACAATCTTGATTCCGAAAACGTTGGTCATAATGTCCATGGCATCGCCATAGTCAGCCCAGTCGCGTGGGGTTGCGATGATGTTTAAGGTGCCTTCTTTTTGAGCGGCCTTAATCAACTTCGCAATTCCACCAAACGCTGAGGCATTAGGGGCTGTCGCGGCATTAACCGCGGCATTTGCTGGCATCGCGGCAAGGGCGGTGGTCGCCAAAATCATGCCAAGCGCTCCAGAGAGAACTTTTATTTTTTTGGACACGTATGTACCTTTCTTTAAGTCAAGGTTGGGGAAGGCCGGGGGGGTCCTTCCGTAATTCTTGCCCAAATCATTGTGCATGCGTGGCAAACTGTCTATGGCTAAAGGGTTAATGGCGCGAAGAATTTAAATTAACTTTCGTTATATACCTGTTTTTTGCCCATTTATGACACTAATTTGAATAAAAATAAAATCCTGTGTCTTCTGGGTATCTCAATTCACTAGGTGCTAACACCGATTTAATCTCTCGGAAAGTCGGCGCAAAATCACGCACCCAAGGGCGATGATCCCGAAACTTGTTGTGCGGAGCCATTTTTCCAGGCTGCACATCTGTGGCCGTAGTAAAAATGGCTACGTTCTTAGTGGACGCAGCGAATAGAGCGCTCATGTAATCCGCGTAAATTTCGTCCTCGATGAGATGAAGTATTACGTCCATCGATAGAGTTAGATCGGCCGTGATAAATGAATTATTCACAAAATACTTAGGGTCATAGAGCATAAAACTCTTTGAGCCATCGTTGCCGTATTTTTCAATACATAATTCGACCGCATCCGGGGCGACATCACAGCCCAGATATGAAGGGATTTTCAACATACCCAACTGATTTCCGTCGCCACAACCAAACTCGATGCATCGCGAGCTTGAATTTTCTCCAATGAACTCATTGAGTACTTTGGCCTTAAATTCTGCCACTTGGCCGTAAGAGCCACTGCCGGAGTTCTGCCCTTTGGCATACCTGTTGCGCCAATATGCAATGGAACTAAATGGCGAAGTCGAAGAGCTCACAGGCAACTATATAGGCTGAACGGGTATTCCTAGGCGACGCCGACGGCTTCTTCGGTAGTGCACCATTAGGTTGAGCACCAATATTAATAGTGCGCCGATAACCTTTGTTATGGTGTCGGACAAAATCATTGGCACGTAGCCTAATTTCGGAACAATTGTTGACACTTTGTAAACTTCGGAAGTATTAGCCATCGAAAGAGTTGTATTTGAAGCTTGTCCTGCTGTCGAAGCGGTAGTAACTGTCGATAATGATGCGTCACTTGTCCGCGACACCACCTGTCGAGGATCTAGTCGCCACGTGTTCCCATTTCGCAGGAGTACAACGTCATTGACTTTTAGGTCGGAGGCTGCCAATTGCTTACAAACCATTAGGTCCCCGCTTGCAATAGAAGCTCCAGGATGGGCCACTTTGGAGGCATAGATGGCAACACCGAAGAACGACGAAAGAACGGCTGGCAAAACAGAGACGAGCACAATGTACGTCACGAGCAGAGTATTGAGCCCATGCACCCAATTGAGTCGACGCCTTGGGAAATGCACGCCGTGAGTAATTCTTGGAACGTAAACATGCTGGCGAGGTTCAATTGGAATATCGAATTGCGGAGTCGCTGAAGTCGGAACAGTCTCGGGTTCTGGAGCGAGTTTCGTAGTGTTCTGCAAAACTTCCTTCACCGTCATTTGCACCAACTCTTGTAATGTGGCTTCTTTCGGTTGGGAAGCCTCATTTGCACGCTCACGAGCTGTTGGGACGGTTATCGTTCTCTCGATAATTTCTCGCGGCGCAGTTGATAAATCAATGTCTGTGCGATCAACTATCACAGAGCCTTCAGGAAGATAGATAACAAGCATCTGACCCTTTTTGTTTTCTGCGTCCATGGCGTCGACGTCTTTGGGACGAAGTGAATCAGGTACGTTTTCGTTAGACGCCATTAGAGGAGTCCCATAATCGCGCCTGGGGTTGTAGCCAACTTCAAAGAAGCACCTGCCACTGGATCAAATATTTCAATTTGGTAAGGGAAATTCTTAAATGCCATATAAACGTGAGTGGGTGTTGCTTTGGCGTAATACACAATGGAACCGTCAGGATTTAACTTACTGACGCCGGTTCCGAGTTTGGAAGCTGCAAGAATCGTTGCATATGCAGTGGTCTCTTTGTACGTAGCAATTACGCGATAATTCTGAGTCTTATCGCTTAGACCTTGACCGTTGGGAAGGTAGCGAATGTAATCCTGGCCGGCAGCGATGTGGTTAAACGTATAAAGGGCTCCGGGCATTGCACCTGCCCAGAAAATGGAACCTCCAACGGCTTTAACTTCGGCACGCAACTGATCAACTGTTAATGCAGCTTGCCCCGAAGTATTTCGGTTGACAGTTGGAGTCGGCGTTGCAACTACGTTTGTCGTGGTCGTATTTGGAAGTGCGAAACTCACCTTTACAGGCCTTGAAGAAGCGATCGCCCACGTCAAGGCAAAACTCACAAGTGCAGAAATTGCCGCAACCCAAAACAAGATCGCATAGAACCTACGACGAGTGTGATGAACGTAGTACCCAATTTCGTCGTAGTGAAAATCGGCAGGGGGCCACTGATCAGCAAATGGCGCGCTTCTCATATTCTCCCCCAATCTTGTCGTCATCTTCCCGTCACCGATGACTTATGACTTAATCAGCATGTAGTAAGTGGTGCCCTGTGTCGAGGAACCGCTATCGGATGAACCACCACTATTGTCTTCTTGGCCCGTGTGATGGCAAGCACCCCATGTAACGTTTCCGCCCGGTGTTACACAAACCGGAACGGATGTTCCCGCGGTTCCGGCTGGACCGGCAGGGCCAACTGGACCGGCAGGGCCCGAATCTCCCTTGACGCCCTGGAGTCCTTGCGCACCTTGGGGACCAATTGGTCCCTGAAGTCCTGCGGCTCCTGCGGCTCCTTGGCTTCCCTGAGCTCCTTGGGTTCCCTGTGCCCCTTGGGCTCCAGTCGCGCCGGTATTTCCCTGCGTCCCTTGGGCTCCAGTCGCACCGGTGTCTCCCTTAGCGCCGGTCGCACCAGTCGCACCGGTCGCACCAGTCGCTCCGGTATTACCCTGGCCTCCTTGAGCGCCCGTGGCACCTATCGGACCGATTGGTCCCTGAGGTCCAACTGAACCTACGGCACCGCTGTCGCCCTTGGCGCCTTGGCTTCCGGCCGGACCTGCGGGTCCAATTAGTCCCTGAGGACCAGCGGGACCTTGAATTCCTTGAGGACCTTGAGGTCCCGTGGCACCAGTTGCGCCGGTTATACCCCTTGGCCCTTGCGCTCCCGTCGCACCGGTTGCTCCGATGAGCGAAACCCCGGCTGACCATCCCGCACCGCTCTTTGGACCATATACAGTCTCGGAAGAAATATCGATATAGAAGTCACCCACCGAACCCTGCGTCGTCGGTGCGCCCGATCCGCTCAAGACCGAACTTCCGTTCAATCCAGCAGATCCCCGAGGGCCGGCAGGTCCCTCAATCCCTTGAATGCCTTGGGCACCCTGCGCGCCCGTTGCTCCGGCAACGCCTGCAGCTCCAGCAGCTCCAGTAGCTCCGATATCACCCTTCGGTCCTTGCGGACCGGTCAAGCCTTGAATTCCTTGCGCACCCTGGGCTCCTTGAGCTCCTGTCGCACCAGTATCGCCTTTCGCACCGGCAGCGCCCGTTGAACCAGTCAAACCTTGAATTCCCTGAGCGCCTTGAACTCCCTGTGCGCCAGTTGCTCCCGTAGATCCCTGTGCGCCAGTTGCTCCCGTAGATCCCGTAGCGCCAGTTGCTCCCGTATCACCCTTTGGACCCTGTGGGCCAGTCAATCCTTGAATTCCTTGAGCACCCGTGGCACCAGTATTGCCTGCAATTCCCTGTGCGCCTGTCGCTCCAACAGCTCCGGTCAGGCCTTGAATTCCTTGGGCACCAGTGGCTCCAGTATCACCCTTGGTTCCTTGAACACCTTGAGAACCCTGTGCGCCAGTTGCTCCGGTGTCGCCTTTCGCACCCTGTGAACCAGTCGCTCCGGTATCACCCTTTGCGCCAACAGATCCCGTAGCACCGGTGGCACCGGTAGCTCCGATATCACCCTTCGGGCCTTGCGGACCGGTCAAGCCTTGAATTCCTTGAGCACCTTGGGCTCCTTGTGCTCCTGTCGCACCAGTTGCTCCGGTGTCGCCTTTTGCCCCTTGAGATCCAGTCGCTCCGGTATCACCCTTGGCTCCTTGAGCTCCTTGAGAACCCTGAGCTCCTTGAGAACCCTGAGCAACCGTTGCTCCGGTATCACCCTTGATGCCTTGAGCACCCTGTGCACCAGTTGCACCGGTGTCACCTTTGGCGCCCTGCGCTCCCGTGGCACCGGTATTACCTGTAAGACCTTGAGCACCTTGCGCACCTTGCGCACCCGTTG
>JANXZF010000116.1 GCA_025355665.1 Actinomycetes bacterium
GCAATAGAATTACTCCGAGAGAATCCACTTCCACCAAAGTCCTTGAAACTCAAAGGTCGCGACGGTTATCGAATTCGAATCGGTGAATATCGCATTATTTACTTATTCAGCAATAAACGCCTGACTATCCTCGTTATTAAAATTGGCCACCGACGAGACATCTATCAAATCGATGTCAATAAATAACAGAAGAGTCGCCCTATAAGCCGGATCCTGTCGTCCCTGCTGCTTTCACAACAGAAACGGATCACCATCCATCTAGTTCCGCAATTGCTCACGGAATCAAGCAACCTACCCGGTAACTCGAACGAGCCGTTCTCAAGCGCTACCTGTCTGGTCTTGCTCCAAGTGGGGTTTACCTAGCCATCAACGTTGCCGAAGACGCTGGTGGTCTCTTACACCACCGTTTCACCCTTACTCATCATTGCTGATGAGCGGTTTATTTTCTGTGGCACTATTCCCGCGGATTGCTCCGGGTGGGCGTTACCCACCACCTTGCTCTATGGAGTCCGGACTTTCCTCGGCGCTCCCAGAATCAACTGGGAGCAACGCGGTGATCCGGGCGACTCTTCTGTTGCAATAAGAATACGGGATTGCGGGGACTACTGGGGTCTGCCCCTTTCATCATCCCGATCTGAGCGACGAACGGTCACTTCCAAGAACTGAGTCGAGCGGAGTATGGCCAGAATGATAAGTGTGAATCCCACGCCAACAAGTTGGAAACCAAGCCCCACGGCGCAGCCCATTCCTGCTGCCGCCAAGATGGTGGCCGCCGTTGTAACACCTTGAACACCGCCTCGTCGATCGGTGAAAATCAAACCTGCGCCTAAAAATCCAATGCCAGTAATGATCGCGTGCATTGCTCGCGTCGGATCTCCGTATCGGGCGTTGATATCCATGACCGATCCAACCGATACGACAATCGCGGAAACAGAACCGACTAACGCCATCGTTCTGGGACCGGCGGATTTTCCAGCGCGATCTCGCTCCCAACCAATAATCGAACCAAGAATTGCCGCAATTGCGCCATCGATAATCACCGTCAGCTGTTGCCAGTGATCGATAACGTGAAGATTAATCACAGATTGATGCAGATTTATCATGGTTTATTGTACTTACGTCCCCTCGGAAATCCCGTGATTGATTGGCCCGTTGTCAAAGACTTTCCCGTACGATCTAAGACATGACGCCGATGCGGCTCTCCCACGATCCAAAATGGGTACGTGCAAATACTGTTTTCCCCACTTTTGGAACTGGCCGCGACGTCGGCCTTTTAGGAGTCCCCGCCTGCGAAACTTCGCTTTCACCCACATCTGCGCACTTGACGCCTGATGCAATACGAAGAGCCCTCGCTCGCTATTCAACGTTTTCCGCGACTCACGATGTGGATCTTCGCGATTTAGACCTTCGCGACCTCGGTGATGTCGACTCCCCCGATGGCACAGATGGAGAACGACGAGTGGCCTCGGCAGTGGCAAATGCTCGCGCAAACCACAAGTTGCTCATTGCTCTCGGCGGCGATAATTCCATTACTTATTCGGTTACTGCCGGTCTGTGGCCAGATTTGTCGAAATGTGGCTTGATCACACTGGATGCTCACCTTGATATTCGAGACGGCAATTCAAACGGCTCGCCAGTTTGGCGAATGATTCAGGCGGGAATGCGTGGCCGAAATATCGTTCAAATTGGCATCAGCGATTTTGCCAACAGTCGCGAGTACTTCGCGCGCGCGAAAGACGCTGGAATTCATGTCATCGTCCGAGACGAATTGCGACATCGGCCTACGGCCGACGTGATGGCAGAGGCGTTGGAGATTGCCGGCGGAGATCAGCGCGAGATTTATGTCGATTTGGATGTCGATGTATGTGATCGTTTCGCGGCGCCAGCGTGTCCGGCCTCGGTCCCAGGAGGCATAACGGCAGATGAATTGCGTCAAGTCGCATACCTTGCTGGTGCCGATTCCAGAGTTCGCGCCTTGGATATCACCGAAATCGATGCGGCGACGGATACAGCCGATCAGAGAACTATCCGGCTTGGTGCACTGTTAGTACTCGAAGCATCGTGCGGTGTTGCCTCTCGTTAATTAAGATCTTTAACGACCAACCTTGCAGCCTCTGCCACTTTCCCGGACTGCACCAAAGTCACTGCAGATTCGAGTTCAGGCGATAACCAACGATCGGGACCAATACCAGGCACAACTTCTCTCAGTGTTCTGATTACAGATGATGCTGCAGGCGATGGAACTAAACCCTTGCGAAATTCAATTGCACGCGCCGCGGTCACGAGTTCGATTGCGAGTATGCGTGAGAGATTCTCAACGACCCGACGAAGTTTGCGTGCCGCACTCCAACCCATGGAAACATGGTCTTCTTGCATCCCCGAACTCGGGATCGAATCGACGCTAGCCGGAGTAGCCAATCGCTTGTTCTCACTCACTAGACCCGCCTGCGTGTACTGGGCGATCATCAACCCCGAATCCACGCCTGGATCATTGGCCAAGAACGGCGGCAGACCATGAGATCGGTGCTGGTCGAGCATTCGGTCAGTGCGTCGTTCAGCGATGGAGCCAAGATCGGCAGCAGCAATAGCCAAGAAATCCAGCACGTAACCAACTGGTGCGCCGTGGAAATTGCCGTTGGATTCAACTCGGCCGTCGGGAAGCACGACAGGATTATCGATGGCGCTTTGCAGCTCGCGACGGGCAATCAGCGATGCATACTCGACGGTGTCTCGAACAGCGCCATTTACTTGCGGGGCACAACGAAGGGAATACGCATCCTGGACTCGCGAGGTGTCTTTACGGTGCGAGGCAACGATCCCTGAGTCCTTAAGAAGAGCAAAAATATTTGCTGCACTTACTATCTGTCCAACTTGCGGCCGCAAAGGCGCGTGCAACTCCGGAGCAAAGACTCGATCGGTACCGAGCAACCCTTCGATACTCATCGCTGCCGTCACGTCCGCAACCGTGCACAAAGCGGCCAAGTCGGTACACGCCAAGATCAACATCCCAAGCATCCCATCGGTACCGTTGATCAAGGCGAGACCTTCTTTGGCTTCTAGCTCGATTGGAGAAATACCCGCTTCTTTCATTGCTTGCATGGATGGCATCAGAGTGCCGTCGGCATCATGGACTTCGCCTTCGCCCATCATGGCAAGTGCGCAATGAGACAGCGGAGCAAGATCGCCGCTGCAACCCAGAGATCCAAACTCTGGAACAACGGGAGTGATGCCGGCATTGAGGAAATCTGCGTAGATCTGGGCCAACTCTGTGCGAACACCCGTGCGACCAGATGCCATCGTCCGAAGTCGCAAGAAAATCAATGCGCGGACAACCTCAGTCTCTACCGCCGGGCCCACTCCTGCTGCATGAGAACGTATGAGTGACCGCTGCAGTTGAGCTCGATCTTCAACATCAATGTGGCGATTGGCCAATGCTCCGAAACCAGTGGATACACCGTAAACAGGTACTCCCCCTGTGGCATATCCGTCAATAAATTTCCTCGTCGCAGAGATTGCATCCAATGCTTCGGGGGAAATAACAACTTTGGCGTTGTTGCGAGCGACGTCAATGACGTCTTGGAAAGTCACTCCACCTACACCGAGTGAGACTGTCTTATTTGATTCTGGTGCCATTGCGCCATACCTCATCTATTAGCGGGACTCCTGGACGGTATGCCAGATGTATATACGAAGGGGTGCTCAAAATCGAAAAATTCGCCTGCGCTGAAAGACCTAGGTGTCCAACATCTTTTCTGCGTAGCGCCATCGCCCCACCTTTGGTCGCCGACCATATTGCTTGCTCGGGCGAGAAATGAAGCTCGCGCACGGCAAGTGCGATCACAAATGGAATATTCGTCGTATATGAACTTCCGGGATTGCAGTCAGAGGCAAGGGCCACTTTCACACCTGCCTCGAAAAGTCTCCTAGCGTCTGAATAAACCGAGCGAGTAGAAAACTCTGCAGCCGGCAACAAAGTAGCCAGAGTTTTCGATCCCGAAAGCAAATCAATATCTGCATCCGACAAGTAGGTCACGTGATCAACGGAAGCCGCACCCAACTCGACTCCGACTTGAACGCCCTCCCCTGGCTCGAGTTGGTTGGCGTGAATTCGAGGAAGCAGTCCCTTCGCCATTCCTGCCTTTAAAATCTTTCGTGCCTGATCTCCGGTGAATGCACCTTTGTCGCAAAAAACATCAATCCACTTTGCATGTGGTTTAGCAGCATCAAGCATCGGGCCGCAGACTAGATCAACGTAATCGTCAGGACTATCCGCGTATTCCTTTGGAACTACGTGAGCGCCTAGGAATGTGGTCTCTTCCGTCAATTGTCTTGCCACGACCAGTTGACGTGCTTCATCCTCGACGGTTAGCCCATAACCCGACTTACACTCGATCGTTGTTGTACCCGAAGCATTTGCTTCAGCGACAAGACGCCGGCCACTTTGCAAAAGATGACCATTATCTGCCTGACGGGTAAGTTGGACAGTAGAGTCGATCCCTCCAGACGAATAACGTTCGCCCTGCATTCTCGCTCGGAATTCTTCGCTCCGATCGCCGGCAAAAATGAGGTGGGCATGACTGTCAACAAATCCAGGAATGATGCATCGACCATGGGCATCGATGTAATTTGCTACTTCGGCACGGGGTGCTGAGTCCATTTCACCGATCCAGGAAATGGTGCCTCTTTCAATGAGAAAAGCGGCATTAGTTACCAGACCAAGTGGAGTTCCGTCGAAGGAGGAATCATTGGTCACTAGAAGCCCAATATTGCCAACCAGCGTTCGTGACATTTTTACTCCACGTCTAGCATCGGAACATGCACGTGTCGCTCACGCGCCGTTTCAATCGCTCCTTCATAACCGGCATCAGCATGACGGATAACTCCCATGCCGGGGTCATTGGTCAGCACTCGTGCCAATTTCTTCGCGGCAAGCGCTGTGCCGTCGGCAACAGATACCTGACCTGCATGAATTGATCTGCCTATGCCAACTCCCCCACCGTGATGGATGGAGACCCATGAGGCGCCTGAGGAAATATTCACCATTGCGTTAAGAAGTGGCCAATCGGCGATGGCATCTGAGCCGTCCATCATCGCTTCGGTCTCGCGGTAGGGAGATGCGACCGAGCCGCAATCAAGATGATCTCGACCAATGACAATAGGCGCCGACACTTCACCGCTTGCAACCAGTTCATTGAAGGCAAGTCCTGCCTTATCGCGTTCACCGTAACCAAGCCAGCAAATTCGAGCTGGCAAACCTTGGAATGCAACTTTTTCCTGAGCCATCCTGATCCAACGGTGGAGTCCCTCATTTTCTGGAAATAAATCCAGAACAGCTTTGTCCGTGCGGTAGATGTCTTTCGGATCTCCCGACAGGGCAACCCAACGAAAAGGTCCCTTGCCTTCGCAGAACAAAGGACGGATATAGGCCGGAACAAATCCCGGGAATGCGAACGCCCGGCTGTAGCCACCTTGGCGCGCCTCATCGCGTATGGAGTTTCCGTAATCAAAGACTTCAGATCCCTTATCCATGAAACCGACCATCGCCTCTACGTGCCTGGCCATTGCCTCCCGCGAGCGCTTGGTGAATCCTTCAGGATCGTCTTTCGCGAGTTGGGCCGCATCATGAACATCGACTCCGATGGGAACATAAGAAAGTGGATCGTGGGCCGAGGTTTGATCGGTGACGATATCGATTGGCACGTCCATGCGAAGTAATTGAGGCACCAACACCGCGGCATTTCCAACGAGTCCCACCGAAAGAGGTGTTCCATCGGACTTCGCCTTAAGCACCCGTGCGATCGCATCATCGAGATTGTCGGCGATCTCATCTAGGTAGCGCGTTTCAACCCGCTTTTCCAAGCGCGTTTTATCGACATCAATGATGAGGCACACTCCGCCGTTCATCGTGACCGCTAGAGGTTGGGCTCCGCCCATTCCCCCGCAACCGGCGGTGAGAGTGAGCGTTCCTTGCAATGTTGAGTTGAATCTCTTGTTTGCAATCGCGGCGAAGGTTTCGTATGTCCCTTGCAGAATGCCTTGGGTACCGATGTATATCCACGAACCGGCAGTCATCTGGCCGTACATAGTTAGCCCAAGTTGTTCCAGCCGTCTAAATTCTGGCCAATTAGCCCAATCCCCGACCAAATTCGAATTGGCGATGAGAACTCGCGGCGCCCACTCGTGCGTTTGAAAGACTCCAACTGGTTTTCCGGATTGAACTAACAAGGTCTCATCGTCTTTAAGTTTGGTAAGTGTGCGCACAATTGCGTCAAATGAGGGCCAATCTCGTGCGGCCTTGCCCGTGCCACCGTAAACAACAAGTCTTTCGGGATGTTCTGCCACAGCCGGATCCAGATTGTTATGCAACATGCGGATGGCGGCTTCTTGGCCCCATCCCAATGCGCTTATCGAGGATCCCGTAGCAGCGTGAAGTATGCGAGGGCCGCTGGTCATAACTAGAGAATAGCCCTGACTATCGAAGATGTCCCTGCTCATTTGCCGAACGCAGAGCACGCAGTCCGTCGCTTGGCCAAATGGAAATGGAAGTTATCGAACACGGCGATACGTCAATATGAAAAATACTCTCAGGGGAGGCACCAGTTGCCAATCGAACGGCTTCCTTAATCACTCCGTTATGGCTTACAACAACTATCCGCTTGTGTGGGTACTTGGCGACCAACTTATCCAGGGCTTCATCCACTCGCCAGCCAACCGCGTCATAGGACTCGCCTCCCGGCGGGGCGTATGAAGAAGAGGACAACCACGTTTTGTACTCAATCGGATAAGTGTTGGCTACGTCATCGATAGACATTCCGTCCCATAAACCGAATGCACATTCAAACCATGCCTCGTCAAAGATGATTGGTAGACCGACGGCCGAAGAAATTATCTCGGCCGTCTGTGTAGTCCTCTGTAAGGGCGATGCAATGAGAATTTCTGGTGAAAATTTCGAAATCTCTTTGGCTAGCAGGCCCGCTTGGGCTAAACCAGCTTGCGTCAAAGGCGGATTGGGCTCACCGCTACCCGAGAACTTACGATCAGGTGTCAGGATTGTTTCTCCGTGACGGACGAAGTAGATCATTGTAGGAACTTCTGGCATTCGAAGACGCTCTGTCAGGAAGTTGACCTGCTGAGAAACTTTGCCGCTTCGCTCATCCAATGCTCTGTTAGCTAATCGATCTGCGTGGGCATTTTCTTCACGTGGAATCCACGTGTAGTTGACCAGAGATGGGGCATGAGCGGCAATGGCTTCTTTTGCCAAAATCTTCATCCCGTCGTGCTTGATCTTCCAGCGCCCTGACATCTGCTCAACTACCAACTTGCTGTCCATGCGAACATCAATAGTGGCTTCAGGATCTAGTTGATGAATCGCGGTCAGTCCAGCTACTAGTCCGCTGTACTCAGCGACATTATTTGTCGCCACCCCGATGTAATCGTAAAGCTCGGCAATCACAATATTGCCTTCGTGCAAAACCGCTCCGTACCCAGCAGGTCCCGGGTTACCGCGCGATCCACCATCGGCGGTCATCACAAAATGGCGGGCCACTACTTTGCTCCGCGTACCAAAATACAACGACATTCTTCGCACCGAACAACTTCGTCGGAGGCAAGAGTCTTTATCCGTCCGATTTCAACACTGTTGATTGCCAAATGACAACCATCGCATCTTCCGTCGACCATTGCCGCAGCACCTGTGCCGTTATTGTTCGCCCGAATCTTTTCGTAGAGTTCAAGAAGCGCGCCATCTACAGTGGATACAGTTGCTTTGCGTTCCTGCGTTAGTGATGCAATCTCTAATTCAATTTCTTCACTCGCCCGGACCTTGCGCCCGGTGATTTCATCAAATGCAGAATTAAGCTTGGCTTCTTCTGCTTTGAGCTCATCAAGGCGTTCTTTGATTGAATCGATCCGAAGCATGATCTCAAGTTCAACTTCTTCCAACTCGGATCTGCGAGTTGAAAGCGTCTGAACTTCGTGCTGAAGTTTCTCGAGCTCCTTAGCCGAGGTCGATCCATCTGCGAGGCGCTTCTCGTCTCGCTCTAGTCGGATCGCCACTTGCTCCACATCGGCTTCAGATCGAAGAAGTTCGCGCTTAATATCGCTTATCTGCGTCTGGGCCGCAATCGCCAAATCTCTAACAACTGCCATTCGTTGGGTCGTGGCAAGTAATTCAGCAATTTCGGGCAGGGCCGCCAACTTATTTCGAAGGGTGGCCACGGCAAAGTCCATCCGCTGAATATCCAATATCTGAAGTTGATCACTGGGGGCGGCGTTCATCTTCTTCCCCTCTACTACTGCAACTGGTGGGCGCTGAGGGTTTCGAACCCCCGACATCCTCGGTGTAAACGAGGCGCTCTACCACTGAGCTAAGCACCCTAACGGTGGCGCGATTCTACTGGAATAGCCCACTTTCAACGAATTGAGGCTCTAGAGCGCTGCAATTGCCTCTTTATATTCGATGACGCTACGGGCATCGCCCATGCCGTTCACGACTTGCCATCGCAGAATTCCGGATTTATCGATGATGAAGGTTCCGCGGATGGCACATCCGCGATCTTCATTGAAAACCCCGTACGCCTTTGAAACGTTTCCGTGTGGCCAGAAGTCAGACAGGACTGGGAATTTGTACCCTTGCGCTTCACTAAATGTGCGCTGCGAAAAGATCGAGTCACAAGAAATTGCCAATAATTGAACGGCATCATTTTGGAAACCCGATAGGTCATCGCGGATCTCGCACAACTCACCCGTGCACGTGCCCGTGAAAGAAAACGGATAAAAGAGGATGACAACATTCTTCTTATCCCTAAAGGATGCGAGTGAAACTTTCACGCCATGCTGGTCGGATAGTTCGAAATCAGGGGCTTTGTTTCCAATAACTAGTGACATGCGTGCAAACCTATCTCTTGCTGGCTTTTCTCGCCACCAGACGGGTCGCTGACCAATCAGGCGCGACTGAGAGAGTAGATGTTTGGCTAAGACCTGCAGTGGGCGCAGCATCTTGGATGTCACTTGGTTCAACGTGATTGCGACGACCAACTTTTGGAGTGAGAACCCAAATAGGACCGCCATCAGTGAGGTATGCAAGTACGTCTACGAGAGCATCTACCAAATCGCCGCCATCGTCGCGCCACCACAGCACAACTGCATCGACAACTTCTTGGACCTGGCTACTAATTAATTGAGTTCCGGTTGTCTGGATGATTTCGCTACGCAATGACTCATCGGAATCATCGCCGTATCCGGACTCCAGAACAAGAAAACCTGGCTCAAAACCCATCCGACTTGCCATCGACCCCGAGGGGGTATTCACCAACGACCATCCCTTCTACATTTGGCAGAGTTTGCCGAGTGATAAGTCCACCCAAGACTTGCCCTACGCGCAAGTCCATTTGGTCTTTATTTCATCAAAATTGGCTTCCCTAGGGCAAAAACATCTCATGTATCGGGCGGGAGAAGGCGCTAATGTGACGGCGGACCCATGGAGAGGGGAAGATAGGCCCATGAGCGAAAATTTTGAGGCGCCCGAACAAGTCATTGACCAACTGGTGGACACAGACCCAGAAGAAACGGCCGAATGGCATGCCTCTTTTGATTCAGCCCTAGAACACGCTGGCCCGGTTCGTGCCCGTTATCTCATGTTGAGCCTACTGAAGCGAGCGCGCGAAAAGAACGTCGGCATGCCATATCTTCGAACCACCGACTACATCAACACCATTCCGCCTGAAAAAGAACCGGCATTCCCCGGCAACGAAACCATCGAACGTCGAATTCGCGCGTTTATAAGATGGAACGCTGCAATGTTGGTGCATCGCGCACAAAGACCAGGAGTTGGCGTAGGCGGACACATTTCAACGTACGCCTCATCAGCAGCACTTTATGAAGTTGGCTTTAACCATTTCTTCCGTGGGAAAGATCATCCAGGAGGTGGGGACCAGATTTATTTCCAAGGTCACGCAAGCCCAGGAATGTACGCCCGCGCATACATGGAGGGCCGATTTAGCGAAAACCAATTGGATGGTTTCCGCCAAGAACTTTCCCATGAAGGTGGAGGGCTCTCCTCTTATCCTCATCCGCGACTCATGCCTGAATTCTGGGAATTCCCGACTGTGTCGATGGGCCTTGGTCCGATCAACGCGATTTACCAGGCGCGCTTCAACCGCTATTTGCACAATCGAGGAATAAAAGACACCAGCGATCAAAATGTTTGGGCATTTTTGGGCGACGGCGAAATGGACGAGCCCGAAAGTTTGGGTGCTATCAGTCTGGCCGCTCGCGATGGACTGGACAATCTGACCTTTGTTATTAACTGCAACTTGCAACGCCTAGATGGACCAGTCCGCGGCAACGGAAAGATCATCCAAGAACTCGAATCTATTTTCGGCGGCGCAGGATGGAACGTGATCAAAGTCGTATGGGGTCGCGAGTGGGATCCACTTCTTGCCCAAGACCGAGAAGGCGCACTAGTCGCTTTGATGAATCAAACTCCAGACGGCGACTATCAGACCTTTAAGGCAGAAAACGGCGCTTACGTCCGTGACCATTTCTTCGGTCGCGATCCGCGAACTGCCGCGATGGTTGCAGGCTGGACAGATGATCAAATCTGGGGACTCAAACGCGGGGGTCATGACTACCGCAAGCTGTACGCGGCATACCGATCAGCTTCTGATCACAAAGGTCGGCCAACGGTGATTCTTGCCAAGACAATCAAGGGTTGGACACTTGGTTCAAGCTTTGAAGGTCGAAATTCAACGCACCAGATGAAGAAGATGACAATGGACGACATCATGACTTTCCGCGATCGTCTTCATATACCAATTCCTGATGATCAATTGGATGCAAAACTTCCTCCGTACTACAAGCCACCAGTGAATTCGGAAGAACACGAGTACCTCATGGAACGCCGACGAATCTTGGGAGGCTCCGTTCCACGTCGAAGGTCTATATCAAAGCCACTTCCTCAGCCACCAGACACGGTTTATGAGTCTGCGAGGCGAGGATCTGGAAAGCAGGAAGTCGCTACAACTCAGAGTTTCGTAAGACTCCTGAAAGATCTTCTCAAAGATCCAGGTCTGGGCAAGCGCTTCGTCCCGATTATTCCTGACGAAGCACGCACCTTCGGATTGGATTCACTCTTCCCGACCTTAAAGATCTACTCGCCACTGGGACAGACATACACCTCGGTTGACCGCGAACTCATGCTCTCGTACAAAGAGTCAACATCGGGCGTGATTTTGCATGAAGGCATCAACGAAGCAGGATCGGTGGCTTCATTCACAGCAGTTGGCAGTTCCTATGCAACTCATGATGAGCCCATGATTCCTATCTACATTTTCTATTCGATGTTTGGATTCCAACGCACGGGAGATGCATTCTGGGCAGCCAGCGATCAGATGGTGCGCGGATTTGTACTCGGTGCAACTGCAGGGCGGACAACGCTCAACGGTGAGGGGCTCCAGCACGAAGACGGGCACTCTCTCCTATTGGCCTCAACGAACCCAGCGGTTGTCGCTTATGACCCAGCATTTGCATACGAAGTTGCCCATATCGTCAAAGACGGACTTCGCCGGATGTACGGTGAAGACAGCGAGAATATTTACTATTACCTCACGGTCTACAACGAGCCGTATGCACAGCCAGCAGAGCCCGAGAACTTAGATACCGAAGGTCTACTGCGCGGTATCTACCTGTACTCGCCAACAACTGGACATGGTACAAAGCCAGCCCAAATACTGGCTTCTGGTGTGAGCCTGAATTGGGCAATCAAGGCGCAGAAACTCCTCGAGGAAGATTGGGGCGTTAGCGCTTCGGTGTGGTCGGTAACTTCCTGGAATGAATTGCGCCGAGATGGAGTCCAGGTCGAACAACACAACCTGCTGCATCCAGTTGAGCAGAAACAGGCGTATGTCACCAAGAAATTGGCGCAAGCAGAAGGTCCTGTAATCGCGGTGAGCGACTTCATGCGTGCCGTGCAAGACCAAATTGCACCGTGGGTACAACAGCCATTCGTTTCCCTTGGTACAGATGGTTTTGGTCTTTCAGATACTCGCGGAGCGCTGCGCCGCCACTTCAAGGTGGATGCAGAGTCAATTGCTATAGCGGTGTTGTCTCAGCTCGCCAAGAGCGGAGCAATCAATTCCAATGTAGTCATGGAAGCAATCGACAAATACCAAATCTTTGATGTAACCGCTGCTGATGCGGGCAATACGGAGGGCTCTGGTTGATCGGTCGAATCCCCATCGAGGAGATCTCCCCCGTTGTTAGATTCGGGGGAGAGTTCGTTCCTGTTAAGGCCATTGCAGGTGAGGAAATCACAATCGCCGCTACGGTCTTTCGCGAGGGCCACGACGGCCTTGGGGTGGAAGCGATTCTCTGCGATGAAAAGGGAGGAGAAATTGCCCGCTCGCGCATGTACGAAATTTGGCCAGGCACGGACAGATTTGAAACCAAACTTACTCCCCCAAATATTGGAAACTTCACCTTCCTCGTCGAAGCATTTGACGATCCTTTTCACACTTGGCATCATGATTCCGAAATAAAGATCAGCGCCAATATTGATACAGAACTATGTTGCGAAATTGGGGCGCTCTTATTTCAAGAAAAGATCAAAACAGATAGGAAATCGTCGAGCCTTCTCAAACCGGCCTTAGAGGCGTTGAGAAATAAAAATCTTGCGCCGGCAAACCGATTCTCCATTGCAAGCGATCTCGAAATACGCGAGTACTTTGAGAAGAACCCCTTGCGTCGACTCCTCACCAAATCAGATCCATATCCGATCAGGGCCGATAGGGATCGAGCCCTAATCGGTGCATGGTATGAATTCTTTCCACGAAGCGAAGGTGCGACAAAGACATCAAGCGGGACCTTTGCCTCGGCGGCCAAGCGACTTCCCGACATTGCTGCAATGGGATTTGATGTCCTCTACCTTCCTCCAATCCACCCAATTGGAGAAACGTTTCGAAAAGGTGCGAATAATTCTCTAAATGCCACCAAGAACGATCCTGGTGTCCCTTGGGCAATTGGTAGTGAATTCGGCGGACACGATTCGATTAATCCGGCCCTTGGTTCCATGCAAGATTTCGAAGATTTCGTATCTAAGGCCAAGAAATTGGGGTTAGAAATTGCCTTGGATTTCGCACTGCAAGTCTCCCCTGATCATCCGTGGGTGAAGGAACACCCTCTCTGGTTCAATCATCGACCAGATGGAACGATTGCTTACGCCGAGAATCCACCAAAGAAGTACCAAGACATTTACCCTATAAATTTCGATCAAGACCATCCTGGAATTGTGCATGAAGTACTGCGTCTTCTACGTTTTTGGATCAATAAAGGCGTAACGATTTTCCGAGTAGACAATCCGCACACCAAACCGGTTGCTTTCTGGCAAGAAGTTCTCTCAGTGATTTCCGCTGAGAGCCCCGACGTCATCTTCCTAGCCGAAGCATTTACGCGCCCTGCCATGATGCATGCTTTAGGAAAAGCCGGATTTCACCAGTCCTATACATATTTCGCATGGAGAACTAGCAAGCAAGAATTGACTTCCTACGGAAACGAACTTGCCACAAGTAGCAGCGCATTCTTCCGCCCGAATTTCTGGGTAAACACTCCAGACATCCTGCCTTTCCATTTGCAAAGTGGAAATCCAGCGATGTTCGCATTGCGAGCAGTTCTTGCTACGACTCTCTCACCCTCGTGGGGAATGTACGCTGGTTACGAATTATTTGAA
>JANXZF010000132.1 GCA_025355665.1 Actinomycetes bacterium
TGATGGCAAAGGCTGCCCTTGAGGCAGGAGTGCCAGCTGGTGTGTTGAATATGATCACTGGTGATCCCGTTTTGATCTCGCAGAA
This sequence comes from Actinomycetes bacterium, assembly GCA_025355665.1. Lineage (GTDB taxonomy): Bacteria > Actinomycetota > Actinomycetes > Nanopelagicales > Nanopelagicaceae > QYPT01. The sequence goes on from JANXZF010000132.1 coordinate 86, forward strand.
ATTGATCGACTCTGATGTCATTCGCAAGGTCTCATTGACCGGTTCGGTCCCTGTGGGAATCCAGACTTTGGCCCGGGCTGCGACTCATGTGAAGCCAGTGACTGTGGAACTCGGTGGTCATTCTCCTGTGATTGTCCTCAAGGATGCAGATGTGGATCAGGCCGCAAAGATTTGCGCCATCGGAAAATTTCGTAACGCCGGTCAGGTATGCATTTCGGCAAACAGGTTCTTTGTTCAGGAGGAAATCGCTCCGCAATTCATTGCCAAGTTCTTGGAGCACACAGCACAGATCCGACTGGGTGCGGGGTCGAGTGCAGATACAGACATGGGGCCATTGACGACCAAAAGAAGGTTGGACGCAATCGCGTCCATGGTTGACGATGCCAGAACAAAAGGTGCAACTGTTGCTGATGGCGGAAGGAGATCAGAAGACTTTTCCGTTGGCTACTTCTTCGAACCAACAGTTCTTCTCAATGTCAGCAAGGACATGGATGTTATGAAGGAAGAGACCTTTGGCCCGATTGCTCCCATTGCAACATTCACAACAGTCAACGAAGCCATCGAGCTTGCTAACTCGACTCCATACGGTCTTGCTGGTTTCGTCTTTTCGCAGAACCTCAATGAAGCTTTGCAGATTTCATTACGCCTGCATGTCGGGATGGTCGGCATTAATAATCTGACTATTGCTACGGCAGAGGCTCCTTTTGGTGGCGTCAAGATGTCGGGGTTTGGTCGCGAAGGCGGCTCTGAGGGAGTCGAAGAATTTCTTACGACCAAGTACATCAATGCGCGAATGAGTGTGATGCCGCTATGAAGAAAGAGGAAAGCATGTCGGGTTTCTTCGGGGGGCTAACAAGTTACGGCGATGTCGGATTCAGCCGCTTCATTCGCAAGGTCTTCCTATCTTCAATGGGATTGGACGACGTCGATCTTGATCGTCCCTTGATCGGTATCGCTGACACTTCCAGTGGCTATGTGACCTGCCACCGTGAGATGCCGCAATTGGTCGAGGCCATTAGGCGCGGTGTTCTAGAGGCCGGTGGATTGCCGATCGTCTTCCCGACGGCTTCCTTGCCAGAGATCATGATGAATCCAACGTCCATGTACCTCCGTAACTTGATGGCAATGGAGACAGAAGAATTGATTCGCACGCAGCCGATGGACGGCGTTGTTCTCGTTGGTGGATGCGACAAGACAGTTCCTGCTCAGCTTATGGCTGGTATTTCTGCTGGTATTCCGTTCATGCAAGTTGTTGCCGGGCCGATGATGCCAGGGCGTTGGCAAGGCGAAAAAGTCGGCGCTTGCACCGACTGTCGCGCCGCGTGGAGCGACTTCCGTGGCGGGCGAATTGATGAGGCGGCAATAGCGGAGATTGCCCCAGCCCTTGCTCCGACCGGTGGAACATGCACCGTTATGGGGACTGCATCAACGATGGCTTGCATTTCCGAAACTCTTGGGTTTGCAGTCTCTGGATCTGCAACGGCATCTGCGCCGACTGGAGAACGTTTGGCGATAGGCACGAAAACGGGCCGTGCGATCGTGACTGCGGTTGCGAATAATTTGGTTCCATCAAAGATACTTACCAAGTCCTCGTTTGTGAATGCTGCAACAGTCCTGGGTGCAATCGGTGGATCGACGAACGCAGTCATCCATCTTCTTGCGATTGCACGTCGTGCTGGCATCGACTTCACACTCGATGACATTGGTGCTGCCTCAGCCGCAGTGCCAGTGTTGGTGAACTGTAAGCCATCGGGTACTGGGTACATGGATGATTTCCATGCCGACGGAGGTGTACCTCAACTGCTTCTACGCATCAGAGAGCACTTGGATCTTGACGCCAAAACGATGCAAGGTGGCACTTGGCGCACCAATCTTGAAAGTGTCGCTCCAAAGGTTCTCACTGGGGGACTTCGAGAGTATGACAATCCAATCTTGGCTGAAGGTGGCATCCGCGTCCTTCGTGGAAATCTGGCACCGAACGGTGGGGTCATAAAGGTTTCCGCTGCGACACCTGCGTTATTCAAGCATGAAGGCAGAGCAGTCGTCTTTGAATCCGTAGATGACCTGATGCTACGGATCGACGATCCAGACCTTGATGTAGATAAGGATTCAGTCCTGGTTCTAAGAAATGCAGGACCGTATGCGGCAGGAATGCCAGAGGCTGGCGCTCTTCCGATTCCAATGAAATTGGCCCAACAGGGTGTTCGCGACATGGTGCGTATCTCAGATGCGCGCATGAGCGGAACAGCATTTGGAACAGTTGTTCTGCACATCGCACCAGAAGCGGCAGTCGGGGGACCACTTGCCGCAGTGAGAACGGGTGATCTCATTCGCCTGGATGTAGCAAATAATTCTCTAGAACTTCTGGTCTCCGACGATGAAATTGCCAATCGCCTGGCTGGCCACAAGAAAGCGTCATTCTTGCCAGATACGTCATGGAGCGCAGTATTCAAAGCGACAGTTCTTCAAGCTTGGCAGGGAGCTGATCTTGATGCATCTAGATTGGAGAATAAATAATGGGACCCTCAATTTCAAAGGGCGGCGCACTCTTCAATGGCCTTGATGTACTGGAAGTGGTCTGCTCGGATCCGCACGGTCTAGGCGTATCGGAGATCGCCAGACTCTCGAACTTGGACAAGGGAAACGTTCATCGAATCCTTCGTTCGCTCGAGGGACGCGGATATATCGAACAGGACAAACAGAGCAAGAAATACAAGGCATCGTCACAAGTTTTGTCGCTAGCGCGTTCTGTTCTGCGAGGGCTGGACATCATCGCCGTCGCGCGCCCTATTATGCGCGAGCTTTCATCTGAGTCTGGAGAGTCAGTTCACTTGGCGCAACGAACCCGCAATGGCGGTGTCTACATCGCTCAGGAGCGCCAGCGCGGACGAATCACCATCGAAACTGAAATTGGCGCCTCGCCGATTATCTATGCCACAGCCACAGGAAAGGCGCTGCTGTGTTGTGAAGAGTGGGCGATAGTCGAAACGTTGCTCAACGGTCCTCTCATTAAATTCACGCCGAACACGATCGAAACACCAAGTCTTTACAAGAAGGAACTAGCCAAGGTACGTGATTTTGGCTTTGCCGTAGACAACGAGGAGTTAACAAACGACGTTCGTTGCGCGGCCGCCCCCATCTTTGATGTGACGGGGGCGGTAATCGCATGCGTAGGCATGTCAGGACCTTCCTCTCGAATCGATATCGAGAGGTTGAGTGTCATGGGCCGATTGGTCAGTGATGCAGCAAGAGAAATAACAACTAAAGCTGGTGGGCACTACCCCGACGAGATTGGCTCTCGTTCCCACATGCAATCAACCTAGGAGGATAATAGATGACAGATCAAGCAAAAGGGCATCTGCTAGGAAGGCGTTCCCTCAAGATCGCTTCCTTCGCACTTGCTGCGGTGCTGGTATCCAGCGTATTCCAGCCCGCCAGCGCCAGTTCAACAGCTACGGGCAATATCCAGGTCGAACACTATTTCAGTGGCGATTTGGGCAAAAAGGCTTTTGATCAGATTTTCCCGGCATGCGAGAAGTCCACGGGTGTCACGATTAAGGCCCCAACCATCGCGCATGAGGCATTCAAGGATGCAATTTTGGTCCAACTGGCTGGTGGAAACCCGCCAGACATGTTCTCGTACTGGGCCGGGGCAAAAACACAATCACTTATCGATGCGGGCCAAATTGGTTCCATCGACGATGTGTGGGCTTCTGCTGGGCTAGACAAAGTAATCCCTAAGTCCATCTCGGCCTCTGCCTCTACTTACGGCGGCAAGAAATTCTTGATTCCCTTTGATTACCACTACGTGGGCATGTTCTACAACCCAGCCGTGATGGCAAAGGTCGGAATCAAAACCATGCCAACTACATGGCCACAGCTTCTCGCCGTTGCATACAAGCTCAAGGCAAAGGGCATCGCACCATTTGCGCTTGGCTCAAAGAATCGCTGGCCAGCACAGTTCTGGTTTGACTACATCCTTCTTCGCACTGCGGGTCCTGCCTACCGTGCCAAGTTGATGGCGGGACAAGCTAGTTACTCTGACCCGCAGGTGGTTGCGGCGTTTGCGCAGTGGAAGACCTTGTTTACTAAGGGTTTCTTCAACACAAGCCCTAACGGAATCGATTGGACGGACGCTGCTGATCAGGTTTCATCTGGAAAGGCCGCAATGACACTTATGGGCACATGGGTAACTGGTTATTGGGATGGCAAGGGTCTTAAGGCCGGAACCAACTACAACTTCTTCCCATTCCCAAAGATCAAGGCAGGGGTAGCACAAGCGGCCCTGGGCCCAGTCGATGGTTGGGTGATGTCTTCCAAAGCTCAGAACGCACCTGGTGCAAAGGCAATGCTGGAATGTCTGGCTGGAGCAAGTGCTCAGAAGATCATGGCACTTACTCAAGGCGCACTAGCACCAAACACCACGACTGACCTGAGTGCTCAAAATTCAGTTATGCGTGCCGCTGCAAAGCAAGTTGCTGGCTCCGCTGCCTTCGTCTTCAACTACGACTTGGCAACTCCACCTGCAGCTTCAGATATCGGACTGGATGCACTCGTGCACTTCATCAATACCCCAGCTGATGCAGTAAAGATCCTGGCTAAGGCACAGACAGACATATCGGCAACATTTAAGAAGTAGCCGGTCGTGAGTAATTGCCTCCGAACGTCACCCTTAATCCGTGACGTTCGGAGGCAACATCACAGTTTAGGAGTTCGTTGGCAGAGATAAGGTAATTGGGAGGCAGTCACGGTTATGGTAGGACGAAGTCGGCGCTGGGCATGGATATTTCTGAGCCTGCCATTAGGGACCTATACAGCCGTTGTCGCTGGCCCGACCCTTTATTCGTTCTATTTCAGCCTCACTGATTGGAACATACTCAAGGGATCTCATAAGTTCATAGGCTTTGCAAATTTCACCCGCCTCTTCCACGACAGTGAGTTCTGGCAAGCCTTTACCAACACCGCATTTTGGACTGTTGCAGGACTCATCGCCTCTTTGGTATTTGGTTTCGCTCTAGCTTTCGGGCTTAGCAGAACAACATGGGGATCTCGCTTGATCAAGTCTATGTTCTTCATGCCCTTGGCACTTTCGTTAGTGGTCGTCGGATTCATCTGGTTCTGGCTCTACAGACTGGATTTCGGGTTAATCGATATGACATTGCGACATTTGGGTTTTCCCCACCTTGTGCAAGATTGGTTGGCCAATCCGAGAACGGCGCTTCCTTCAGTGATCATCGCCTGGACGTGGCAGCAAATTTCCCTGTCAATGATTATTTTCCTCGCCGGCTTAACTGCGGTGCCAGCGGAATTATTCGAAGCCGCTCAGGTTGACGGGGCACGACTCCCAGCGCAAATTCGCCACGTCATCATTCCGAGCATCGGACCTGCGATTAGCGTTGTCATTTCGCTTGCGCTGATTAATGCACTGAAGAGTTTTGACATTGTGTACGTGATGACGCAAGGCGGGCCATATGGCAAAACGGAGACGTTATCTGTAATGACGTATCGCGAGGCGTTCAAAAAATATGATTTTGGGTATTCAAGTGCCACGGCCGTGGTGCTCTTCGTTATGACCATTCTCATTATCGGTGGCTACACGTACATCAGTAAGCGAGGATCCGATGAGCGTTCTTGATACTAAAAACGGAAGGATGCCATTTCGGCGGTCAGATACGAGTGCGGTGTCCAAGGGAAGTTCAAGGGTGTCGTGGCTTATGCTTGCCTTGGCGCTGCTATTCCTAATCCCAGCCCTTGGGGTTTTCCTCACCTCATTCCGCACCGATACCGATATTTCAAAGCACGGCATCTGGGCTCTTTCTGGCAATTTGACGGTAGACAACTACATGGCGATGTGGAATTCGTCGAGCGTGCGCATCTATATGCGCAACTCTTTCCTCGTCACGATCCCAGCAACTCTCATATCGGTGACATTTGGAAGTCTTTCGGGCTATGTCTTGGCCAAACTTCGCCCCAGAGGTTCTGGCTTTCTTTCCATATTTCTCATATCTGGACTTTTCATTCCTCCTCAGATTCTGCTGATCCCGCTCTTTCAGCTTTTTAACAAGGTTCATCTCTACGACACTTTGTGGCCGATGATCATTGTCCATTCTGGATATGGAATCTCTCTGTGCACATTGGTAATGAAGAATTTCTTTGCCCATGTCCCTGATGAACTTGTTGAGGCTGCCCTTGTTGATGGAGCTTCTGAACCGAGAATTCTTCGGCAAGTCGTTCTTCCACTTTCTCGCCCAGCCTTGGGCGCCTTAGCCACCTTGCAATTTACCTTTATATGGAATGACTTTCTCTACCCGCTGATTTTTGCCCGCTCAGAGACGGCACAGACAGTAATGGTTGGAATCCTCAACCTCGGCGGTCAGTATTCCACCGCATACGGTTCGCAAGCGGCACTCTCGATTGTTGCCAGCCTGCCGACCGTCGTAGTCTTTATTATTTTCCAGAAGCAATTCATCGCAGGTCTGACAACAGGCGCAGTTAAGGGGTAGGCAAGATGGTCAACGTAGGAATAGTGGGTTGCGGAAGAATTTCCGACCTTCATGCGAAGGCATACCTCACGCATCCTGATGCAGTAATTGGGGCGATCTGTGATCCCAACCCAGAGATCCTTTCGGTGCGAGGAGATGCCTGGGGAGTGCCAACCAATCGCAGGTTCGCGGACGTGGATGAGATGCTTGCCGTTGATGAAATCGACATGGTGGATGTTCTGGT
>JANXZF010000030.1 GCA_025355665.1 Actinomycetes bacterium
AGACGCATGGGGGAGCATTACCCGCGATAGACGTAGATCCCTATGAGATTGATGTAGTCCTAAGGCAGCGGTTGGCGAGAGTGCAAACTCCGCAGGCTTTTCGAGCTAGGGAGCTACTCGCGGCATACCTGCAGGCAGAGATAGGTGGCTTTGTCGGAACAGATACGGCTGCATGCATGGAGAAGTATTTACCTGAAACGCAGAGCGTTGCAGTGCCTGGGGAGCCTACGAATATCAAAATTACGTATCCACACGATTTAGAATTTGCCGAGAAGGTAATTGCCCGACGATAGTAGAACCAATCTAGTCCTGCTGTAATTCCATCAAATCCACATCACTTTGTGAATTAATCCTTAGACCGCTTGGACTGCCAGTGACATGCTCGATCCGTGCATTTTTCTTGATTGGCAGAAACCATCCATTATCTGGTCCATTAACTTCGATCGCCGAGGTGCGAATCAATTCCGGTGTTGAAATTCGCAAAACTGTCGAACGGTCGAGGGTTTCTTGAATGACGGAATCTACGTTCAGAATTTTGAGTGTTTCGGTGAAAGGCATTGCTGGTCGAACGGCGTCCACGTCATCGTCGAACGCGGTGAGTACACGTTCAAATTGTTCGTGGTCAACGAATGGGCGAGAAGCATCGTGAATGAGCACTGATTCAGAGTTCAACCACAAAGGCTTGATAGCTCTCGCTAGAGCGCTGGGTTCGAGAGAATCGCAAAGCGTGAAGTCAGGTCGATTTTCGCGTGCAACAAGATGCAAGCGGCAGTGGTCCATTTCTGATGACCTCGCTGCGATATGGATTGAATGCGCCGGGAAGATGGTGGCAAGGGTGTCGTAGGCGCGTACAAGATTGGCGATCTTTCCCATCTCAAGAAAAGCCGTACTTGAAGTGATGGCTAAGACAACGCACATCGTGGGGTTTGGCTCGCTCATAAGAACAAAACCCTAGCGCTCGGCCAGGCCAATTTCGACTCGCGACCACGTCCGACTGGGTTATCGTTTCGGCGTGGATGAATGGTCACGCATTGAGGAAGTCATCGAGACTCCTCGACTCGATTTGCATCATGTTAGTGCTGAGGATTTGATCACTCTTTTTGAAGACCCCGAGGATCTTTCGATATATGGCGGCCGACCGTATTCAAATCCGCATCGACAACTTATGGATGACAAGGGTCCACTGGCATGGAGAGTTCCGCAAGTAAAGCAAGATCCTTCATTGAATCGTTGGTTTGTCAGGTGGGTCGTCTTTCGCTCCTCAGGAGAAATTGTTGGAAGTACCAGTTTTCACGGTGCCCCAGATTCAACAGGGATGATCGAGATCGGTCTGGGAATACACGAGACGTTTAGAAACAAGGGTTATGCGAAGGAGACCTTGCTCGGTATGTGGCGTTGGGTATTGAAAGATCAGAGAGTCAAGACTTTGCGATACAGCGTGAGTGTTACAAACGCTCCTTCCATTCGAGTTATCGATTCATTTGGATTTCATTACAAAAGTGAACAGATTGATGAAGAAGACGGTCCTGAAAGTATCTACGAAATGGAACGCGATGAGTTTCTAGAAAAGTTTGGTGAACACAGATGATGTCTAGCCATGCTCCGGATCTAAAGATTTATAAAGACTCAATTGAGCTTTCAAGTGAAGTGGTCCAACTGACCGATATTAGAATTCAGCAGCAACTGGAATCTAAGGGGACGTTTCATCTGGCCCTCACAGGGGGCTCGCTTGGAACGATGGTTTCTGACGCGTTGATTGAGAGATGGAATCAGGAGCCAGACAAGTACAAGGGTTTACATTTGTGGTGGAGTGATGAGCGATTTGTTCCAGCCACGAGTACTGATAGAAATTCGCTATCCGTGCTTCGAAAACTGGTAGAAGATTCGCCGATTCATGTTCATCAGGTGTTGCCCTCGGATTCGAATGTCGATCTAGCGGTTGCAGCCAAACGCTACAACGCAGACCTTTTCGGAATAGAGATGGACCTGATTTTGCTGGGCTTGGGCCCAGATGGGCATGTTGCGTCGCTGTTTCCTGGACAATGGGCTTTGAGCGAGGAAGGCAATGCCATCGGCGTATCTGATTCTCCGAAACCTCCGACGCGGCGAGTCAGTTTTTCAATGGCGAAGATTAATTCTTCGCATGCTGTATGGATGATGGCTGGTGGTGAAGAAAAACGCGAAGCAGTTGCAAAGATCATTGCCAGGGATGAGTCGATTCCTGGGGCATTTGTTCGCGGGAGAGAAGAGACCCTTCTTTTCGTGGATCGCTTGGCCCTATCGGGTGAGTAAGATTTATATATAACTGAAGTGGAGATCTAGATGTCTGAGACCAAAACTATAAATTTTGGCATGGTGGGCCTTGGGCGCATGGGTGCCAATATTGTCCGAAGACTTCAGAAGCACGAGATCAAGTCAGTGGTTTACGATCTCCAACCAGCAGCCGTGGCCGAACTCGCAGGTGAAGGCGCAGTTGGTGCCGCAGGTTTTGCCGACCTTGCAAGCAAGATTCCTGCTCCGCGAGTCGTCTGGGTGATGGTTCCCTCCGGTGTTACTGATTCGACAATCGAGCAACTTTCCGCCCACCTAAGTGCTGGCGACACCATCATCGACGGTGGAAATAGTTACTACCGACATGACCTTGTGAATGCAGATAAATTGGCGAAGAAAGGGATCAATTTTGTAGATGTCGGGACCAGCGGTGGCGTCTACGGACTCGAACGTGGCTACAGCTTGATGATCGGCGGGGATGACGTTGTTGTCGCCGCACTTGATCCGATTTTTCGTGCGCTTGCGCCAGGATTCGAAAGTGCTACACGCACGGTTGGTCGCACAGGCGAGCCGAGTTCAAGCGAAGTTGGATTTCTGCATTGCGGACCGGTTGGTGCCGGCCACTACGTAAAGATGGTTCACAACGGCATCGAGTACGGAATGATGGCCGCCTTCGCCGAAGGTCTTGGAATCTTCGAGGCCGCCAAGGGCGCGACGCCTGCTTACGATCTGAATATTCCGGAAATTACCGAAGTCTGGAGACGTGGCAGCGTTGTCGCTTCTTGGCTGTTAGATCTCACCGCTCAGGCGCTTCAAGAAAATCCATCCTTGGGTGATTACTCCACTGAAGTCAGCGATAGCGGCGAAGGTCGTTGGACGGTTCAGGCGGCGATAGAAACTGGAGTTCCGGCACCAGTGCTGAGCGCTTCACTGTTTTCACGTTTTGCATCCAGGGGCAACGACGCCTATTCCGATCGCGTTCTGAGCGCGATGAGATACAAGTTTGGCGGCCACAATGAGTCGCCAATGAAGAGGTAAGCAATGCGCGCAGATGCCCTCGTTCTCTTCGGCGGTACTGGCGATTTAGCCAAAAAGAAGCTTTTTCCGGCTCTTTATGAGATGGAGGAAGCAAACGAGCTCGAGATTCCCGTAATTGCCGTTGCATCATCTAGATGGACTCAAGTTGAGTTTCGGGCAAATGCCGAAACGGCTATTAGGGATCGAATCAAAAATGTTGATGAGGCAATTTTGGCGCGGCTTTTGGACGAGCTCCACTTGGTCGTGGGGGATTATCGAAGTCCAGACACATTCGCGCTCTTGCGTGACAAGCTGGCAGATTTCAAACTTCCGGTTATATACCTGGCAATTTCGCCTGACATGTTCGAATCAGTCACGCAGGGGTTAGCTGACGTCGGAATCACGAAGAGCGCTCGCGTTGTCGTTGAGAAGCCTTTTGGCCGCGACTTGACAAGTGCGATCGAACTCAATGATTCATTAAAGAAGATCCTGCCAGAAGACCAGATATATCGAATTGATCACTACCTCGGTAAAGAATCAGTTGAAGACCTTTTGGTTTTTCGCTTCGCTAATACTTTGTTCGAGCCCGTATGGAATCGGAATTATATTTCCAATGTGCAAATTACGATGTCAGAGGATTTCGGCATTGAAGGTCGCGGAAAGTTCTACGACGGAGTCGGAGCAATCCGTGACGTCCTTCAAAATCACTTATTGCAAGTGCTCACGATGCTCACGATGGAGCCACCGATCGATCTTTCTTCCAAGGCAATGCAGGACGAAAAGATCAAGGTCCTATCGGCTGTGCGATCTATTGAGTGCGACGATGTGGTGCGAGGGCAGTACGTCGGATATCTCCAAGAAGAAGGCGTAGCCGCACATTCGGATACTGAAACTTTCGTGGCGCTCCGTCTTTTCATTGATAACTGGCGCTGGGAAGGCGTTCCTTTCTATCTGCGCACGGGTAAGAAGATGGCAGAGACCACCCTGGAAGCCGTAATCGAATTCAAGCAGCCGCCACGTTTGCTTTTTACAGACTCCGGTGACCCCAAACCTCAGCCAAATATCGTCCGATTCCGACTTGGCGCCAGGGATGGCGTGGATATGTCGTTGCAGGCAAAGGCACCTGGCGCCCACCTTGTGACATATCCCGTAGATCTCACGGTCGAATTCGCCGCTGCTTTGGGAGAGCGCAAAGAGGCTTACGAGCGATTGCTAGATGCGGCGCTGCAGGGCGATCACTTCAGATTTACCCGCATCGACGCGGTACTTCAGTCATGGGAAGTTCTCGATCCCATTTTGAAGCAGCCGGCCAAATTGCACCCGTATTTTGCAGATGGGTGGGGACCAGATGAATCTTTGGATTTGGTGCCGGGAGGCTGGAACGCGGTCGGTCTTGATGTCGCACCCAAATAACTAGTGTGACCCCACTTTGTTGAAGGTGTATTGACCTAGGAATTCCTCCTTGAGATCAGCGAATGTTCCGTTAATTAAAGCCTGGCGCATCTGGTCGACCAAACGAACTATGAAGCGCTCGTTATGAATTGTTGAAAGTGTCGCAGCCAGAATCTCCTTGCCCCTAAAAAGATGATGTAGATAGGCTCGAGTGTAATTTGCGCAGGTGTAACAATCGCACTTGTCGTCTATTGGCTCGAATGCTCGGCGATAAGGGGCATTGGAAACATTAAAACGGCCCTTCATCGTATAGAGCGAACTTGTTCGAGCAATTCGTGACGGGAGCACGCAATCGAAAGTGTCGACTCCATTTTCCACACCGACAAATAGATCCTCTGGAGCGCCAATTCCCAACAAGTGCTTCGGCTTGTCTTCGGGCAATTCTTGATTCACCCAGCCAATAATTGTTCCAAGTGCATCCTTGTCGAGAGCGCCGCCGATTCCGAAACCATCGAATGAAATGCCAGATGATTGCATGCTGCCAAGATCTTGCGCGGCCAGGCGACGAAGGTCTTCGTATTGGGCACCTTGGATGACACCGAAAAGTGCTTGATATGGTTTTTCTTTTCGCGAGTCCGTTAGACGCTTATGTTCGTCGAGACATCTAATCGCCCAGGCAGATGTACGTTCGAGAGCGCTTACTTGATATTTGCGAGTGTTGTGAAGAGTCGTGCATTCGTCGAAGGCAAACATGATGTCGGCGCCGATTTGATGTTGGACTTGCATGGAAATTTCTGGAGTGAAGCGGTGCATGGATCCGTCGATATGCGACTTGAAAGTTACTCCTTCATCGTCGACGTGGGCCAGGCGATCCTTCTTATGGGCCACGACATCGTCAGCTCTAAAGGTGTTTGAATCCATTGCAAGGACTTTTTTAAATCCAACCCCTAGTGAGAGAACTTGGAAGCCTCCGCTGTCCGTGACGGTTGGACCGGGCCAATTCATGAATTTGCTTAGCCCGCCAGCCTCATCGAGGACATCGGCTCCAGGTTGGAGATACAGGTGGTAGGCGTTGGCTAAAAGAATTTGCGAACCAAGGGCCTTCATGGTCTCGGGCAGGACCGACTTCACGGTCGCTTTGGTCCCCACAGGAATAAAGCATGGCGTCTGAATCACTCCGTGGGGCGTCGCCATCGAGCCCGCCCGGGCTAAACCTGGCCCCGTGTGAGCTATTTCAAAGGAGAAACCTTTCTTTTCCACCTCGGTATTGAACCACCTATCGCGAAATTCAAAATCCCTAGGTTAGGGTGCGCGTATGACCCAATTCCAGCTTCGGGATGGCCGGGCATTGGATTTGCTTGATAATGATGTCGAATCTGACACTGCAGTTCTGTTTCATCACGGAACACCGGGGAATTCGACTTCGTGGGGTGCCTGGATTGAAGGACTAAAAGGCGGGCAAACACGTGCAATTGCTGCAAGCAGACCCGGCTATGCACTCAGCGACCGCAGCGCCGGACGCAAAGTTGTTGATGTGGTCGATGACCTATCGCAAGTACTTGATAAGAACGGAATTAAAAGCTTTGTCTCAGTTGGTTGGTCTGGCGGCGGACCGCACGCGTTGGCCATGAGTCTTGATAGTCGCTGTGTTGGAGTAATTACCTTGGCAGGGGTGGGCCAATACGGACAACCTGATTTGGATTTCTTAGCCGGCATGGGGCCAGAGAACATCGAAGAATTTGGAATGTCACTTGAAGGCGAAGGTCCATTACGGGAATGGATGGCGGCCAACGCAGTTGGAATGCAAGAAGTAACTGGTGCGGGACTGCGCGAGGCTTTCGGTGGATTGATCGGAAAGGCCGATAAAGAAGTTCTATCGGGCAGATTTGCAGATGACATGGCCAGCGAAATGCGACGGGCTCTATCAAACGGGTTTGACGGTTGGATTGATGATGACCTGGCTTTTGTTCAAGATTGGGGCTTTGATTTGACTGCCATCCGGGTGCCAGTTCATCTTTGGCAAGGCGATGACGACTTCATGGTTCCGCACACCCACTCACATTGGCTGGCTTCAAAGATTGCGCATGCGCAACTTACTTTCATACCAGAAAACGGTCACATTTCTTTGATTGTCAAGCATCGTGACAAGATCGTTACCCAATTGCAACAGTTGCTGGTCTAAAATTGGCTACTGTGATACGAAAAGCCTCAAAAGGTACGAATGGGGTTTCCATTTGGTGGGATTTTGACTACCGTTCAGTACTAATTCGTGTCCACTCAACGGGGAGTGGCGTTAGGCGCGCGCAGAATGGAGCACCTAGGTGTCGCAGTTAGCAGCCACTGGTGAAGAGCTATTAATCGACGCACCTGTTATTCAAAGGACTCAGCGCCAAATTGCTTGGGGTCGTTTCAAGCGGAACAAAGTTGGGGTGTTGGCTGGCTGTGTGGCTCTATTCTTCGTAGCCCTTGCGATTCTCGCCCCACTTATCACCCGATTGTTGGGGGTAAACCCCACCGACACCTATCCAAAAGCATTAGACCCATACGCCATGCCCATCGGTAAATTCGGCGGCATAAGCATGGCTCATCCGCTAGGAGTAGAGCCTGGCGCCGGTCGTGACTTGTTGTCGTTGATGCTCTACGGCTCTCGATTGTCGTTCTCGATTGGGGCGCTTGCCAGTGTCGTCACTATCGGCGCTGGCCTGCTCATTGGAGTAACCGTCGGTTATTTCCGCGGCTGGATTGATGCCGTAATGGGACGCATCATTGATTTCCTTCTGTCCTTTCCTAGCACCTTCCTGATCATCGCCCTGAGCCTGCCTATGACGCAGCGAATCGAAGCGATGGGTATTGCGAGAGATAATAATGCTCGAGTAATTGTTTTGGTTATCGTTTTTTCTTTCTTTGGTTGGCCGTATTGGGCACGACTTTTCCGATCTCAAACTTTCAGCTTGCGCGAACGAGATTTCGTCATGGCTGCGCAAGCATTAGGTGCTTCCAGTCGCCGGATAGTTACCAAAGAGTTGCTTCCGAACCTCTGGCCAACCGTCATCGTCTTTCTTTCACTTTCACTACCTGGTTTCTTAGGCGCGGAAGCGGCTTTTTCATTCTTGGGTGTCGGAGTGCAGGCTCCTGCTTCTGATTTTGGTTTGGTTCTCTCAGACTCAATCAATTTTTGGCGAAACGATCCGACTTATTTGATTATCCCCACTGTCTATCTTCTGGTCATCGTTTTGGCGCTCAACTTGCTGGGAGATGCGATTCGCGATGCCCTCGATCCCAAGGCTTCACCTTCGTGACCAGCACAGAAAGAAATATGGATTTCCGCAGGAATGCGGGAAGTAACACCAATCAGCAACAAGTACTGCGGAGTAGTTCGCGAGCTTCGCAGCTTTTGGGCAAAGGTCCATTTCGCGGCCGCGAATTGGAATGAACTATCTACAAGGAGGACATATGTCCGGTTCAAAAATGGCAAGGCGCCATTTAAGCCGTCGCCTTATAGCTACGACAGCAGCAACTGCGTTAATGGCTGCTGGCGCGCTAGTCGGGATGACAAGCGGAGCAAACGCCGCCAGCGTGCAAAAGGGTGGCACTCTTTACTTCGTTACTAATCAGCAACAGTTCAACCACATGGATCCTTCCCGTAACTACACGGGTCGCGATATCGCTTTCTTCAACTCTTATCTCTACCGCAACTTGGTTTCATACAAGCCGGTAAAGGGTTCGGCTGGCTCATCCCTGGTTCCAGACCTCGCAACCAATACGGGAGTACCAAGCAAGGCCGCTAAGGTCTGGACGTTCACCTTGCGACAAGGAATCACTTGGGAAGACGGCTCGGCCGTAACCTGCGCGGACGTGCAGTACGGCGTCTCACGTGCCTTTGCTACCGATGTGATCACCGATGGTCCGCAATACTTGGTTGGAGCACTTAATATTCCATTGGCATCAGACGGAAGTTCTGTATACAAGGGTCCTTACAAGAAGACCGGACAAGCCCTTTATGACAAGGCAGTTACCTGCAAGGGCAACACCATTACTTTTAACTTGAATCGGTCATTTGCTGACTTCAACTACGCACTTACTTATCCTGCTGCGTCACCTGTTAAGAAGTCAAAGGACAGTGGCGACAAGTATGACCTTCGTCCATACTCCGATGGTCCTTACAAGATTGGTGCATACAAGCTAGGTGATGAACTTCATCTCGTTCGCAACACAGCTTGGAAGCAATCAAGCGACACGGTACGTACTCCGTACCCAGATGACATCGTGGTCCGCTTTGGACTTTCACCAGATGTTATTGACCAGATTATGCTTGATAACAGCATTCCAAACACGGTGGATCTAGATTCATTACAGCCTGCAGCATTGCGCACATTCTTTGCTGACTCATCAAAGGCAGGGCAGCGTCTCAATGTCTTCGACCCATATGTCCGCTATGCAGCGATAAACGTTTCGCCAGGACACCTGGACTGCCTAGACGTCCGTAAGGCTCTCTTCTTTGCGTACAACACGCAGGGACTGATTGACCTTTCCGGTGGATCGGTCTTCTACGGTCAACCTGGAGACAACCCAATCAAGCCAGTTCTTGGTCTTGACTACGCACCAACTACTGGAAACATTCACGATCCTGCTTACAACATCAACGGAAATCCAGATAAGGCAAAGGCACTTCTGGCACAAGCCAAGACCAGTTGCCCAGCCACGTATGAGAGGGCTACAAACCCTGACAAGGGCCTCTATTACGATCTGCCTAAGAGCGCCACTCAGCAAAAGGCATCCGTAATCATCCAGACCGCGATGGCAGCGGCCGGAATCGTGATGAAATTCAACTTCATCCCACCAGGGCAGTACTACGCAACAGTTCAAGACGTAACCAAGCAAGGAGATCTCTCTCGTGCTGGTTGGGGTGCTGACTGGGCGAATGCTTCAACAGTCGTCTATCCACTCTTTGTTAAAGAGGGCGGATTCGATATGTCGCAGAACTGGAATGAAGCAAGTTATCCAGCGTACAAGGCGGCAGTTACGGCAGCTCTAAACATGACAAACCGCACGCAACAGGCTGCGGCATGGAAGAAGTTGGCACAGACTGCTATGGACAACTACTGGGTCATTTCACCAATCTTTAGCAAGGGCCAAGAAGTCTGGGGCTCAAAGGTTGGCGGCGTTTACTTCTGGGAGCCACAAGGAACCTTCGGTTTCGGACAGCTCTACGTAAAGGCCTAAACTGAGTTAGTTAGAAGATGGAGCTGGTTGAGGGTGGCTCGTAAAACGGCCACCCTCAACTACGCTTCAGTTCACGTTCTTATGGATTTAACGAAATGAGGGTACGAAGCAAATGCTGAAGTTTCTTGCGAAGCGCCTGACGGCAACGGTTGTTGTGATCGGGTTGATCAGTATTTCCGTCTTTCTTATCTTTTCTTATCTTCCGATGGATCCCGCTGCGCTCACGTGCGGTAAGGCATGTAACCCGGTCGTTATTGCGGCCAATCGCCATCGCCTAGGTCTAGATGTTTCAGTTCCTGTTCAGTACGGTCGATTTGTAAAGGGACTCTTCGTTGATCGGACCTGGGGGGAAGGCGCCGCGAAATTCTCATGCCCTGCCCCGGGATTTGGCTATTCGTTTAACAGACACGAGTGTGTAACGCAATTGATTAAAGAAGCATTTCCTGTCACGTTTAGTCTTGCGATTGGGTCATTCATTCTCTGGATGCTGCTTGGAATTTCGTTTGGAATTGTCGCTGCCCGAAAACAGGGTAAATGGCAGGACAAGGCTGCTACAGCCTTTGTGGTCGCGGGCGTCTCCCTGCCTGTTTTCGTGACCGCTCTGCTGACTCTTCTTGCCGCCTCAAAACTTGGACTCGTTAACCCCATAGAATTTGGCAGATGGGTATCGCCATTCACTGATCCCATTGGTTGGTTAAAAACCTTCTATTTGCCTTGGATTGTTCTGGCCCTTTTTTCATCCGCCTCGTATACCCGGTTCACCCGTTCCAATGTGATTGAAACTTCTAGTGAAGATTACATTCGAACTGCACGAGCAAAAGGCTTGAGTGAAAAAGTGATTTTGCGCAAACACACTCTTCGAGCGGCCCTTGCACCGCTTCTGACGCTCGCTGGTATCGATTTCGCAGTTCTTCTTGGAGGTGCGATTTTTACAGAGACAATTTTTAATCTGCCAGGTTTAGGACGTTTGTCGATTAATGCTGTTCTAACTGATTATGATCTGCCGGTTATTCTCGCGACTACTATGTTGGCTGCAACTCTAGTTGTGGTGATGAATCTCATTGTCGACGTTCTGTATGCCTATCTCGATCCAAGGGTGCGTGTTGGGTGAAACCATTTCTAGAAGTTAAGAATCTTTTCGTTTCCTTCCCCACCGAGGATGGAGTTGTAAGAGCATCTGACGATATTTCTTTTTCCGTCTCTCGTGGGGAGACTCTGGCCGTTGTCGGTGAATCCGGCTCTGGTAAGTCTGTAACTACTCTGGCGGTTATGGGTTTGCACAATCGAAAGCGAACGAACATTTCGGGTCATGCCATATTGAATCTCCCAACCGGTCCGGTTGACACGATTTCTGCTCCCGAGGAGACGGTTCGCAAACTGCGTGGAAAGTCGATGGCGATGATTTTCCAGGACCCAATGTCAGCTCTGCACCCGTACTACTCGATTGGCAATCAGATTACCGAGGCCTGGTCTCTCTACAATGACGGCTCGAAGGCCGACGGGACGAAACGAGCAATCGAGCTTCTGGATTTGGTTGGCATTCCTGGTGCTGCAAAACGGGTCGAGGAATATCCGCATCAATTTTCTGGCGGAATGCGCCAACGTGTGATGATTGCGATGGCTCTGGTCAATAATCCTTCTTTGCTAATCGCCGATGAGCCAACTACTGCCCTAGATGTGACGATTCAATCTCAAATTCTTCAATTGCTTCGCGACATGCAAAAGGAATTCAATATGGCGGTTGTCCTGATCACTCACGATCTAGGCGTCGTCGCTGAAGTAGCAGATCGCGTCTGCGTCATGTATGCCGGCAAGATTGTTGAGCAAGCGAAAATCGATGAGCTCTATTATCGACCCGACCATCCTTATACACTCGGCCTGCTAAATTCGATTCCAAGAGTTGATCGAGGTGGCGATCAGCGCTTGCAGGCTATACCGGGTCAGCCACCTTCACTTATCTCGCTTCCTCAAGGGTGCTCGTTCCGACCACGATGCGCTCATTCGAAGTTGGTTCCAAACAACAGGTGCGCCACGGATGTTCCGGAGCTATACGAGAAGACTGAGGCACACGGCTCGCGTTGCCACCTAACCGAATCACAATTGGTGCAAATTCGAACTTCTGCTGGAGGCCATTCATGACCGAACCAGTCCTAAAACTCGAGGGACTCAAGAAGCATTTTGAGGCGACGGCCGGTGGTGCGTTCAGCAAGCATAAGGTTCTGGTACAAGCTGTTGATGGAATTGATCTCGAGATATATCCGGGTGAGACTGTTGGTTTAGTTGGCGAATCTGGCTGTGGCAAAACTACGGTAGGTCGCACCATTTTGAAATTGTACGAGCCAACCGATGGCAAGATCATTTTTCAAGGGCAAGACATTACTCGGTTGAGTCGCAAGAAGATGAAGCCCCTGCGATCTCAGATGCAGATGATCTTTCAGGATCCATTTGCTTCCTTGAATCCCCGTCATACGGTTGGCGCACTAATAGGAGCAACCTTCGATATTCAAGGAATTACTCCAGAGGGTGGAGTGATGAAGGAAGTGCAACGTCTTATGGAGCGGGTCGGCCTCAACCCCGAGCACTTCAACCGTTATCCTCATGAGTTCTCAGGTGGCCAACGGCAAAGAATTGGCGTAGCTCGCGCGATTGCCTTGAAGCCGAAACTTATTGTGGCCGACGAACCTGTTTCCGCATTAGACGTCTCCATTCAAGCGCAAGTTGTAAACCTTCTCGATGATCTGCAACAAGAATTTGGAATGTCCTATCTTTTCGTAGCTCACGACCTTTCCGTGGTTCAGCATATTTCCGATCGCGTTGTGGTTATGTATCTAGGAAAGGTCATGGAGCAAGCCGATAAGGCCGATCTTTTCTCCCATCCACGCCATCCATATACAAAAGCACTTCTCTCCGCAGTTCCCGTCCCAGATCCAATAAAGGGTCGTGCTCGCGAGCGAATCATTTTGCAGGGCGATCTGCCAAGTCCGGTAAATCCTCCCGCTGGATGCGTGTTTCACACTCGCTGCTGGAAAGTTCAGGATAAATGCCGTACCGATGTCCCTCAATTGCTTGAGCTATCGCCGCGGCATAAAGTCGCTTGTCACTTTCCTGAGCCTGCCTAACCTCGGGTTTCCTAACTATTCAACCAATTACGGCAAGGGTCGATTAGGCCTGCCCTGGGTTCTCTATAGAAGCATGCATGTAATTCACAGATATTACTTTGACTTTTCGTAGACATACGGCAAGAAGTGGCGGGAATCTAATTTCGTGAGGTATTTCGCGAACTTCGCACGTTTAGGTCACTAACCCACTTCGCGGCCACGAATTGCAATGAAGGTACCAAGGGAGGACGTATGTCCGGGACAGAAATGACGGGGAGACATGTAAGTCGCCGCCTAATGGCTTTAAGCGCAGTTGCTGCATTAGTGGTTGCTGGCGTTATTTTTGGAATCGCAAAAGGTGGGAATTCGGGAGGCGTGTCAAAGGGTGGCACATTGAATTTCGTTACCAACCAGACTCAATTTGACCACATTGACCCATCCCGTGTTTACACGGGACGAGACATTGCCTTCTTCAACTCCTACGTTTACCGCAATTTGGTTTCTTACAAACCGGCCAAGGGAAGTGCAGGCTCATCACTTGTACCTGATCTAGCGACCAGTACAGGTGTACCGAGCAACAATGCTAAGACATGGACTTTCACTTTGCGCTCCGGCATCACTTGGCAGGACAGCACGCCAGTGACTTGCGCAGATGAGCAATATGGCGTCTCGCGCGCTTTCGCAACGGATGTCATCACTGATGGACCGCAATACCTCGTTGGTGCTTTGGATATTCCCATCGCTACAGGCGGAAGTTCGATGTACAAAGGTCCTTACAGCAAAATTGGACAGGCACTTTTCGATAAAGCGATTACGTGTAATGGAAATACGATTACATTCCACTTGAATCGTTCGTTTGCTGACTTCAATTACGCCCTGACTTACCCAGCAGGTTCACCTGTTAAAGCGTCGGTTGATACCGGCGACAGGTACGACTTGAAACCATTCTCGGATGGCCCATACATGATCGCCGCTTACAAAATTGGCGATGAAATGGATTTGGTCCGAAATCCTGCGTGGAAGCAATCCAGCGATCCAGTCCGTATTCCTTATCCCGACAAGATCACGGTTCGCTTTGGCCTCTCTCAAGATGTTGCGGACCAGATTATGTTGGGCAACAGCAATCCAAACACTGTTGACCTTGATGCTCTTCAACCAGCAAATCTAAGGTCCTTTTTTTCTGATCCAAGTAAGGCAAGCGAGAGGCTTAATGTCTTTGACCCTTATGTTCGCTATGCAGCGATGAATATCTCTTCAGGGCACATGGACTGCTTGGATATTCGCAAGGCGGTCTTCTTCGCGTACAACACGAAGGGACTGATTAAACTTTCAGGTGGATCAACCTTCTACGGCACACCTGGAGACAACCCCATCAAGCCAGTTCTTGGTCTTGATTACGCGCCGACGACGGGAAATATACATGACCCATCGTGGAAGGTCACTGGAAATGCCGCCGCTGCAAAGGCGTTCATGGTTCAAGCCAAGAGCGATTGCCCAGCTGCTTACGAGCGGGCAACCAATCCAGCAAAGGGATTGTTCTACGACCTTCCAAACACAGCTACCCAGCAGAAGGGTTCAGTGCTTATTAAAAGCGCGATGGATGCCGCTGGAATCGTGATGAAGTTTAACTTCATCCCGCAGGGTCAGTACTACTCGACAGTTCAGGACACAACGAAACAGGGAGATATATCTCGTGCAGGTTGGGGAGCTGACTGGGCAAATGCTTCGACGGTCATCTATCCACTCTTTGTTAAAGAGGGCGGATTCGATCTTTCGCAAAACTGGGGCGACCCAACTTACGCATCATTCAAAGCAAATGTGCTTAAGACTTTGGCGATGACAAACCGCGCAGACCAAGCGGCATCGTGGAAGAAGTTGGCACAGTTCGCTATGGATCAGTACTGGATCGTTGGCACTGTCTTTAGCAAGGGCCAAGAAGTTTGGGGCTCGAAAGTTGGTGGGGTTTACTTCTGGGAGCCACAGGGAACTTTCGGTTTCGGACAGCTCTACGTAAAGGCCTAATTTATTCGGAGAAAAGTTAAGGGTGGTCCGTAATCGGACCACCCTTAACTGCGTACCTAGTGTTAAATCAGGAATTGAAGTCCCGACTTAAGCGAGCTTGCCGTCGATTCCTGCTGAAGATGAACCCACAGTTATATCAACGTGAAGAGGTGCTCCGGCTTTGGCATCGCAGCCGACTGCAAACTTAAAGGTTGCTGTCGCTCCTGCAGCGATTGGGTCAGTTGGCGGCCCGGCAACGCCGTTGTCACCATCTAGAACATCGGTGCATGTATTTGTACCGGAATTGGCCGAAAAGGAAATTGTTGTCGGATCGATTGCCGTTGTTCCGCCATTTTTAAGCGAGACATTGAAAACGTTCGCTGCTTGGCCAGGCAAGTAGTTCGAAGCGAAATTTCCTGGTTTGAAGGAAGAAGGCGTCGACATGGTGACGCTGATGCCACCGCCAAGGGTGACCGGAGAGCCAAATCCTCCGCTAGCTGCGGCAGTTGCGGTTTCGGTTGCAGATGGAGTGGGCGTGGTAGATGCGTCATTGGCTTTCTTCCCGCAACCGGTCAGTACCAAAGTGGCAATAACTGCCACGACTGTCAGACTCTTCTTCACGAATGTTCCTCCTACTATTCCGTTAAGCCCTCTGGGCCATAGCTAGAGCGACTGGTTAGCCACGTGCGCTTGAATGACCAAATCCTAACAGCGCACTTGGTCAATCCCATTACAGAAGCGGCTACCAGATGGTGACACGATTTTTGGGATCAAGATAGAGCTTGTCGTTAACCGAGACTTGAAAGGCGGTGTAGAAGGCCCCCATATTCCTAACTACCTGATTTGTGCGGAATTCATCGGGGGAATGTGGATCACTTGCAATCTGGCGACGTAGTGCTTCCGGTCGTGTTTTGCCTTGCCACGCTTGTGCCCACGCGTAGAAGAAGCGTTGATCTCCGCTTAAGGAGTCGATTATTGGCGCTGGAGTGCCGTTTAAAGCCAGTTGATAGGCCTTATGGGCGATGGTAAGCCCGCCTAGGTCACCAATGTTCTCTCCTACCGTAAGCGCGCCGTTAACGGTGATATCGGGCGCCTCCTCTGGAGCAAGCGCGTTGTACTGCTCGATAAGAACACGGGCCCGCTCCTGGAATTCGTCGCGATCTGCCTGTGTCCACCAATCATTTAGGTTCCCGTCGCCGTCGTATTTAGAACCTTGGTCATCAAAGCCGTGACCAATCTCATGCCCGATCACCGCTCCGATCGAGCCGTAATTGGCGGCGTCGTCGGCGTCGATATCAAAGAAGGGCGGTTGCAAAATTGCCGCCGGGAAGACGATCTCGTTCATCCCGGGGTTGTAATACGCGTTTACCGTTTGTGGCGTCATGTACCACTCGGTGCGATCAACGGGGGCTCCGAGCTTTGCCAACTCAAAATCTCGAGAGAATTTAGCGACGCGTGAAGTGTTGCCCATGAGATCGAGTGGATCAATGACGAGGTCCGAGTAGTCGCGCCACTTATCTGGGTAGCCGATCTTTGGCGTGAACTTGTCGAGTTTTTCTAGAGCCTTCTCCTTTGTCTCCTGGCTCATCCAATCCAAATTGGAAATGCTGTGGCGGTAGGCCTCGACGAGATTGCCAACCAACTTCTGCATTGCTGCCTTTGAGGAGGCCGGAAAATGTCTTTCAACGTAGACGCGACCGACCGCTTCGCCAATAGCGCTTTCGACGACGGAGACTGCCCGCTTCCATCGTTCTCGAAGTTGCGGAGTGCCATTCAATGTCGTGCCATAGAACGCGAAGTTCTGTTGAACTATCGCATCACGGAGATAGGGAGCTGCTCCGCTGATTACTTGCCACCGAAGCCACGTTACCCATTCGTCGCAGTTGAATTGAGTGAGAAGTTGCCCCACTCCAGTGAAGAATTCAGGTTCACGAACAATTGTTGTTTCAAATCCTAAGTCGGGGATTTCGCTTGCTTTAAGCCAGGTGGCCCAATCCAGACCAGGAGAGAGGGCTTCTAGTTCGTTGCGTGCAAATTTGTTGTAAGTAAGAGTCGCGTCGCGATCTCTGACCTGATCCCAGTGGTAGGTCGCGATTGCAGTTTCTAGTGAAAGAAGTCTTGAAGCTTGATTGGCGCCATCTTTCATCCCTACCAACCCGAACATTTTTTCGACATGCTCTACGAAAGCATCACGGATCGGTTGGTACTGCTCCTCGCGGTAGTACGCCTCATCGGGAAGGCTCAAGCCCCCTTGGCTCAGGTAGATGATGTTGGAAAGAGAGTCCATATGATCGGTGTAGATGGAGGCAGAGAATAGTCCGCCAAACCCGTCAAGTTCGATCTTGCCAAGGACGCTTAGAAAATCTCGCACGCCTGTTACGGCATCAATCATGTCCAAGTAAGGCTTGATTGGGGCAATTCCCAACTCTTCGATGCGTGCCGTATCCATGAAACTCTTGTACAGGTCGGAGATCTTCTGGCTCACGTCAGATGTGGGGGTGGCCTCGATGATTTCTCGCACCTGACGTTCGGCCTGCTCGTGAAGTTTGTAGCCGACTCCATCGGAGGCACGATCTGGTGGAATCTCGTGTGTCGCCAGCCACTTGCCACTGAAATGGCGGAATAGGTCATCTTGAACCCGCACGTTCTGGTCTATATAAGAGGTATCTATCCCGCTTTTCATGAATTTCCAATCTTCTTCAGACATTCTGGGGTCAAAACTAGTTGAACTTTCAACTTATCGCCTACAATAGGGTCATGGCACAAAACGCTACCTCACAAGCCCCAAAGTGGCTTAATCCCACCGAGATGAAAGCTTGGCGCAAATATATTATCTCGAGCCGAGGTTTGCTGGAGGCCCTGGACCTTGACCTTGCCGACCATGACCTTTCGATGGCCGACTATGAGATTTTGGCCCAACTTAGCGAGGCTCCCGATCGAAGATTGAGGATGAGCGAACTGGCCGAAGTGGCCATGCTTTCACGTTCACGGCTTTCTCATCGGATGAAGGTCATGGAAACGGCTGGATGGATAAAGCGAGAATCTTGCCCAAGTGATAAACGCGGCAGCTTTGCTGTGATGACCGCGAAGGGATGGAAGGCGATAGTCGCCGCTGCGCCGGATCACGTCGAGAGTGTTCGCAACCGTTTTATTGACCACCTGTCCAAGGCAGATCAAGTTGCCCTTGCGGCAATATTTGAAAAGGTTGGCAATGCCCTCAGGAAAGAATCGTGCAATTTGGAGAAATGATCACTGGGTAATTAGTTCGGAGAATAAAAAAAGACCCGCCACTTTCGTGGCGGGTCTTTTCAATGTCGTTACTTGGCAACTACTGCCTTCTTGCGACGACGCTTCTTTGGTGCAGCTGCTGGAGCAGCCACAGCCTTCTTAGCGGCGGCCTTCTTGCGACGCTTGGGTGCTGCCTTCTTGGCAACAGCCTTCTTCGCGGCCTTCTTGCGCTTTGGCGCTGCCTTCTTGGCAACAGCCTTCTTAGCGGCCTTCTTGCGCTTTGGCGCTGCCTTCTTAGCAGCGGCCTTCTTGCGCTTGGGTGCTGCCTTCTTGGCAACAGCCTTCTTAGCGGCCTTCTTGCGCTTTGGTGCTGCCTTCTTAACGGCGGCCTTCTTGCGCTTTGGAGCCGCTGCCTTCTTAGCAGCGGCCTTCTTGCGACGCTTTGGCGCTACTGCTTTAGCAGCGGCCTTCTTGCGCTTTGGAGCAGATTTCTTAGCTGCAGCCACGTACTTCTCCAATCGGAATGGTCCGATCCGTCACCGGACCTGTTCATGGATAAGCGTGTCAGTAATTGATGAACAATGCCAGCATTGTGTGACAAATATTTGAGTGCGTGTCGCGAAATAGTTTTTGACCAAAACTGTGCTGTTGAGAAAAAAATTACGAAGTCCAAATAAAAATCTTGAAGATCTAGGTATTTGATTTCCGAATTTTTCGTTGTTCGACCGCGAACTCGTTGGTCTCGACATCATATTTTCGAAGTTTCGGGAGAAAACTGGCCAGTAAGAGCACAGCAATCACGCAGATAACACCTCCAGAAGTTACCGAAAAGGACAATGAAGTAACTGAAGCGATAGTTGCCGCCCGAAGTTGCCCTGCAAGAGGTCCAATTGAGTAGGAAAGCAACTCAATTCCTGCCAAACGCCCTCGAAGTTCATCTGGAATGGTCTGGTTCCAGATCGCAGAGCGGAACAGACCGCTGATCATGTCAGCTGCTCCACCAATGGCGAGGAAGAGTAAGACAAGGGGAAGGGAATGCATCAGCCCGGCGAAAGCGATGGCAATTCCCCAACCCATCGCGGCAAGGATTATCGCTCGCCCGTGAAACCTAAAGGAGTTAACCCATCCGCTAGTAACTGTGACGAAAAAGGCACCGACAACGCCGGCTGAATACAGGAGGCCAAGTGCCCAAGGTGCGTGAAGTTGATCTGCCCAAAATGGATAGAGCGAACTTGGCATCGCAAAGAACATTGCTGCGAGGTCGATGAGATAAGTCCCTAGCAAATCCCGTCTACTCAGTGCATAACGCAAGCCCTCTAATAATCCAGCCAGAGATGGTTTTTCTTGTCGATCTGAAGTTGGCACTGAACCAACTCGTGAAAGAAATGCCAGTGAAATCAGAAATGAAATGATGTCGACAGTGAATCCGGCAGAGACGCTAAAACTCGAAATGATGACTCCGCCGATGGTAGGCCCGATGATGACACCGAATTGGAAGCGAAGGCTCATCAAGGCACTGGCTGATGGAAGATCTGCATGGTCCACGATTCGTGGCACGATCGCTCCGGCACTGGGTCGCTGTAGCCCGTCAACGGCGGCGAAGAGACCTGTGACGACGTAGATTAAAACTAGGCTCGGCATCTTTTGCAATGAGTTCACGAGAAGCACTGCGGTCAGAAGCATCAGAGTTGCCTCTGTCGCCCAGATCATTTTCTTGCGATCGACCGAATCGGCGAGAACTCCGCCATAGAGGCCAAAGATGATCAACGGTGCCAATTCGATGGCGCCGCTAATACCTACGGCGACGTAGGAGTGCGTCATATTCTTAATCTGAAAAGGAATTGCGACGTAGGTGATCATGGATCCGAGGTAGGAGACGAGCCCGGAGGCCCAGAGATTCCGAAAATCCTTGTACTTCTTTAGTGGAGCTAAATCAATGGTGAACTTATTGACGAAGGCAGGGGCCATCAGTGAAAGGTTTGCTCGGGTCCAGGAAATATCCCGTTGCGGACATCCATGGCCCACTCTTTAGTACCGTCGAGGATTTCTAACCGGAGGTTTCGGTATGCCCTTGCCAGCTTTGGGGGATTCTTTGTTAGGCCCATTAAGTCAGTCCACACTAGAACTTGGGCGTCGCAGGTATTCCCCGCGCCGATTCCAATCGTGGGAATAGTCAGTGAGTCAGTGATCCGTTTGGCTAATTCTGTCGGAACCAATTCAAGGACAATGGAGAATGCGCCCGCTTCCTGCAATGCCAGGGCCGCATTCAACATCGCATCGCCATCGTCGCGACCCTGGACTCGATATCCACTTAGTTGGTGAATGGATTGAGGAGTAAGTCCCAAATGCCCCATGACTGGGATTCCAGATTGAGTAAGTTTTCGAACCTGATCAATTTGGGCCCCTTCGAGTTTGACGGCGTGCGCGCCAGCCTCTTTGAAGAACCGAATTGAGGTCGCAAGTGCTTGATCTGCCGATGCTTCGTAGGACCCAAAGGGGAGATCTGCAACGACCATGGCCCGATGAGAACTTCGCACAACTGCGCGCACCAACGGAACCATCTCATCAACCGTGACAGGGATCGTGTTCTCCTCGCCAAGAAAATTATTTCCCGCACTGTCGCCAACTAAAAGGACGGGGATGCCTGCATCGTCGAATATTCCTGCGGTCATCTGCTCATAGGACGTGAGCATCGCCCACTTTTCCCCTCGAGTTTTCGCCTGCATGAGGTCGCGGATGGTGATCCGTCGATGGGTGGCGCCGCCGTACAGGGATTGGGATTGTTCAGACATGGAAGGACCTCCTACCTCAAGGCCTGCCAATCAGGTCCCTGGGACTGTGCACTACTTTATCGCGAGTTCCACTGCCGAATAGAGGGCCGTGCTCGAGATTAAAAGAAAGAGCACAATCTCTACGCATCGGCCCTCTATTCGTCTCTAACTTTGGCCCCCGCTCGAGATTAAAAGAAAGAGCACAATCTCTACGCATCGGCCCTCTATTCGTCTTCAGTAACTCCCCTAGTAGGCTCGAGATATGGCCCTGGCACAACTGCGTTTAGCCCTCGCCCAGATCAATCCGAGCGTTGGCGATCTGGTTGGCAATTGTGAACTGATTGCGACGTCGGTGGCTAAGGCGGCGGGGGAAGGTGCTCACTTAGTTGTATTTCCAGAGATGGTTGTGACTGGATATCCGGTAGAGGATCTTGCTTTGCGACCAAGTTTTCGCCAGGCAAGCAAGAAGGCGTTGGGAGATTTGGCCCAGCGGGTTTTCGATGACGGCCACGGCGCCCAGGTGTTGGTCGTGGGTTACTTGGATGAAGCAGAAAATTTCGTAAATCGCGTGGGTCAGCCCTTGGGCGCTCCTCAAAATGCTGTGGCCATCATTCACCAGGGTGAAATCAAAGCCAGGTACGTAAAACACCATCTGCCAAATTATGGAGTCTTCGATGAATTCCGGAATTTTGTGCCGGGGGATTCTTCTTTGGTAGTACGCATCCATGGTGTTGATGTGGGAGTGGCTATCTGCGAAGACATTTGGCAGGAAGGCGGAACCGTCGCCCAACTCGCCTTAAGAAAACCAGGACTCGTAGTTGTTCCCAATGGAAGCCCGTATGAGCGAAATAAGGACGATGTTCGCCTTGCACTTGTCAGACAACGAGCAGCTGAAATGCACGCGCCGATTGCTTATGTGAACATGACTGGAGGACAAGATGATCTTGTCTTCGACGGCGACACGATTGTGGTGGATGGCGACACCAACCTGGTTGCGAGGGCTCCGCAATTTGAAGATTGCTTGCTCTTTGTAGATCTCGAACTTGAAGCGGGGAGTTCCAACCCCGATCTAGTCATTCACGATAAGACTCTGCCCGCTTTCCCTGCCCGCGCAGGTCACATTGCACCGCGGTTGGATGATCTTGCCGAAGTATGGAATGCCCTCGTTGTAGGACTGCGCGATTACATATCCAAGAACAATTTCAAGACGGTCGTGGTTGCGCTTTCAGGTGGCATTGATTCGGCCCTTGTCGCGGCAATTGCGGTCGACGCCCTCGGTGCGGATCGCGTCTATGGACTGTCTTTACCTAGTAAATATTCATCCGACCATTCGATATCCGATGCCGAAGAATTGGCTGCCAATACCGGACTGCATTATCGGGTCATTGAAATTGAACCAATCGTGGCCACTTTCCTACAATCGATTCATCTAGATGGGATTGCCCAAGAAAATCTTCAAGCCCGCGTAAGGGGAGTGACCTTGATGGGGATCTCCAACCAAGAAGGACATTTGGTGCTGGCAACGGGAAATAAGAGTGAATTAGCAGTTGGTTACTCCACGTTATACGGCGATGCTGTTGGCGCTTTCGCACCGATTAAAGATATCTACAAGACCGATGTCTGGGCGTTATCGAATTGGCGCAACGATCAAGCGCGCATTCGAGGTGAAGTGGCACCGATTCCGATTGGATCAATTACTAAGGAGCCCAGCGCTGAACTAAGACCCGGCCAGAAAGATTCAGATTCTTTGCCTGAATATCACCTCTTGGATGAAGTTCTCCTTCGATATGTTGAAGGAGATGAAGGCGGGTCGGCGCTAATAGCATCGGGTCTAGACGCCTCGCTAGTAAAAAGAGTGATCACGATGGTGGATCGGGCCGAATACAAAAGGCGGCAATATCCGCCGGGAACAAAGGTTTCTCCGCGTGCTTTTGGCAAAGATCGACGCCTTCCTATCACTTCACGTTGGAACGAAGGCTCACACTAGTTGCGAATAGTTCGCATTTAGTCCTTTTGAATTCGGTTGCTACCATTGAGCCATGCTAGAAATCAATGAATGGTTATTCACGCGTCGTCGCGTCATTGATTTCGGTCGCGCCTGCACAAGCGCATGCCGTAACTAAAAACTTGCAACAAAAGAGTTTTTAGTTTTGCACGCCCCGGACCATCCAAAGCAATAGCCAAATACATGACATTGGAGAAAAAATGAAGGTTTACAGCAACATCACCGAAGTAGTCGGAAACACCCCGCTCGTTCGTTTAAATCAAGTCACCGATGGCGCCGCTGCGAACGTGTACGCGAAATTGGAGTTCTACAACCCGACTTCATCGGTTAAGGACCGTATCGGAATCGCCATGGTGGATTCGGCTGAAAAGAAGGGTCAACTCAAAGCCGGAGGAACAATCGTTGAAGCGACTTCTGGAAACACCGGAATTGCACTCGCGATGGTTGGAGCCGCTCGCGGGTACAAAGTTATTTTGACTATGCCTGATTCAATGTCAAAGGAGCGCCGCATGTTGCTACGTGCCTTCGGAGCCGAACTTGTCTTGACGCCTGCTGCTGAAGGAATGCGTGGTGCAATTGCAAAGGCAGAGGAACTCGGATCCAAGGATGGCGCTGTACTTGTTCGACAATTCGAAAACGAAGCCAACGTTCAAATTCACCGCGAGACAACTGCCGAAGAGATTTGGCGCGATACCGATGGGAGTGTTGCCGCTGTAGTTGCGGGCATCGGTACTGGGGGAACAATCACCGGTGTTGGACAAGTTCTTAAAGAGCGTAATCCCAGCATCAAAATATTTGCGGTAGAGCCTGCGGCTTCACCGCTGCTTACTGGCGGATCAGCCGCGGGCCATCCAATTCAAGGAATTGGTGCAAACTTCATCCCCAACATTTTGGATACGAAGATCTATGACGAGGTCTTTGACGTAACTGCCGATGACGCAGTTGCTTATGCGCGCCGAACCGCCGCAGAAGAAGGAATCCTTGTCGGTATTTCCTCCGGAGCGGCGATCTGGGCCGCCTCACAAGTTGCAAAGCGCCCTGAGTTTGCTGGCAAGACCATCGTCGTAATCGTTCCATCCTTTGGTGAGCGCTACCTATCGACAATCTTGTATAAGGATTTGGCAGAATAAAAATGGCGCTCCATATACGTGAAGATATCGACACCGCTCTCGCTCGCGATCCTGCGGCAAGAAGCCGTCTCGAAATACTTCTCGCTTATCCAGGAATCCACGCTGTCTGGGCGCATCGAATGGCTCACTGGTTATGGATTCATGATTTCAAACTGATAGCTCGGGTCTGGTCCAACTTCACCCGTACGGCTACGGGCATTGAAATTCACCCAGGGGCCACTATCGGTCGTCGATTCTTCATCGACCACGGAATGGGCGTAGTGATCGGGGAGACGGCGATCATCGGCAACGACGTGCTCATGTATCACGACGTCACCCTTGGCGCTCGCTCGTATAAGAAAGGTAAGCGTCATCCCACGATTGGCGATGGCGTCATTCTTGGGGCCGGAGCGCGTGTAATCGGGGACGTTACGGTAGGCAATGGCGCAGTAATCGGGGCAAATGTGCTCATCACCAAGGACGTCGCTGAGCGCGCAACCCTAGATACGGCTGAATTCTTCGTCATCTAGCCACTCTAGGCACGTGTTAACACGCCCGTAACGAGGCCTTGCAACGATGCTTCCATGAATGCCGATTCCCACGTGAGCAAGCAAGAGGAGTTCGTTCTTCGGACCATTGAAGAGCGCAACATTCGTTTCGTGCGTCTGTGGTTTACGGACGTTCTTGGATTCTTAAAATCTGTAGCAATCGCACCTGCCGAACTTGAAAATGCCTTCGAGGAAGGAATTGGTTTTGATGGTTCTGCGATTGAAGGCTTCGCTCGCGTAAGCGAGTCCGACATGTTGGCGAAGCCGGACCCAAGTACTTTCTCTATCTTGCCCTGGCGAACTGAGGCACCGGGTGCTGCTCGAATGTTCTGCGACATCGTGATGCCTGACGGGAGTGCATCACTTGCAGATCCTCGCCACGTGCTGCGAAGGACACTCAACAAAGCCGCAACCATGGGTTACACCTGTTACACACACCCTGAAATCGAATTCTTCCTGTTCAAGGATCGTCCCGAGCCGGGAAAGAAACCAGAACCCGTTGATTCGGGTGGTTACTTTGATCAAACGCCAGCTGTTGTCGGCCACGACTTTCGCCGTCAAGCAATCACGATTCTTGAAGCGATGGGCATAAGCGTTGAGTTCAGCCATCATGAGGGCGCACCTGGTCAGCAGGAAATCGATCTACGTTATGCCGATGCCCTAAGTACGGCCGATAACATCATGACATTTCGCCACGTTGTTAAAGAAGTCGCATTGGATCAGGGGTTCCACGCATCTTTCATGCCAAAGCCTTTCGCTGATCATCCAGGCTCTGGAATGCACACTCACGTGTCATTGTTCGAAGGCGAAAGCAATGCGTTCTACGACGTGAACGACGAATACAACTTATCGAAAGTCGGTCGCTCGTTTGTGGCCGGACTATTGCGCTATGCACCCGAAATCACGGCGGTGACCAATCAATGGGTCAATTCATACAAGCGACTTCATGGTGGGGGAGAAGCGCCGGCTTTTGCCAACTGGGGTCGCAGCAATCGAGGCGCGCTAGTTCGCGTCCCGATGTACAAGCCAAAGAAAGAAAATTCAACACGCATCGAATTTCGCTCACCTGATTCGGCGTGCAATCCTTACCTTGCCTACGCTGTGATGTTATCTGCGGGCTTGAAGGGAGTCGCGGAAGAATATCCATTGCCTGAGTCCACTGAAACGGTTGCATTGCCGAGCAATCTCCACGAGGCGATTATCACTATGGAGGGAAGCGAACTTGTTCGCGAGACTCTCGGCGAGCACGTATTTGAGTACGTTTTGCGAAATAAGCGTGCCGAATGGAATGACTATCGTCACCAAGTGAGCGCTTACGAATTGGATCGCTACTTACCAATTCTCTAATATTCGTAAATACTTATCTCATGAACATGTCGCATAGTGATGCTCTGATCGATCTGATGGATTCAGCAATTCGACTTGCAGAAACAGCCGTTGAGTCATCAACATCTGAGGACGGATGGACACCTGTAACCATAATTGGTCACGTCAGCGACGTAGATGAGCAAGTTTGGCACGCTCGAATTAATCTCATGGTTAATGCTTTTCACCAAGGACTTCCTGCTCCGTCCTTGAGTTGGTGGGAGCCAGATGCCGCGGCCACCGAGTTGAGGTACCGCAACTATTCTGTCGAACAGGCTATCGCTCGCCTCTTTATGACAAGAGCGGCGATGATTCAAACTTTGGGCCGTCTGACGGCCGAGGAATGGGAAGCTAGCGCGATGCATGACACTTTTGGGAAACTGACGGTTACTCTGCTTCCCGAGAAAGTTTTGTCACACGACGAAGAGCACTTCGAAAGTCTTG
>JANXZF010000041.1 GCA_025355665.1 Actinomycetes bacterium
ATTTGAGACGTTCTCAAATGCGGCTTCTCGATGCATCGCACGTGCTGATGCACCAAATTCTCCACCGCGTATCCGGACCCGGCGGAGAAACTTAGATACAAGGGAGGTCATTAGGTTGTCGCTCCCTTTCCTGTGTCTGAAACTGAGATTGCTTGAGCAAGAATCTGTGTCTTGCCCGCGGTAAGAAGGAGGCGTGTTGTTATCGCCCGCGGGGCTACCGTTAAATCATACCCATTACCAGTTGTTGGCAATAGGAAATCGGACTTGATCACAGAATCAATAACCATTGTCACGGTCATCAAATACTGCCCATTTGCAAGGCGCTCGATGTTCGTAGTAGTGGATGACACTTTAAGCGAAGTCCAAATCCCATTGATACCCGCTGCTGGTGCGACAGAGTAACTAGTGCCAGTCCCATCGACAGTGATTGATTGTGAGAGAAGGATATTTGGACCGCCACTTAGAGTCATCGCTTGATTGCTCAAGATGATTCCCGAGTCGGTCAACGTTGGCGCATCTTTGCCGACAAAGAGTTTGCCTATTTGTTTGTTGGAATCTGTGATGGTGTTACCCGTTGGGATGCCATAACTATCAAGACCTGGGAAGGAGATTGGCGCGCTCTTAACTGCGAATCCGCTGACCAGTCCATCAACCTTCTTTGAAGGGGTTGAGGCAACTGCATTAGGGGTCTGCCTTGGCGAAACAATCCTCGGCTTGGTAACAACATTGGAGTTGTCAGCAGTGGCAGAAGCGGTTGGAGTGCTGACCTCTGGACCCGTTGTGAAATTTGACGTTGCAGTGGGAACCGGAGTCGCGTTGCCACTCAATGAGTTAAACCCAAGGAATGCTGTAAACACAAGGAGAAGCGAAAGTGCGGCTTTAGAAGATTTCTTCGCGATTTCAGAGGACTTCTTGTAGGTCGTGGAAAGAAGATCGAGAGCAGTTAGGCCACGTGCTTCGTCAACAACAAACTCGGAGAGAATTCGGCGAAGAGAGGCGCGAGCGCGAGACACGGTGTGTCGTACGGCTGCAGTTTTGATACCAAGCTCGGCGGCGATTTCTTCGGTGGAGCGACCCTCAACTTCCCACATAACGAGGGCAGCACGTTCTGCGGGTGAAAGCATGGCCAGAGCCTGGCGAACAATTGCTGCATCCTCTGCAGCGCTCAGCACCGCAGAGTGATCACCATCGTTTTGCCACTTTGCTTCAACTTCAGCAGTTGCATCATCGAGCAATACGAGATTAGGCCGACGACCTTCAATGCGGAACAGGTCAATGCAGAGATTTTCGATAGTGCGGTGAAGATAGGACAGTGCGTGATCGTCAGATTCGAGTTCAGGAGCAGCAAGCATGAACTTGATCAAGGCATCTTGAGTGATTTCCTCGGCCCTGGCTGAGTCTTTGAGAACGCGATTGGCGTGGGAGAGCAGTTCGCTGCGGTGCTCGGTGTAGAAAGCGCCCAGTTCAGTCACGGTCCAGACCATCGGACCTTCCTGAACCATTTTCTTCGCCACGTGAGAATCCCTTTTTAACCGGTATTTGGAGCAGAAACGACCGTCGTCGCCTCTACTTGCTACTACGAATCTAACCGCAGATTGTCGCGAAGGTAAGACAAAACGGACATTTCACCGAGAACTCACAAACTGCGTACCTCTATTTTATCGTGAAGACTCTCCTGTACACGACTTTGTCGCTGATAGTGATTACGACAGATGCCACCCCTGGCTTGACGACGTTCTTGCCGATCTTGCCCGGTTTTCCATTGATGAAAACCAAGGGCTTAACCCCGATGGCCACGACCGTTATTGCTCTGCCACTCATGGTCACTTTAAGGGTTGTATTCACGAAGGGACTTGTCGTAGATGGGGTAGGGCTCGGACGGGACGAAGGGGTCAGAGTCGGTTTGGGAGTTGGAGTCGGTTTGGGAGTTGGTGATGGGCTTGGCGATGGCTTTGCCTTGACCGCAAGCGTGGTCTGCACAACATTGGATTGAGAGTAGTCACCGGATGAATTCTGGGTAGCTGAAATGGTTGAACTGCCTTCGCCTACGATGACCAACGAAGTTCCACTCACCGTGGCGACCTTGGGGTCGGATGACTGGTAGCTCCACGCGCCCGACGAATTTGATGTGGGAGGAGAAATCGCTTTCGGCCCGTCGCCAACCGTAGCCGTCATTGGGGCAAAAGTGCCAAGAGTTGGAATATGCCCAAATACCTGAATGGAGAAGGTTGTGGTTCCAGAAGTCCACATGGTTGTGGCCGCTTGAGTGCCTGTGATTGTTGCCTTTCCAGCGCCTCTCACCTTTGCCTTCCCACTAACTACTTCGATGACGGTGGGATCAGATGAGGTAAAGGACCAGAGTCCATTTGACGTTGAGATGGGGGCGTTAAAAGAGAAGTCGGGATCATTGACCACTTTTTGAATGTCCATTGACGCTCCAATGGTTGGACTGCCGACAACAGTAAGCGTCATGGACACGGGAGCAGGTGGAGCATAAGCACTTGTCGCCGCTTGAGTAGCGGTAATGGTTGACACACCTGGCTTCAACAATGTGGCGACAAGACCGTTAATAGTTGCAACCGATGTGTCCGAGGAGGCAAAGGTCCAGGAACCCGGGGAGGTCGAAGATGGCGTTGGCAGGACTAGCAAGTGGGAGACCGAAAGGGAGGCGACAACATCCGCAAACGAGCCAACCGTTGGCATGGGTCCATTAACTAACAGAGTCATTGTTGCTGTTGCTGGCCCATAGTCGCCCAAAGCCACTTGGGTAGCCGTAATTTGAGTTGTGCCAAAAGCCAATGGAGTTACAGTGTTTCCATTTATTGACGCGACGCTGGGGTTTGATGATGCATAAGTCCAACCACCGCTGGATGTTGACTTTGGCGGCAATAGATTGATGCTCGCGACGCTATCTTTCATAATCGAGATATTGCCGAATGTCCCAAGAACAGGCGCCAGCATTGCGATCGTTAATCTCGTCGAGGTTCCCGAAGTTTTCCAGTTCAAAGTTCCACTTTGAACCCCGTAAATCATCACCGAGCCTCCTTGGTGGAGAGTCACCACATTGCCAATTACCGAGGCAACGGTTGAATTGCTAGTAGAGAAAGTCCACACCCCATCAGAAGTAGACGTCGGTGGAACGATCGAATAGGTCCGCTGGGCGATAGACAGCGACTGCGAGGGAAAGGCTCCGAATGTAGGCGTCCCTTGGCTGATGCGCAGTTGAGTTGGCCGGGACCGTGCGGTGAATATTCCAGTCGCCGCTTGCGAGGCGGTAATAGTGGCATAGCCCACACCAACGATATTTAAAGTCTTTCCAGAGACGGTTGCAACTTTCGTATTCGAAGAACTAAATAGCCACGGGGCTGGGGAGTTAGTAGTTGGCGGAACAATCGCAAGAGTTCCCACACCATACGTCGTTGCCATAGGCGGGAAGGGTCCAAAGATTGTAAATGTCGCCTGCGCCTGTGTTGGCAAACCGATTGCTAAGAGGGCGAATGCAACCGAAAATAAAGAGGCTCGGCGCAATTTCTTCCTTTTCAACGGGAATGTAGCGACAGGTTGGGTCAACATAATTTCATTATCCTCAGTCTCTTGAACTTACTTGGGATTTAGCCAGCGGAGTTTCTCGGAAAAGTGAGCGACAAATAACGTGAAATTAGTCGCAATCGACGCTTCTAACTTGCATCAGTAACGAATAAGGAGAAGGCTGACGACGTTCTTCGGTGCAAGGAGAGGCCACCAAATGTTCCAAGTGCGTATACATGGTCGCGGTGGACAAGGCGTAGTTACTGCCGCCGAATTAATCGCCCAAGCAGCCTTTGATGAAGGTCGCCACGCCCAAGCGTTTCCTAGTTTTGGATCTGAGCGCACAGGAGCACCCGTCGTCGCATTTGCCCGAATTTCCGATTCCGAAATCCGTGTGCGCGAACCGATCATGGCTCCCGATGCGATCATCGTTCAGGACGAGACGCTCTTAGGTGCGATTGACGTATTTAACGGCCTTAGCCCAACTGGATACGTACTTATCAACTCGACCAAGGAATTGTCCGAATTCGGTCTCAAAGATGCGGGTATGCCACTCGATCGGTTCATGACCGTACCGGCCACGCAATTGGCACTTGAACACTTGGGCCGCCCGGTTCCCAACGCGGTACTTCTGGGTGCCTTTGCTGCACTCACCAAAGTTGTCTCCATTGATGCAGTCAACAAAGCCATTACCGATCGGTTTAGCGCGAAATTGGCGTCGGGAAACTGCGCCGCCGCGAGCGCTGCATTTGCATTCGTAGAGTCAAAATTGAAGGAGTCGGTTCGTGCTTAAGCAGGTCGAAGGATCAAAGGCCGTTGCTGACGCGGTGGCTTGCTGCAGACCTGAGGTTATCTGCGCTTACCCCATATCTCCACAAACCCATATCGTCGAAGGTCTAAGCCGACTCGTCAAAGCAGGCGAACTCAAGAATTGCGAATTTGTAAATGTCGAATCTGAATTTGCAGCGATGTCAGTTGCTATCGGATCCAGCGCAACGGGCGCGCGCACTTACACGGCAACCGCAAGCCAGGGTTTATTGTTCATGGTCGAAGCAGTCTTCAACGCATCAGGGCTTGGGCTGCCGATTGTTATGACAGTCGCAAACCGAGCAATTGGTGGACCAATAAATATCTGGAACGATCACAGTGATTCAATGTCTCAGCGAGACTCGGGTTGGATTCAGCTCTACGCTGAAACGAATCAAGAAGCCGCGGACTTGCACGTGCAGGCTTTTCGAATTGCTGAAGAACTTTCTTTGCCAGTAATGGTTTGCATGGACGGCTTCATTTTGACGCACGCCTCCGAGCAAGTGGATATCCCAGAACAAGAACAAGTGGATGCATTCCTTCCTCCTTACCTCCCACGACAAGTTCTAAATCCAGATGCACCTATCTCTATTGGCGCGATGGTCGGACCCGAGGCATTCACCGAAGTGCGTTACATGGCCCACGCAAAAACGCTTCTTGCTCTAGAAAAGATTCCGAAAGTGGCGCAGGATTTTGAAAAGATATTTCATCGCACCTCTGGTGGACTTGTTCGCTCCTACTTCTGTGAAGGCGCCGAAACAGTAGTCGTCGCCCTCGGTTCGGTGCTCGGCACCATTAAAGACGTTGTCGATGAACTTCGCGAAGACGGTGCTTCGATCGGAGTGCTTGGCATTATTACCTTCCGGCCCTTCCCCTTTGAGGCAGTCAAGAACGCGCTCAAGAATGCAAAACGAATAGTCGTAATTGAAAAAGCATTCTCAGTAGGTATCGGCGGAATCGTGGCCGAAAACATCAAGACGTCAATTGCAGATCAGGCGACACCCGTCTACACCGTCATCGCAGGACTTGGGGGAAGACCAATCACAAAGACGTCGCTCGATGCGCTATTTCACAGAGCGTTTAGCGATTCACTTGGACCCCTCACATTCCTTGACCTTGATCAGGATCTCGTGAATCGCGAAATAATTCGTGAAGGGTCAAAGTAATGGCTACAGCTCCGGTTAAGTTCTACCAGGTCGGAAGTTTTGCCGTTGGTAATCGCCTTCTTCCTCCAGAACAGCGTTCGATTCAATCCGATGCCGAACGGACAAACGCACTAACGTCGGGACACCGTGCATGCCAGGGTTGCGGAGAGGCCTTGGGCGCGCGGTATGCCTTGGACGCGGCAATGCGCGCGACAGACGGAAAGATGATTGCAGTCAACGCAACCGGATGCCTCGAGGTTTTCTCCACTCCCTATCCAGAAAGTTCGTGGCGAATTGCTTGGCTCCACTCACTGTTTGGCAATGCTCCTGCAGTAGCAACGGGAGTTGCCGCCGCCCTGAAGGCGCAAGGACGCACAGATATTCGCGTTGTCGCACAAGGCGGAGACGGTGCAACGGTTGATATCGGTTTTGGTGCGCTGTCTGGAATGTTCGAGCGCAACGACGATGTTCTCTACATCTGCTACGACAACGAGGCCTATATGAACACTGGAGTGCAACGCTCCGGTGCTACGCCACCTGCAGCGCGAACCGCCACCACTCAGGCCGTAGGACCCAATCCAGGCAATGTATTTGGTCAAGGAAAGAATTTACCGCGAATCGCAATGGCGCACGAGATCCCTTATGTCGCTACTGCCACTGTCGCCGATCTTCGCGATTTAGAAGCGAAAGTAGCCCGCGCAATGGAATTTCGTGGCGCTCGATACCTTCACCTCTTAGTGCCTTGCCCACTTGGTTGGGGCTCGGCGTCGTGCGACACCGTACGTATCGCGCGTCTTGCAACGCAAAGCGGTCTGTTCCCCGTTTTTGAGGCAGAACGTGGCGAATTAGTTTCGTCCACTCCGATTCGGCAAAGGGTGGGCGTTGAAGATTACTTAAAACTCCAGTCTCGCTACGGTCATCTCTTCTCACCGAAGCGCCGAGAAGATGTCATTGATCATCTGCAGGCAAATGCGAATCGAAATATCTGGCGATACAACTTAGTCAATGCCGATACCAAGAACGCAGACTTACTAGAACCAGGAACTCTCTCGTGAAGAAGCCTTTTGCAATCACGCTCGAGGTCGAATCAAGTTTGGCCAACCACACTGGTTCTTGGAGAGTTGAGCGGCCGCAATATGTAAACCTCATGCCTCCGTGCAACAACGCCTGTCCAGCTGGTGAGAACATTCAGAACTGGCTCTACGTTGCCGAAGATGGTTCGTACGAAGCAGCTTGGCGTGCGCTCATAGTTGAAAATCCGTTTCCTGCGATCATGGGACGCGTTTGCTACCACCCATGTCAGACTGCATGCAATCGCGCTCAACTCGACGAAGCAGTTGGCATCAATTCCGTTGAAAGATTTCTCGGAGACCATGCAATTGAGAAAGGTTGGAGCATTCCTGTAACAGCTCAACCAACAGGTTTCCACGTTCTCATAATCGGCTCTGGACCTGCCGGACTATCTGCGGCCTATCACCTGCGCAGACTTGGCCATGAAGTCACCGTTCGCGAAGCGGCGAATGCTCTCGGCGGAATGATGCGGTGGGGTATCCCGAAATATCGATTGCCTCGCGAGGTATTGGATGCCGAAATTAAAAGAATTGCTGACATGGGGGTCAAGTTCGAACTCAATACTCGAGTCGACAACCTCGAGTCCGCTTTGAAAGAGGGATTCAACGCCATCTTCTTAGCGGTCGGCGCGCACATCGGAAAGCGGGCATATATCCCCGCCGGCGAGGCAGCCCACATCCTCGATGCGATTAATGTTTTGCACGACGTGGAAGATGGGCAGGCACCCATGCTGGGCCGCAAGGTGGTCGTTTACGGCGGCGGAAATACAGCCATCGATGTTGCTCGGACTGCCAAGCGACTCGGTGCCGAGGAATCCATCATTGTTTATCGTCGCACGCGCGAAAAGGCTCCGGCAAACGACACTGAAATCAAAGAGGCA
The DNA here is from genome assembly GCA_025355665.1 of Actinomycetes bacterium. GTDB lineage: Bacteria > Actinomycetota > Actinomycetes > Nanopelagicales > Nanopelagicaceae > QYPT01. Next base: position 7,432 of record JANXZF010000041.1, read on the forward strand.
CTCGAAGAAGGCGTACTCATCAAATGGCTCTCAACGATCAAGCATGCCGACGCCGGAGTTCTCAAGGTCGAGAAAATGGCATTGGACGAAAAAGGATTCCCACAACCGACGGGCGAATATGAAGATCTAGAAGCCGATTCGCTCGTGCTTGCGCTCGGCCAAGAATCAGATCTATCGCTTCTAAAAGATGTTCCCGATCTTGAAGTGGAAGATGGCGTCGTCAAGGTTAACTCCATGATGATGACAGGTCATGCAGGGATATTTGCCGGTGGCGACATGGTCCCTGCCGAGCGCACGGTGACAACAGGAGTTGGGCACGGCAAGAAAGCGGCGCGCAATATTGATGCCTGGCTTCGAAGCATTGAGTACGTGGGACACGACAAGCACGACATCGTTGAGTTTAAAGATTTGAATCCTTGGTACTACTCCGATGCTCCGCGCACCGTCCGTCCCCGATTAGAAGGGGCCAGACGCGCTTCAACTTTTGACGAAGTTGTCCAAGGACTCGATGAGTCAACGGCGCTTTTCGAGGCAAGACGGTGCATGTCTTGTGGCAACTGCTTTGAGTGCGACAACTGCTTCGGCGTTTGCCCAGATAATGCCGTCATCAAACTAGGCACGGGACTCGGTTTTGAAATCAATCTTGATTACTGCAAAGGCTGTGGGATTTGCGTCAACGAATGCCCATCGGGATCGATAGTCATGATCCCCGAGAAAAGCTAAGGAAATTAAAAGTGCTCCTGTAGAAGGTTCAAGCTTCTACAGGAGCACTCCCCCCTGGAACTATTGAGGAAGAACCAATTTCGTTACTTCTTCTTTGCTAGGTCGGCATTTACTTTTGCAACTTGAGGTACCGCAGCCTGGACGTACGCATTTGTGTATGTCTTTGACAGATTAACGGCGGCCTGAACTGCTTTTGAATACCCATTCCCCTTGGCAAGCACCTTGAGGATATTTGCTGGAGCACCCGGAACCATGCGACCCGATGGGTTGTACATTGCCTTCTCGTCATCGAGTGCCTTTGCATATGCATCTATGCCAATTCCTGCGTAGTAATCAGCAGGCATCTTCTGTGCAATCTGCATAGCCGTATGTGTCTTGATGAACTGCATCGTGTCGTAGAAAGCATTTACAACCTTCTGGACAGTTGCGGAGTTTGCAGAGACCCAATCACTTCGGCCATAGACGCATGTCGCAACATACGGACCGCCCAAAGCAGCACGTGTTAATTCGCCGAAGCGCATATCGACCAGAACATATCCCAGGCCAGTTGAGAGGACACGTGAGATTGTTGGCTCCGTTGTCATTCCGCAGTCGATAGCCTTCTGCTGCATTGCTGCCACAAAGGTATCTCCTGCACCAACTGCGACTGAATGTACGTCAGTTAGAGGTACACCAGCCTTGGCGGCAAGAGCTTTCGTAAGGAAGTTCGTAGAGGATCCCAATCCTGTTACGCCGGTGCTAACGCCGCCCTTCCAGTCTGCGGGAGTCTTAATCTTGTCTTTCAGATCCGAACGACAGAGTTCGACTTCACCTGGTGCCTGGAGCAAGGTTGCAACATCGATGGTGCTCTTGCCCTTCGTTTGAAGATCGATGTTGTGGTCATAGAAACCTAGAACGAGGTCCACTTGTCCGGAGAGCATCGCTGTTTCCGCGTTAACTCCAGCAGGTTCATCAGACAACTCGACGTTTATGCCGAACTTCTTGAAGTTGCCCAGCACCTCGCTGAGTTTTGCAGGCAAGTAGATCTGCTTGTTCAAGCCGCCGACCATTATTTTTACGGTTGGAATTGCATCCGCAGCTTTTGCCACAGTTGCACTCGTGATAGTTAAGCAAATGGCTATCACACTCATGAGTGCAATGTGCCGGGTTCCTCTTTTCATTCCATTTCCCTCCTAGTAGTTCATTTTCTCTGGATCTAGATTTCTGACCCAGAAAGCTGCGTCGGCCGCCAATTAAGCAGACGATTTTCCAATTGCGTGATGAGCCATTCAGCGGTCAACGCCATGACTGCCACGATCAACATCGCGGCGTAAACGCCATTTGGATTGAAAGTACCTTGAGCGGTTGCGATGATCAGACCCATACCGTGCTGTGATCCAAGGAACTCACCGACAATCGCGCCGATTAGGGCAAATCCGAAACTGACGTGCATGCTTGCCGTTATCCAGGAGAGCGCCGAAGGCATCACAACGCGTCGAGTTACTTGTCTTTTTGAAGCGCCGAGCAAACGAGCATTCGCAATCAATTTCTTATCTGCCTCACGAGTGCCTTGAAAAGCATTGAAGAACACGGGAAAGAACACGAGAACGAAGGCCAAGGCGACTTTCGAAAGAGTTCCCAATCCCAACCAGACAATGAAGATTGATCCAAGAACCACTCGGGGGATCGAATTAGAAACTTTAATGTACGGTGCAAAGACTTCCGAAGCCAGGTGATGGCGACCGAGGAATACGCCAAATATGATCCCAAGAATTACGCCAGCCGCGAAACCGAGAGATGCTTCTTCCAAAGTAACCCAAGCATTGAGCCATATCGATCCCACGTCGGTGCCATTGTGAAACCACACCACCAACTGGTGCCAGACACCCGTTGGTTTTCCGAAAAAGAATGGATCCAAAATATTCTTATCAGTTAGATACTGCCAAGAAGTCAGAAGAAGGACACCAATAGTAAGTTGGAGGACGTGAATTCGAATCCGATGGAGAAGCGCCTTGCGCTTTATCGATTCCTCAGTTAAGAATTCCTCAGCCACTTCATTCTCCTTTATGGTTTCCATCACCGCGCTCATGAGTTTGATGCCAAAAGTTGACGTTGGTAGGCGATATCGACTTCATCGCGGAGCTCGCTCCAAATGTTCTGATAAATCTTGAGAAACTCTTCAGTGAACCGAATGTCTCTAGCTTTACGAGGACGAGGCAAATTGATTTTGAAGTCAGCTTTTATTTGTGCTGGCCCCGCAGTCAGGACGATTACTCGATCGGCAAGGGCAATAGCTTCTTCCAAGTCGTGCGTCACGAACAGCACGGTG
>JANXZF010000046.1 GCA_025355665.1 Actinomycetes bacterium
ACTCCTATCCTTACTTAACATAATGTAACTTATCGGCGTTACGACTAAGCCTGGTCTGCCAGCCCCAGAGGCTCACTTTGCCCAACGCTTCAAGGACGATTCTTCGACTCATTTTTGATCGCCCCAGTTCGCGCTCGATAAATGTGATGGGAACTTCGGCAAATGTTGCGCCCGCTGCATGCGTAGCAAGAATCATTTCGATTTGAAAACAGTAACCGTTGGAGGAAATTGCATCCATCCGAAGTTGATCAATGATCTTGGCCGAGTAAACCCTAAACCCACCAGTGAGGTCGGAAAATGGTAATTTCAAGACCAATCGGGCATATGAAGTGCCTATATGTGAGATGAATTGTCGATATTTGGGCCAATTTACAATGGCACCGCCGGCAGTCCACCTAGAACTCATGACGACGTCAGCATTGGCCGCACGAGCAAGCATTGGGATCAGATCCTCAGGCCTGTGGGAGCCATCTCCGTCCATGGTCACGTAGTGAGTGAACCGCGGGTGGCTTTTGGCCCATTCAATGCCTGCCCGATAGGCCGTTCCCAGACCGTTCTTCTGGTCGCGATCGAGAATATGAAGGCGGGGGGAGTCAATCGCCCTAACCGAGGCAGAAGTGCCGTCGGGTGAATGATCGTCAATGACAAGGATTTCAAGCTCGCTAGGCAAGGCCAAAACGCTTCTGACTAGCCCTCCGATCGACTCTTTTTCGTTGTAGGTGGGAATCATCACCAACGGCTTAAAGGTCATCGGCCCCACCTCCTACCCACGCGCCTACGCGTTCTTCTGGTTGCCCCAACGATGCCTACAAAGGGTGGGAAAAGGATCAAAATAGTCTCAATCGGAGAACCAAATCTATCGGAAATCGTTTGGGCATTGCTCAAACCTATCGTGGTGGCTATCACGGCGGATCGGTCTAGGGCCGTTTGATCGGTGACTCTCCCCCTTGGATCCACCAGGGCGCTTATTCCGGAAGTCGAGACGCTGACTACATACCTCTGATGCTCAATTGCTCTTATCCGCGTGATACCTAGTTGCTGATCACTTTCTGACGAGCGTCCAAATGTCGCGCTATTAGTCTGCACAACAAATGCGTTGCTCTGATTGGCCATAGCTCGTCCGGAGGCATCATCTAGGAGTTCAAAGCAGATGATGGGGGCAATTGTTGCTCTTCCAATTTTGTGAGTAGCGATTTTCTTGCCTGGCAAGAAGTCAATGACGTTCTTTGCATATGGCGAGACAATTTGCGCCAATCCTCGCAACGGAATGTATTCGCCAAACGGAGTCAAGTGCCGTTTTATGTAAATCGACGATGGGCCGATATGGGGCTCCCACAATATGGAAGCATTTTGGAAATGAGGCCCGTCTTGCAGGACTGCCCCGACTATGAACGGAAGATGAAATCTATCGGAGAGAGTTTGCAGTTGTCCACGGACGACCGAGTCCTTAAACGGATCTACGTCTATTGAATTCTCTGGCCATAGAACGACATCCGGTCTAAATGCGTGCCGGCTTAAATAGTCAGATGTTGCCTTTAAGTGATTTTCAAAAACTGCCGTTGCCCTTGAGTTGAAATCCAAACCCAACGAAGGCACTCCCCCTTGAACGGCGAGAACTGCGTAATTCCTGGAGGGAAGTGCAGCTCGAGTACTAGCGATAACGAGCGAAAACACCGTAAGACTGGTGAGAAGTGTCAAGGCGACTGCTGTCCTTCGTTGAGAAATTAGATAGATACCGATTGCCACGAGTGCGACAAAAAATGAGATCAACGGCGCTCCGCCAATACGTGCAAGTTGCGAGTAAGGAGAATCTGCCTGTCCAAAAGCTAGCCTCCCCCAGCCAAAACCGCTAAAAGGAAAGTGTCCACGTATAAATTCATCAGCGACCCACATTGAAGGAAAAAGAATGAGATTCCTATTCCGTGACAAGGGAATTATTGCCATGGGCAAAGTTATGACGATTTGAAGGATGGTGAGAATAAACCAGGGTATATCGCCTACATATGTGTTGCTCCATGCAAGCAATGGCCCGAAGAATGCGGCTCCGAAAATGGCAGTAGCAATAAGTCGGTGCTGCAATCTCACATCATTGAGTAGATGAATGAGTATCGCCAGCGAAAGCGGGGCGCACCACCAAACTCCAATGGGAGCAAATGAAGAATAGGCCAGCAATCCCGAAATCAGCGAAAATATAACTACCACAGCAATGCTGAAATCAGTCGATCTACACTCGCCCCCAGTGCGTACTTCTCCTGGAATTCGCGGATGAGCTTCATATCTTTTGGTCGCTTAGGCAGGGCAAGTGAGACATTAGGCAGGGAAATATCCTTTGCGCATTGGACCAAGGTCGGCGCAATCGCCAAATAGTCACGGCCTTCAAGAATTCTCTTGGTCAACGCGGGGGTCAACGCCGAGTGCTTATTCTCGGCCGCCGCTATTACTTCATCCACATTCTGAAAATGATTTGCTAGATGTGCAGCACCCTTTACACCTATTCCCTTAACTCCGGGCAGCCCATCGGATGGATCTCCGCGGAACATCGCATACAAGGCGTACCTGTCTCCGGGAATCCCATATCGCTCTGCAACCCATTTGCTGTCGACGAGTTCGTGTTGAGATAGACCCTTTGCTAAATAGACAACGCCCACGTTTCTATCGTCATCAACCATTTGAAAAAGATCTCTATCTCCGGTCACGATTCGCACCGGACCTTCATGCTGAACCGCATACGAAGCCATGACGTCGTCTGCCTCGTAATCATCAATCCCAATTACAGTGATTCCGAATGCATCTACAATGTCCAGCAGAATTGGTATCTGAGGAGTCAAGGTGTCGGGTTCGACCTCCTCGTCCTCAGTACCTTCTTCGACTCTATTGGCCTTGTAATCGGGAAAAAGTGCGACCCGCCAACTAGGACGCCAATCGCCTTCGATGCACGCAACTAAACGATTCGGTCGGTACATCGTCAAAAGTCGAGCGGTCATATCGAGGTACCCACGAATGGCATTGACTGGCGTTCCGTCAGGAGCCACCAATGTGTCAGGCATTCCGTAATACGCCCGATACCAGAGCGAGGCGCTGTCCAAGAGCATCAATGTCATGCTTCACCCGCGAAGTAAGCGACTACTCCCCTATCGAGTTTCTTCATCGCCTCTAAACATTTTGGCCTTAGCTTTTCACTTGCAACGGAAATCTGCTGTAAAAGATCAATCAACTGCTTGACCGAGCGGACAAAGTCGCCCACTGATAGGTCCGAATCTTTGAGGACACTCTGCAATGAGTGGCCATTTGCCCATCGAAAAGAAATCCAACAGAATCCAAAGTCGGGCTCGCGCTGGGTAGTTACTGAGTGTGCTTTTTCGATAACTTCCAGTTTGGCCCACAAGTGAATGATGGCAGATAAGGCACTTTGGACATTTCCCGTAGGAATCCGGGGGGCCATGTTCTGTGAAGATCTGCCTTGAAAAATGACGCTGGAAACTACGCTTAACAATTCTGATGAAGAAAGATGGTCGAAAATATCCTCGCGGATAGCCTCGGTCAACAGCAAGTCAGATTCCGTATAAATTTTGGCAAGAATTTGGCCCTGTGGGAGTGTCTTCTCATCCTGTATGTAACCCAATTCGGTCAATACATCGCATATATGGTCGAATGTGCGAGCGATGACATGAGTTCGGTTCTCCACTCTCGACAACAACCCGATGTTTTCGCGAGTTAATCGATCCCCCCGTTCGGCAAGGCGCGCATGACTCTCGCGATCGCTGCAACTGTGACATGGATGTGAACGCAGTCCTTTACGCAAACCAACGAGCTCGGCCTCCATGTGCGCTCTCTGCCTTGGATCAAAACTTCTTTTGGCTTGTCGGTGGGAAAGCAAAGTCTCGGTGGCTTTAATCTCGCGACGAATGGATGCATATTCCTCGAATTTGCCCAAATGGCACTGGGCGCTTTCGGAAAATTCTGCGATGGCTATTTCGTTCTTATGTATTTGCCTCGTTAAGCCGACTACGGCGCGGTCGGCCTGGAATTGGGCAAACGAGGATTCGAGGGAACCGCGTGCACGTTGTCGGCCGAAACGAGAAATCAAGTTGATCGCCATGTTGTAGGTCGGTGTGAAAGAAGACCGAAGCGGATAAGTGCGAGTAGATGCGAGCCCTGCGGCTGTCGCCGAGTCCACCGTTGGCGACCATTGAACAACCGCGTTTCCTTCGATGTCGATGCCTCGTCTGCCGGCTCTGCCCGTCAATTGTGTGTATTCGCCTGGGGTCACCGGAACGTGTGCCTCACCATTCCACTTAACCAACTTTTCCAATACGACCGTGCGGGCTGGCATGTTAATTCCGAGGGCAAGGGTTTCGGTAGCGAAGATCGCTTTCAGCAATCCTTTCTGAAATAGATCCTCGACTGCGCTTTTGAAACTTGGAAGAAGTCCAGCATGGTGAGCCGCAATTCCGCGCTCAAGTCCTGCTAGCCATTCACTAAATCCCAACGTTTCGAGGTCTTCTTGTGCGATATTTTCCGTGTACTTGAGTGCGATGGCGCGAATTTCCGCGCGCTCCTCCGTGGTAGTCAACTTGATACCAGAAGCCAAGCACTGCCTAACCGCCGAATCGCATCCAAGTCTTGAAAAAATGAAAGTGATTGCGGGGAGCATCCCTTCGCGATGAAGCTTTTCGATAATTTCCGCGCGAGAAAGACGGTGCCCTCCATCGGCCCAATCCTTCCGACTTCCTCTATCTCTTGGAGTTCGAACGCGTCGGAGCGCTTCGCGTTCCCTTCGAAGTATTTCGGGATTTACTCTCCCGTTTTCGACGAAGAGGTCGATGAGTCCATTATCGATTAATACGTGCTGGTAAAGTGGCACGGGGCGAACCTCGGTAACAACTATTTCAGTGTCTCCCCGAATCGTCTGCAACCACTCACCAAACTCTTCTGCGTTGGAAACGGTCGCCGAGAGCGAAACAACTTGAACGCTCTCCATGAGGTGAATCAGGACTTCTTCCCACACAGCACCGCGGAACTTGTCAGCAAGATAATGAACTTCATCCATGACGACAAATCCCAAAGTATTTAGTGTGTTTGATCCTGCGTACAGCATGTTACGTAGAACTTCTGTAGTCATGACGAGTATTTCTGCTTCGCCATTTATGCTCGTATCCCCGGTTAAAAGTCCCACCCGGTGAGCGCCAAAGCGCGCGACAAACTCTTGATACTTCTGATTTGAAAGCGCCTTGATCGGAGTTGTATAGAAGCATTTCTTTCCGCCATCAATGGCCATGTATGCGGCGAATTCGCCTATGACGGTTTTGCCGGCTCCAGTAGGTGCCGCGACCAGAACGCCCTTACCGGCTTCCACTGCCCGACATGCCTGAATCTGAAAGGGATCGAATGGGAAATTGAATGAGGCCTCGAATTCTGCAGTCAGCGAGGAGGCTTTTCGTTTAGAAGACTCCGCGTAGCGTTGCGCAGGTGTCGTCATAACCGCCAGGTTAACAGCGCTGAGGGTACCGATTCGGCCTCAACCGGCAAGGCGCCCACCCGCTCCCCATCTGCATAGGCGATTGCCTCGGAACGAATCTTCACCCTTTTGCCACGAAGTATTCTGACGGCAGGGTGTTCGATGTGCGTTCCTGCGTAGACTTTTGGAAAAACTCTAAGAAACTCGGCTTTGGAAATTGGGCTAAGCACCATGACATCGAGTAGATCGTCATCGAGTTTGGCATCAGGACAAACTCGCATGCCTCCGCCATAGGATTGTCCGTTGCCGATGGCGATGAGCATCGCCTTAGTTGAGAATTTCTGCCCGTCTATGTCGAGCTCGTAATTCCTTGGTTTGAATCCGAGAAGTTCTAGCGCGATAGCTGCGTTGTATTTTGCCGGTCCTTTCGGCCACTTCATTGTATTGGCCCGCTCGTTCACCAGAGAATCAAATCCCGTGGACAAGATAGCGCCGAACCATTCGCCGTCTACGATCCCGAGATCGACACGCGTTGGCGTCTTCTCGGTCGCTGCATGAAGAATGTCTTCGATGTTCTCCAATGGCCAACCGAGGCTTCGGCAGAAATCATTTCCGGTTCCTGCGGGTACTACGGCTAATGGAATATTTGTGTTGGCAACTTGTTGAAGCACGAGATGTATCAACCCGTCCCCGCCTACCGCGACAATTCCCTGACAATGTTCTTCCTTAGATAGGAAATTCTTAAGGTTTCTTGCAGTGAGGTCCGAGGACGCACCTGTAATCATTCGATACTCGACCCCATGGGTGTCGAAGAAATTCATAGCGCGTTTGCCGAGATCGGCACCCTTGCCTCGGCCAGAAATGGGATTGATGACGATGCCCCACATTACGTATTCGCCTCCTCGTTTGCGGCTCGTTTAGCCCGTCGCCGATCAACCAAAAGTGCAATACCGCCAGCGGCAAAATAGAATCCGCACAGTGGTAGGGCAAGCAAAGACATTGTGAGGGGGTCGCCCGTAGGAGTAAAGCCAGCCACGAAAACCGTGATGCCGAATACCCAGATCCGCCACGGTTTCAAGATCGCTTTGCCAGAGAGAAATCCAATGAGGTTGAGAGCAACGAGGAATACAGGCAGTTCGAAAGCCAGTCCAAAGAGCAATATCACTCGGAGAACAAAGTCAAGATAGTCGTCGAACCGAACCAGATTGCTTAAGGAATGCGGGGTGAATCCAAAGAGAACCTTGATGGCCAGGGGCAAGATGATGTAGCCCAATGTGGCGCCAACTGCGAAAAACGGCGTGGCGCAGGCCAGAAAGAGGATTGAGTACCGCTTTTCTTTGCGGTGAAGGCCAGGTGAGATGAAGGCCCAGATTTGGAAGAGCCAGAGAGGAGCTGAAATTATTAAACCAGTAAGAAGGGCGACTTTGATTTGAAGGTTTAGCGGACCTAAGACTCCGTTGATGTACAACGAACCGCAATGAGTCGACTGAGTTGCTTGGGCCTTATTCAGATCGCAAACGGGTTTAGCCAGTGTGGTGATGATCTGGTTGTAAAAATACCAGCCAATACCCGAGGCCAACAAGATGATGATGGAAGAGCGAATGACACGTCGTCTTAACTCGCGTAAATGTTCAAGTAGCGGCATTCGACCGCCTGCCGTGGCCGCCATTTGACTTACTTCTTTGTGCCGCCCTCTTCGTCAGCCTTTTTCGAATCGTCTGGCTTGTCGTCAGTTCTCTTCTCGTCGGCGTTGATGTCCTTCATTTCAGTCTTAAAGATTTTCAAAGATTTTGCCAAGGAACGGGCAGAGTCCGGTAGGCGCTTTGCCCCGAAGAGCAGAATGAGAACGAGTAAAACCAACAGCAGGTGTGTGGGTTCTCTTAGAAAAGGCATCCGTCGTCTCCTATTTCAGACCAGATCAGTAGGAGGCAACGCTACCTCATCCCTATACGGGCACCGCCACCGATCGAGCGGCAAAATCAGGCTTGATAGCCCTTAAGGGCCCGCAGGGCCCGATCTCGAAGGGATGTGCGAAGTTCTTGGGGGGAAACCAGCCCGACTTGGCCGCCGAACCCCATGATCTCTCTAGTAGCCCAGTCCGCACTGAAACTTTCGACCTCTACAAATTCCGGCGCGATGAGGAGGCCACCATCCACATTGAACCGTTCGACTACATCTCGAAACCGCGAATGAACTTTTAGTGTCATTGGAATCTTTTCATCACTTGAAGTTGAATCCGACTTTGGCAAAATCGTGTCCCCACTCACGATGCTGCCAACTTGCATTATTCGATCTAGTCGAAATGTTCGATAACTTTGGGTGAGATCACAGAATGCAGATACGTACTCATGCTCATTTGCGAAAATGAATTCCGTCGGGTGGATAACGCGCTTGGTGACTTCGTCGCGGGAAATGGAATGGTAGGTGATCTCCGCGGCACCACCGTTAGCGATTGCCTTCTGGAGGATTCCTCGCTCGTTCGATAGCGCAGAGGTCCCTGCCTGTACAGTGCGCTCCACATTCGAATCGATGAGGCCAATTAACTTTGCAACAAGCTTGGAAATGGTTTCTACCTGCTCGCCATGATTGCGACTGGCGTCCTCCTGCAACGTCTCCAAGCCGAGAATGAGGGCGAGAACTTCGTCTCGATCAAGAATACGTGGTCGTGCCAACGTTTCAGCATTGGAGATGCTGACAAAACCATTGTCAAAGGAGAGATCCATCAACTCAAGCGGGGTGTAGCCCGGAAGCCCGCACATCCACAATGTGGTCAAGTCTTCTGTGAGTTGCGATGTCGAAATTGAGAATTCTTTAGCTAACTCTTCAAGAGCAATCCCTTGGTGTGTTGCGACATACGGAACCAAATCAAGCAGGCGCTCGATCTTCTCTAAGCCCGAACTCTGGTTTGCATTACTCATGAGCAACTACCAAAGATTGAAGTCGTTTAACTACCTCGGCGCGGACTTCTTCCGGGCCGTGAACAATTACATCATCCGCGTGCCACAAAATGTAATCGGTAAAGTGCGATGGGTTGGAGTAAGACACCTCGCAAAGATCGTATTCATCGTCTGATGAAATCACAGTCGCATTTCGACGTAACCCGTGGCCCCGTCCGAGACGAATGGATACCTGCGCAACTGCTTGATTTTCAAATAAAGTCGAATCCAAATACTCAAGAACGTTGAAATTAGGATCGGATTCAAAGAAATCTTCCTTCGATACGAGTTCGACTTGACTTACTATTCGGTCCAATCGAAAGGTTCGAATATCAGTGCGGTCCGTGTCGTAGGCCACCAAGTACCAGTGACCATGCCTGCTGCCAAGTCCATATGGATGTACATGTCTCAACTCTTCGGTGAGTTCACTTGAAAGATAGGTGAAGTTAACGGCAATGTGGTCGGCGATGGCTCGAGTTAGTGGATAGAAGTTGGGTGATTGCACATTGAGTCTTGGTGACAGATTTGGAATTGCGTCGAAGTCAGAGTCAATCCCGAGGGAACGCAGTTTAACGAGCGCTGATTGAGCCGGCACACCAAGTGCGGCACCACGCCAAGCCTCAGCGGCCAAAGAAAGGAGGGCCACTTCAGTTCCGCTGAGCTCGCCAAGATTGAGCGAATATCTTTCCGGGTGAATTCGATATCCGGGTTCGTCCTCAAATCCCGGATCAACGCCTTGTACGTCGATGCTTATACCGATCCTGCGAAGGTCGTCCTTATCTCGCTCAAACATTCTTTCTTTAGATTCACTAGTGCCTTCATACCCGTCGATGGTTCGGAAGATTTCAGATTTGGTTAGGAATCGCTTAGTAGCTAACAAAGCGATTGTGAGATTGACCAATCTTTCATTCTTGCGCGATGCCATCGTAACTTCCCTTTGAGGGCCTGCGTCGCCTAGCTAGCACTTCGACTCCGGGGGCCATGCGTCGCGACTGAATAAGAAAGCCCGTGTGGCCGATCATTCGGTGTTGGGGCCGTACGGCCAAACCTTCATGATGCCAACCGCGAACCAAGGACTCGTTGCTTTCTGGTTCAGTGAAATGACCATCGTCCTTGAGGGCTTCGGCTGTTGCAGACAATTGCGTTGTAGTCGCAACATAAGCCAAGAAGACTCCCCCAGGTCGTAGAACTTCAGCGGCCAAGGCCACACATTCCCATGGGGCCAACATGTCCAGGATGACACGATCAAACGAGTCCTCGAAAACTTGATCTTGCAAGGATCCAACGGCAAGTGTCCAGTTACTTGGTAGCCCGCCGAAATAATTAGTGACATTTGATTTAGCATTCTCTGCGAAATCACTTCGACGCTCGAGTGAATGAACTAATCCATTTTGTCCTGCTGCGCGTAATAGGGAAATTGTGAGCGCTCCGCTACCTACACCGGCTTCAAGTACGCGAGCTCCTGGATAAATATCGGCAAAGCCGATAATCAGGGCCGAATCCTTGGGATAGACGATCGTCGCTCCACGAGGCATGGACAGAACATAGTCAGAGAGTAGGGGTTTGAAAGCGGTGAACTTCAGTCCGGAAGTCGTCTCGACAACCGAACCTTCTGGCATTCCAATGAGTTCATTGTGAACGATCCAACCCTTGTGGGTGTGCCATTCCTTATCAGGGGTTATTGTAAAACTGTAGAGCTTTCCCTTGGAATCGGTGAGTTGGATTCGGTCACCGGCCTCAAAATATCCAGGAGTAGACACGGGAGCATCTTAGAGGCGATTGCCCCACCTTGGGAGAGTATCTTGCCCTCCATGAGCAAAATTCGGCTTTCACCCAGCCGCGTCAATGATTTTTCTAACTGTCCTCAGTTGTACAAATATCGTGCTATCGATCAACTACCAGAAAAGATAAGCCTCGATGCCGAACGAGGAACTTTGGTTCATTCGGTACTTGAGGACCTCTTTGATACGCCAGTGCCCGACCGAACGCTCCAAACGGCTGTAGAGATACTACCTCGTCGCTGGCGTGACCAACTTGATGCTAAGACAGAACTGGAATCATTGGTCACAGACTCGAAAGAGTGGTTGGACCGCGCCGAAGCTTTGCTTCAGAATTATTTCAATTTGGAAGAGCCTAATTCATTTGAGCCAACTCATCGAGAACTTCATCTTGAAATGGATTTGAATGATGACGTTTACCTTCACGGGTATGTAGATCGATTGGATATCGCTTCGAGTGGCGAAGTGCGCATCGTCGATTATAAGACTGGCAAGGCGCCGAAACCGGCCTGGGAAGATAAGGCGCTCTTTCAACTACGGATCTACGCCTTGATTTATTGGCGCACTACGGGGGTCATTCCGCGACTTTTACAACTCATTTACCTTGGAAGCGGTCAATTACTACTTAATTCGCCAAGTGAGACCGATTTGATTTCAACTGAGAAGACACTTGTTCGCATCTCTGACGAAATCGAAGCAGCGATGAGCCAGGATAGATGGACGCCTCGGCCCTCTCGACTCTGCGATTGGTGCTCGTTCAAAGACATTTGCCCAGCATTCAACGATTAGAAACTAGCTCCTTATAAAGCTCCGTAAGATTATTTAGTGTGAGGTCGCGGACAGATGAGACCACGCGAAGTCGATCCCCCTCTGAGATGGCAACTAGGTGTGGAATTGCTATGACGACTCCCCCGCTTGCTTGAGCCGCCGCGACACCGGTTAACGAGTCTTCAAGTATCAAGCAATCCTCTATCAGAACACCAAGAAATTCAGCGGCCTTTAAGTATCCTTCTGGGTTGGGTTTGACGTTATCTACTTCATCGCTTGAAATTGTAATTCCGAAATTGTGTCCGTCCAGATTTTCAAGGACCGCGTCCACTAATACTCGTGGACTTGCCGAGACCAAGGCCATCGGCAGATTCATCGCTTCGCATTGAGCTATTAACTCTTGTGCACCGTCCATCAGTTGTGCACCAGATCGAAGGCGTTGCTCCATTTTGGAGATCAAAGTGTCGGTGAAGAAGTCCGGTGAGTTAACTCCTCCTGCGAGGTCGAACATGTATTGGCCAACACGATCAAGAGGTCCACCAAGACAATTGGCTTGGTCCCCTTCGGTCCACACGTAACCAAATTGATTCATTAAATCAATCTCGGAGGCCAGCCACATTGGTTCTGTGTCGACCAATGTCCCGTCCATGTCAAAGAGCACGGCAGCAAAGAATGGCATCGTAGATTTACTCAAAACATTTCCTTAGTTGGCGTTGAAATACTTTGCTTCCGGGTGATGAACGATGATGGCGGAAGTAGATTGCTCTGGATGCAACTGGAACTCCTCTGAAAGTTCTACTCCGATACGTCCAGGCTCTAGCAATTGGCAGAGCTGAACTTGTTGCTCGAGATCTGGGCAGGCCGGATACCCAAAGGAATAGCGAGACCCTCGGTAACCCTGGTCCAAGATGGCTTGGAGCTCTGGTGAATCCTCGTTGCGATAGTTGAGCTCCTCGCGAACTCGAGCATGCCAATGCTCTGCAAGGGCTTCGGTGAGTTGAACTGAAAGTCCATGGAGTTCGAGGTATTCACGATATTCATTGGTAGCAAATAACTTTGCGGTGGCTTCGCTTACCGCAGATCCCATTGTGACGATGTGGAAAGCGACCACATCTGTGCGACCGGAATCCTTTGAGGTGAAGTAATCGCTGATGCAAAGGCGTCGGTCGCGAGACTGACGAGGGAAGGTAAATCGAATTCGCTCTTGACCCTTGAGAGGACCTTCATGGTGAAGGATTATCAGGTCATTGCCCTCGCTGACGCACGGAAAATATCCATAGACGACTGCGGCATTGAGCCAGCCTTGCGCCAGAGTCTCATTTAGAAGGGCGCGCAGTCGCGGACGTCCTTGGGACTGGGCCATCGCATCGTATTCACCGCGTGCACCCTTTAGCCCCCATTGACCGACAAAGAGGGCGCGTTCATCAAGCATTCCCGAGTACTCGGCTAGCGGTACTCCCTTGATAATTCGGCTACCCCAAAACGGAGGCGTTGGAATATCTACATCCGTGGCAACATCACTTCTCTTGGTATCGATTTCTTCGATTGTCTTTGCAGCGGGAACCGCCCGCACGCGCCTTTCGCGAAGTGGAGGAAGTGCGGCCCCAGGTTCGCCTCTCTTGATCGCCATAATGGTGTCCATCAATCGAAGTCCTTCAAAGGCATCCCTGGCATAACGCACTTGACCAGGAAACTGCCCGGCGAGATCCTGCTCGACGTAGGCACGAGTGAGCGCGGCTCCTCCAAGGACGATAGGCCATTTTTGGTCTAACCCTCTTGTCGTGATTTCCTCGAGGTTTTCTTTCATGATGACAGTAGATTTTACGAGCAATCCGCTCATTCCGATCGCATCTGCATTTGAATCACTTGCGGCATCAATAATTTGGTTGATGGTTTGCTTAATTCCGATATTAACCACTTTGTAACCGTTGTTAGAAAGAATGATGTCCACCAAGTTCTTGCCGATATCGTGAACGTCACCGCGCACGGTTGCAAGGACGATTACGCCACGTCCATCGGCGCTTAATTTCTCCATAAATGGCTCGAGATAGGCCACCGCGGTTTTCATTACTTCAGCGCTTTGTAGCACGAAGGGAAGTTGCATCTCTCCTTTGCCGAATAGCTCTCCGACAACTTTCATTCCTTCGAGAAGGAATGTGTTGATTATGTCGAGGGGTTTCGTGCCTTCATCGAGAGCTGACTGCAAATCTGCCTCGAGCCCAACCTTCTCGCCATCAATGATCCGACGAGTGAGCCGTTCTGTAAGTGGCAGCGCCGATAATTCGGCGGCGCGCGTCAATCGAGTTGAAGCAATCTCCACTCCCTCGAAAAGTTCGAGGAAGACCGAAAGGGGGTCATAGACGCATTGACCATCTTCAAATCGCCGGCGGTCGTAGATGAGATCCAGTGCCACTTCCCTTTGCCGAGATTCAATTCGTGCCATTGGCGTGATCTTTGAAGGATGGACGATCGCCGAATCCATGCCTGCCTCAACGGCCTCATGAAGGAATACGGAGTTGAGCACGACACGGGCGGCAGGGTTAAGGCCGAAGGAAACGTTGCTGACGCCGAGAGTGGTCTGAACATTTGGGAACTCTTGCTTAATTGCCTTAATCGCATTGAGCGTTTCTAGTCCATCGCGCCTGGTTTCCTCTTGGCCAGTCGCAATTGGGAATGTGAGGCAGTCGATCAAAATATCTTCGATCTTGAGATCCCACTTCTCCGTTAAGTCATTAATGAGTCGCCTAGCCACGCGCACTTTCCATTCGGCGTCTCGAGCTTGACCGGTCTCATCAATTGTTAATGCGACGACCGCGGCGCCGTGCTCTTTGACTAGAGGCATTACTCGCGCAAAACGCGAATTTGGGCCATCGCCATCCTCGAAATTGACGGAGTTGATGACGCTACGACCGCCGAGTTGCTCTAGTCCGGCTTTAATAACGCCGGCTTCCGTTGAGTCCAACATGATGGGAAGAGTTGATGACGTCGCAAATCGGCTAGCGACTTCTCGCATATCCTCAGCGCCATTTCGACCAACGTAATCAACAGAGAGGTCAAGCAAATGTGCGCCATCGCGAATTTGATCGCGTGCGATTTCAACGCAAGCCTGCCAATCTTCGGCAAGAAGGGCGTCACGGAATGCCCTCGAACCATTTGAATTCGTCCGCTCGCCGATTGCTAAGTAGGTGAGGTCCTGTCTAAATGGCACGAATTGATAGAGGGATGAAACGCCGGCTTCAACCTTTGCCTCTCGCTTGCCTGGCACTAATCCTTTAAGAGTTCCGACCACTTCACGAAGGTGCTCGGGGGTGGTGCCGCAACAACCTCCGACCAATGAAACACCGTAATCGTGGACAAATACAGACAGTGCTGCCGCTAATTCCTTTGGAGTAAGCGGGTAGGTGGCACCGTTAGGACCAAGTACTGGAAGTCCCGCGTTTGGCATAACTGATACGCCGATGCGAGCTGATTTGCTGAGGTAGCGAAGATGCTCAGACATCTCCGAAGGTCCGGTTGCACAATTCAGCCCGATGAGGTCAATGCCAAGAGGCTCGAGCGCGTTAAGTGCTGCCCCGATTTCGGAGCCAAGAAGCATCGTTCCGGTCGTTTCCACCGTCACCTGCACGATGAGGACTACGTCGCGTTCGCTCTCCTTAATCGCCTGACGAGCACCGTTAACAGCGGCCTTGGCTTGCAAGAGATCTTGCGCGGTTTCAACGAGAATGGCGTCGACTTGGCCATCGACCAGACCCTTTGACGCCGTGTAGTAGGCCTCGCGCAATTTTGCATACGTTGTATGTCCAAGGCTGGGTAATTTTGTCCCCGGCCCGAGGGAACCGATGACGAATCTTGGCCAATCCCTTGTGGAAAATTTGTCGGCGCTTTGCTTTGCGAGTACGGCTCCTGCGTGAGCCAGCTCGTAAATGCGATCTTCAATCCCGTACTCAGCTAGATTCGCCCAGTTGGCGCCGAAAGTATTCGTTTCAATTGCGTCAACACCAACTGCCAGATATTCCTCGTGAACAGCCCGAACAATGTCAGGGCGGCTGACGTTGAGGATTTCGTTGCAGCCTTCGTGGCCCTGGAAGTCATCCATCGTTGGATTGGCCGTCTGGAGCATTGTGCCCATCGCGCCATCGGCGATCACGGTACGTACGGCCAATGCCTGGCGCAGGGTATTTGGCGGCGTGATCATCATGCGAAGGTTACCGTAAGGTGGCGTCATGGAGATTCTCCAAATACCGCAACTGCGATCGCCAATCATGGTCTTCGCATTTGGAGGCTGGAACGATGCTGGGGAGGCTGCAACTGGAGCGGTATCTCATCTACTGAACACGTGGGATAACTCTTTGATCGGGCGCTTTGACCCTGAAAATTTCTACGACTTTCAGGTCAACCGTCCCTTTGTCTTCGTTGATGACTCAAAGGTTCGCCAGATTAACTGGCCAACAACTGAAGTCTTTGGAATTCTCACGCCACAATTTCCGTTTGATCTAGTGGTCGTAAAAGGACTTGAACCTTCGATGAGATGGAAGACCTTTTCCAATGACTTGTTGGACTTAGCTGACGATCTGGAAGTTTCGAAGATCCTAACTGTTGGTTCCCTTCTTGCCGACACACCCCACACGCGACCGATTACGGTAAGTGGAAGCGGCTCGCACCCAGATATTGCCAAGCGTCTCGGAGTCGAAGTAAGTCGATACGAGGGGCCTACGGGGATCTTAGGAATTTTGCAGGAAGCAGCACAACGTCGCGGAATTGATGCCATATCACTGTGGGCAGCTTTGCCACATTACGCATCTACTCCCCCGTCTCCAAAAGCAACACTTGCGCTAATAAACGCGCTCGAAGACTTCCTCAATATTTCGATTCCTCTGGGCGATCTGCAAGAGCAGAGCAAGGCATGGGAATCTGGGATCGATGACATGGCCCGCGAGGACAGCGAATTGGCGGAATACATTCGACAACTCGAATCTTCCAAAGACGAGACAGAATTGCCAGAAGCAACAGGTGAATCCATTGCAAGAGAATTTGAACGATATCTGAGGCGCCGAAACATCGAGTAGTTCTATTTAAATTGCGATGCCCAGTAGCAAATCAATTGCACGCGAAAGTTCGCCCGCAGAACCACCAGTCGATCCAGATTCGGTCTCGTCGCACCACTTGCGCAACTCTTCAAGCGCTTTTGGAGTATCCAAGTTGTCAGATAGCGCATAGATTATTTTCTGCACGACAGTTTTCGTTGGCGCCACTTCTGGACGGGACAAGAGCAGACGCAATCGATCCAAGAATCGTGTTGACGTGTCTAGCTGTTCTTGGCTCCACATTCGATCAAGAGAGTAATGCTCGGATATCAATGCCAAGCGCACGGCAATCGGATCGGCTCCTTCGGAAACCAATTTTGATAAGAAGACGAGGTTGCCCAGACTCTTACTCATCTTTTCGCCATCGAGACCAATTAGACCTGCGTGGACGTACAGACGCGCATAATCTTTGCCTTTTAGTACGGCTGCCTGAGCGGCTCCCATTTCATGATGCGGGAAAAGAAGATCGTTTCCGCCGCCTTGAATATCGATGAGAAATTCTTCATCGTGATCAACAGGAAGGTACGAAAGAGCGATTGCGCAACATTCGATATGCCATCCCGGCCTGCCTTTGCCGAAGGATGAGGGCCAACTTGGCTCGCCGGCTCGTTCGTGTAGCCATACAAGGGCATCTAACGGATCGAGTTTGCCCGCTCTTTCGGGATCTCCCCCGCGCTCAGCAAATAGTTTGAGCATCTCACCTTGCGAAAAATTCGCCCGCGATCCAAAGTCTTTGTCAGCGTGCACTTTGAAATACAAGTCGTCGTCAACCGCGTAAATGGAGTTCTTCTCTTGCAGGCCTTGAATAGCATCAATTACAAGAGGGATGGCTTCAACTGCACCGATGTAGTACTGCGGCGGAATAATGTGAAGGTCGCTCATGTCTCCACGGAAAAGATCTATCTGTGACTGAGCCAAGTCTTTCCAATCGACTCCATCACGGGTTGCTCGCTCAAGCAACGGATCATCTACATCGGTGACATTTTCGACAAAATGGACTTTCTTGCCCATGGCGGTCAAATACCGATTAACCAAATCGAAAGTGATGTAAGTGGCGGCATGACCCAGATGCGTGGCGTCATAAGGCGTGATTCCGCAAACGTACATTCGATATTCGTCTTTGACGGGCAATGCGACATTTTGTCTAGTTGTTGAGTGTTTAAGGGACAAAGGGGAGAAATCGAAAGAGGAATCAATCGGTGGGAGGTAGATCTGCGCCCATGAATTCATTCGGCAATCCTAAAGGTATTCAGCAGTTCGCATCAGTAAGGGGGCCAAGGCACTGCAGGCCATTCTTTACTGGGAACCGGAAATGTGCATGTCTCTTTGAGGCGATTTACCCTTTCGGAGAGGGCTTCGATCTCCCCTTCGGTGAGCAACTCCTCCAATTCTCCAGGAGCTGTCAAGAAATCTTGCACGACATCTAGTTGCGAGAGTTCCTGTTGTGTTAATGGCTCGCCCGCCCATCGCCACAAGACGGTTCGCAATTTGTCTTCGGAATGAAAGGTCACACCGTGGTCGCAACCATAAACTTTGCCAGTGATGTCGGGCAGGATGTGCCCAATTTTGCGATCGGTGTTGTTCACAATCGCATCGAAAAGCGCCATCTTGCGAAGTTCCGGGATGTCGCGTTGAAAGTACTCGATCATGTCTAGGCTCTGATCAACGTCGATCCAGAGTTGAACGGCGCCTTCGCCGAAGGGTCCTTCACGTAGCACGGTCATGGGGACTAAATTGAAATTGCATTTCTCGCTTAGTAGATAGGCGGCGTATTCGCGATGGGCGAGTGTGCCGTCGGAGAAGTCCCACAACGGACGCTCGCCGGCGATCGGTTTGTATATGCAGACCAACTCGAAACCGTCTTGGTAGATGCTGGCCAGTAATGTTGCATTGGAAGCATCGACCAGTCTGCCTGTAACTTTCATTTCTCCAGAGCGCAGAGCAATCTGAATCTGCTCTGGCGAAAGATTAACGTCGGTAGCCATTTGCTCTCGGGCAGACGTGTCCGGCTGGGTCTAGTGCCAAACCACAGAACGGGCAAGGCGGGCGCCCTGCGTTGACGACGGCATTCGCTCGTTTCACGAACGCATCCGTCTGTGATGGGGTCATGATTACTCGCAATACGTCCGGTCCCTCGGTTGCATCGTCGTTGAAAATTTCTTCGATCTCAATGCTTGCAAGATCTTCCCCCGAACTTTCATCAACTCCTTGGAGTTCGATCGAAATCATCTCGCGGTCGCTCAACCAAGAAAGCGAGACTACGCCGACGCGAAATTCTTCGACGATTGGTGTCTCAAGCGGTTGGTCATCGACTTCGTTTCGCTCACTTGTCATACCAGGATCGAGCCTACGGAGTTCGCGAAGCAAGATTTCTAAACGTTCGGCAATTGCGATGACTTGCGACTTCTCCAAGAGCACAGAAGCCAGTCGAGGGCCCGTCCTTGCTTGAAGGAAGAAACTTCTCTCCCCAGGTTCGCCCACGGTGCCGACAACGAAGCGCTCGACTGGATCAAAGGTATTTATTATCCGAGCCATTTATGGTCGCCGTCCTTTTGATTGAGTGCCCGAACCTCCGCCTACAAGAAGGCGTTTTGAATGATTGGCGAATTGTTCCGAATTGAGAGCCGATCGAGAATCATTCATCAAAATAAGGCGCGGCCTTGAACTTGAATAATCCAGAATCGAAATGGAGGCTGGATCTATGACAATCCTTTGAAATTCGTCGAGATGCATATTCAATGCCGAGGCGATCATGGATTTGATGACGTCCCCATGGGAAACCAGGATTACGTGACCTTTTCCTCGTGTATCTAGACCTCGTTGCAATGCCCGCTTTGCACGAGTCTGCATCGAGGCGATGCTCTCACCTTCTGGGAAAGTGACCTTTGAGGGAGAATCCTGAACCGTTTTCCAGAGAGGCTCTTTTGACAGTGAACGAAGTTTGCGACCCGTCCATAGTCCGTAATCGACCTCTGAAAGATCGACGTCAGAACGAAGTGCCAATTTGGGATTTACCTGGGCGTATTCCTTTAGCCACGGCGAAATCGTCTCTTCGCAACGTTCGAGCGGACTGGATAGAACAACCTTTATCGGAATATCGCCGAGCCGCTTTGCCAACAGCAATGCCTGCTTCTTTCCTTCAGGAGAAAGGTGTACTCCCTCGGTGCGCCCTGAGAGAATCCCGGATCCATTGGCTTGGGAGTGTGCATGTCGAATTAGGAGAACAATGGTCATGGATACCTCGCCTCCTCGAATAGCACTTACGTGCGCAAATAAACAGGACAGGCGAGAAGATTATCGGGGATTTCTTCGTTCTGCCTTGCTAGGGTCGCATCATGGAATTTCGTCGTGCGGGTAAGAGCGGGCTCTTGATCTCTCGTATTGGCCTCGGGACCATGACATGGGGACGCGATACAGATGAACACGAGGCAGCAGACCAGGCGCGGGCATACCTTGATGCCGGTGGAAATTTCCTTGATACAGCCG
>JANXZF010000066.1 GCA_025355665.1 Actinomycetes bacterium
ATTCACTTTCTTGCTGAGCATTTTCTCGCCGGTGTTGAAAATGGGCGCAACTTGTTTCACGAGCGCATCAAATTGATCGGAGGGAACAACTTTCTTTGCTTCGACGGAGAAGAGTGCATATGCAGTCGTGGCGTCCCCTGCCTGAATGGCGTGAAGGAATTGCTGGCTTGCCGCCACTGGAGCTTTGGTTGCTGAATTTACAAAGAACGTCAACGCAACTGCAAGCACGGCAAATGCCAACACGGCATAACCAATGATCTTTTTCATTCCCCGTTTCTTCACCGGACTGACCTTCATAGGCTCATTACTTGGTTGGACAGGCTGCTCGATGTTGTCGCTCATTTATGATCCTCCCTGATCGTAGGCGTCGCACTTTCGCCTACAACACTTCTCCTTATCGAGAAGGCTTTCAATGGCTCACTCACTCGCGATGCGAGTGATGGCACTCTTAACGCGACACAGTTTTGATTATGAGATCAATGTATTGAAAAAGGTAACAACTCGACCCCATGCGGTCGATGACGCCTGTGCGTCATACACCTCTGGGCGATCATCATTAAAGAACGCGTGATGAGTGCCTGGGTAATCGAATGTCTCCACCTTGCCGCCACTTAACCTGATGGCTTTGACTGCTTCTTGAATACCTGGCGCCCTTGATGTGCCATCAGATTCGCTGCAATGTATTTGCGCACTCTTTTCAGAATAGTTCTGCCATTCCGGTGACATTCGTTCCCAAGGAAGGCCGGGATAGAAAGCGACGCTAGCGGTAATTTCAGGTGAGAGCGTTGCACTCCACAGCGCAAGCGAGCCTCCCATGCAAAATCCAACAACGCCGACTCCACTGCCGCTCACGTCATCGCGGTCGCTCAAATATTTTGCGGCTCCTGCAATATCCAGAGCCGCTTGATCCATCGCAAGGCCCATCAGTAATTTCCGCGCTTCATCTGGTTCTTGCGCAATAACACCGTGATACAAATCAGGGGCGAGCGCGACGAAACCCGCCTCAGCAAAGCGATCCGCAACCGCGGTGATGTGGCCAACCAAACCCCACCACTCTTGGATCACAATTACTGCCGGACCGCTTCCGCCCTTGGGTATTGCAAGATAACCCTCACAGGTTCCACCATTGCTAGCGAATGAGACTTTCTCTCCCATAGTCATTTCCCAATCTGCTCAGAGTACTTTCGATAGAAAAGTTTTCGTCCGCTCATGCTGCGGATTGCTGAGAACATCACGGGGATTTCCCGATTCAACGACGACTCCACCGTCCATGAATACAAGGGCGTCGCCAACTTCGCGGGCAAAATTCATCTCATGTGTAACGACAATCATCGTCATGCCGTCCTCTGCCAACTTGCGCATCACATCAAGCACTTCCCCAACAAGTTCAGGGTCAAGGGCGCTGGTTGGTTCGTCGAAAAGCATGAGCTCGGGTTCCATTGCGAGGGCGCGAGCAATTGCAACTCGCTGCTGCTGGCCGCCTGAAAGTTGGGAAGGATAGTTGTTCATTTTGTCTTCTAGCCCCACCCGCTCGAGTAGTTTGGTGGCCCTCTCGAGAACAATGGCCTTAGCCTCGCCCCGAACGTTAATGGGAGCCTCCATAACATTTCCGAGAACTGTCATATGCGGGAACAGGTTGAAACTCTGAAATACCATTCCAATCTTTCGACGTTGAGCGGCCACATCGCGCTCACGCATTTCATGGAGCAGGCCGCCGCGTTCGTGATAGCCGACGAGTTCGCCGTTTACAGCAAGTCTTCCGGCGTCAATCTTTTCCAGATGATTAATGCAGCGCAAAAACGTAGACTTTCCAGATCCTGATGGTCCGATAATGCAGAAGACCTTTCGAGGCGCTACTTCAATATTTATCCCCTTAAGCACTTCGAGGCGTCCGAAGGATTTGTATACGTTCTCTGCCTTAACCATGGGTTGTGTCATATCAACCACTTATCCCAAGAAAGCGAGTGCGAAATCTCTGCACTGGCGTTGGTGGAAGTGTGCGCAGTGATCCACGGGCGAAGTGACGCTCAATGTAATATTGCCCAGTCATCAAAATGCTTGTCATAGCCAAGTACCAAAGGCTTGCCATAATTAGCATGGGCATTACCTGATACGTGCGCGTATAGATGTTTTGTACTTTGAAAAGAAGTTCGTAATAAGGCACATAGGCAACTAGCGAAGTTGTCTTCAACATCGAAATAGTCTCGTTGCCCGTTGGCGGAACGATTACACGCATTGCTTGTGGAAGAACAATGCGACGAAGGGTTAGCATTTTTGTCATTCCAAGGGCAGTTGCTGCTTCACTCTGACCTTCATCCACCGAAAGAATTCCTGCCCGAACAATTTCTGACATGTATGCGGCTTCATTCAAACCAAGTCCGAGAAGTGCCGCGGCCAAGCCGGGGATTAGATCGAAAGTTCTGGCAGAGAAAAAGAGATGACCAAAAGGTATTCCAAGTCCAAGTGTGGGGAAAAGTGCGCCAAGGCTTGCCCATACAAGCAGTTGCACTAAGACCGGCGTTCCGCGGAATATCCAGATATAGAGCCACGCAGCACCTGATACGAGGGGGTTACTCGAAAGTCGCATGATCGCGAGAATGATGCCGAGGACAACACCGATTAACATTGAAAAGAACGTCAGCATCAATGTTGTTTTGACTCCGGCGATCACACTCGCATCAAAGGCGTATTTAGCCTGTTCGGCCCAATGAAAACGCGTATTAGTGATAACCGCGTGAACGGCCATGATGGCCAAGATTGCGATTACTCCCGCAGCAACCCATCGACCAGGGTGACGCACAGGGACGGCCCGAATTGCTTCAGGCCGTCCCTGCGTCGAGTTCGAACTCACGAAGGCGAATCTAGTCGCTTATGCGTGAGATGACGACCTATTTGGCGCCGTTAATAACTGCGGCTGTAACACCACCGTCGGCGGCGCCGTACTTATCTAGGATCGTCTTGTATGAACCATCCGCGATGATCGCGTTGATCGCACCTTGTACGGCTTTTGCAAAATCGCCCTTTGCCTTTGGCAATGCGATTCCGTAAGGAGCAGTGTCATAAGCAGTGCCGACAATGACTAGTTGATTGCTAGAAGTCTTGACCGCGTAACCAGTAACTGGTGAGTCGGCGAGCATCGCTTCGTTCTTGCCTGACACGACCGACGCCGTGGCATCTTGCTGTGATTGATACTGGTTGATCTTAATGGCGGCTTTGCCCGCGCCAGTACAAGTTTTTGAGCGCGCAGTTACGTCGTCAACTTGAACTGTTCCCTTTTGGACTGCGATGTTCTTCCCGCACGCAGTGTCTGGAGTGATGGTCGCGCCAGTCTTTGCAGCCCAAGATGTTCCGGCACTGTAATAGGTCACGAAGTCCAGAACTTTTTCGCGGTCCTTATTATCAGTGAACGAAGAAATACCTGCCTCGTACTTACCCGACTGAATCGCTGGGATGATCGAGTCGAATGGGGCGTTTACAAATGCCGCTTTGAGGCCAAGCTTTGCAGCAATGGCGTTGCCAAGATCAATGTCCATGCCTTCCATAGTCTTGCCGTCAGTACCTACGAACTCGTTTGGTGGGTAAGTTCCATCCGAGCCAAATGTTAAGACGCCATCTGAGGAAACGTCAGAGGGCACCATCGAAGCCAGAGAGGTGCTAGTCGAAGTCGAATTGGCAGCAGGTGTCTTCGCAGATGAACAGGCGGACAGAGTCAGGGCACTTACCGCCAGCAAAGCAAAAGCGGAAATCTTAAAACGTGAGGTTGCCATCAAATGTTCCTTAGTAAGAGTGGGTGAGGAAGGAGTTGTTCAATACTAGACCTCGAAAATCAAGTCGGAAACCCTGTTCGCCCTTGAATATAATTTCGGAAGAGCTCCTGAGTCCCACTTCGCTGTTACTCCATTGGCTAACCCAATTTGAGCTATTGATCGGACCTAAATTCGACACTTTCACTTTCAAGATGAGAAACCTTTGTCAAATTTATCCCAGAAGATTGTTGATAAGTCTCTCGGCCCCAATCGAGTTGTCCTTTTCATTCAATTCGACCCAAATGGCGTTTAGTTTCTCTTTAAGTGGAACTAACACACCTCTTAGAAATTTGAGACTCTTAGGTCTGATTTTTCCGGCCAAGACGCGAAAATCACCCAGGCTAAGAGACACGTCGTAGAGATCAGAGTGCGCCACATGCATATGCGGCTCGTGATGGTTCACAGATTCTTTTCTGATTTCCACTTTTACCTTATCCATGCGTAAGACCATTAATTGAATAGGAAAATCGTCGCCGAACTGTTCGTGCATTTCTTCTTCTTGGGCGCGCGTTTCCGCTCGATGAATCTTGTAGCAAAGAGACGACAGGAAATCCTCTTTTTCGGACAATCGGCGCCCCCCCCCCTTGTTCTCTAAGAGTTTCATATTCGCAAGTAATTTGGTAGACTCAATTAGCGCAGGACGGAGCAAACCCCGATCTGTTGGTGAAAAATTGATACTGTCACGTTCGATACCCCGGCAACTTTGCCAGCTAGATTCTTAACCTAATTGGGCCCCCAATATCTCCAACTAACGCTTAAGAGAGAGATCTCAATAAATCTTCGGCTTCGGAAATACCCGGTGGAAGTAATCTCACAGTTCGAGTTCGAACGTCGTATTCCCAGAGTCTTTGCTTATGTCCGGGCACAAGTATGTTGCGGCGCAAATCCGTAACTTTAGGGTGCTCAAGCCAGCTAAATAAGAGTGCTTCTGATACTTCGGAACTTTCAGAGAGCAACAAGAGCAGTGTCCTTTCCTTCCAGGAGAGCCCTAAATGCAAAACGCGTTTCTTCTCGCCGGAACTCCAAACCAGCGACACCTGGCGCTCGATAAGCGCCTCAACAAGCTCGGTCGCCTCAGCCGTCTCAAGACTATGCACATTACGGACTAATTCAGCAACGATCCATTTACTCATATATAGAACGGCAGTCGCATCCATCTCATTAGGGTCGATGTCCCCGCCCGCGTGTCCGACGCCACGATTATTTCGAATTTCATAAAGGGCAACGATCATCCGAGGAATCTGAATCGTCACCGATCTGGGTTGGGTAGTGTTCTGTTCCATCGCCTTGCAGGCATCAAACATATTTCTTGGTTTCTTTGACCGCGCTTCATAAGTCCCTCCAGCAGCTAATCCCTGAAGGATCGTTAAAGCCGCCTCGCAGAGCTTCCCACCATCCAACTCTGCGGGGCCCCAACGAGTTTGCTCAAAATTTGTAACAATGTCATTGAAAGCGCCAAGTAAGTCCTTCCTTAAACCCGAAGGAAGGGCGGCAAACGCATCACTCGGATTCAGTGTCAACGCCGTCAATCCAATTCTCTACTCGCTTCTTTCCCGCTGTCGTCAATTTGTAAAGTTTCCTAGCTTGCTTCGAAGAACCATTCTTCTTAACCTGCATAACAAGGGCGGGTTTCGCCTTGATATTGGCCGACAGAGCAACAGTAATGTTGGTTATCGGATGGCCGAGATTCTTTAATTCGTCATGTAACGGGCCGGAGGCGAAAGATGTAGCGCGCTGGATAAATTGTAACCAATAACCAGCTACTAGCACTTTATCGACACCTACCGTACGCGAGCATGCATCATATAATTCCGCAAACTCGGCGAATTCAAGTTCGTCGCCAACTTCACGATCAGCGGAATCATCTTGATCGCCCGTCGATCGACCCTTGGGTGATCTGCCACTGCCAGCGAGAAGAGAATCATCTACTTTTCCAAGGCCCGCACCATATTTGCCAATTGCCCATCTGAGCACCCGTGCACTTTCTTCTTCGCTAAGGTCAGCAAACGCAGAAGCCAGAGTGGAAAAAGCCTTAATCTCCTTATCCTCTTCTGCCATGAGCTGATCCTCTCCATTAAGTGAACAATGGAAGAGACTGTACTCCTAAGTCCTCGCGACCAGCGGTTCTGGACAACGCAGGGCGCTACGAAGTCTCCAGAATCTCAAGGTAATAATTTCGAGAATCTCACTACGGCCCAATCGCCCTATTCGCAGTCTTCAAAGATTCTCAGACATCGTCCCTAAACCAAAACCGACTTCAAATATCCGACTATCAGGCGGAGCTAGGGTCGGCATCGCCAGTCGATATGGCCCGTGGATGCAGTCAATGACAAAGGCCGATACGAAATGTACGAGGAGAATTCAATTGGGTCGTTAAGGGGCTAGGCCCGCGAATCAGACATCAAACTCCAAGCCCTTACTCCGCCAATTATTCCGGCCTCGTTGGGCACAATGACTACATCGTCGGCCAATTTATGAATAATCGAATCCTTGATCCTTCGTGAATTCCCGCCGCCCAAATAGAGGCGATCCCAGAGAAAGACAGGACGCAACTCGTCCACCATCGTGCGGATACGGCGAGACCAGAAACTATCCCCCATCCGGCGACGTTCGTGCTCGCCAATCCATTCGTCGTAACTTGTCGACCTGCGAACTGTCGCATGTGAAAGTTCGATATGTGGGGCAAGCACTCCGCCGTCAAAAACTGCGCAACCAAGTCCGGTTCCTAATGTGAGAACCACTTCGAATCCCGATCCAGCAACGACGCCAGCACCGTGAACCTCGGCGTCATTGAGTACAAGTGTGGGGATATCCAGCGATTGCGACAAAGCCTGCCGCATATCAAATCCTTCCCAGGCAATCTTGAGATCTGAATCCATCCACGTGCGAGGTCCCGCCGAATTTATATAGTGAGGAGTTGTGACTACGACTCCGTGTCGAATCATCCCCGGCATTCCAACCGTTGCCCGATCGGCGGAGGGTAGAGATTTCGCGACCTCCTTGATGGTCTGCACGAGAAGCTGAGGAGAGAGCGGATAAGGCGTGGCAACATGAACAGGCGGAATTCGCATCGTCCCTGCGTTGTCTAGAACCGAGGCCTTGATTCCGAGTCCGCCACAATCAACGGACAGGGTGAGAGGCTCCATACAAAGGCAAGTTACTAGTGCGCGTTAAACTTCACAATACCGACCACGCTGGAACGAATGGAGAAAGACATGATCAAGGGATTTCGCGACTTCATACTCCGTGGAAATGTTGTCGATCTAGCAATCGCGGTTGTTATTGGTGCTGCCTTTACTGGCATCGTCACCCAATTCACCAAATCATTTATCGAGCCGCTTCTCAAACTCATTGGTGGTGGTGGCGTCCACGGCGGAACATTTTTCATCAATAGCGTTGCCTTCGACTGGGGTGCTGCAATCAACGCCGTAATCAATTTCCTGATTGTCGGCTCACTGCTTTACTTCTTCATCGTGGTGCCAATTAACCAAATCACTGCGCGACGCCACCGTGGTGAACCAGACGCCGAAATCGCCGCCACCACACCTGAAGACATTGCACTTCTGCGAGAAATTCGGGACTTGCTCAAGCGCCAGCCATAGCGCGAGGAGCGATCTAGATCTGACCACGCACGACGGGTGAGTTGGAATTGGAGTAGCGGACATCAATCGTCTTGATTTTCGAAAGCGGAATCCCAGTCGATGCGACTAAGCCTTTCGCACTCGAACCAGATTGACTCCATGTTGCAACGGTTGTCGAAATCCCAGAGGCATCTGTAATCACTAAATCATATGCCTGCGGCGTTGACCACGAGGAAGAATCACTTCCATAAATGCAATTCCATGAAAATTGTGTTCCCCAAGCTTTCTTGGTCACGTGCATATTGACAACCATGGCATTGGTTCCTATGGGAACCATTGCGACCTTTATTCCTGTTGTCGCCACCGTACTTTGCGTACTTCCGGGATTGGATGAAGAACCGATATTTACTCCAACGAGCAAACCAATCACCATCACAATTGAAGCGGCGACTGCCATCCCGGCGGCGAATCTGCGTCGCACAACAGTTTTCCGTTTGACTGCTGCAATAGCAAGGTTTTGAATGAGTGCGAGGGGAAGAACGAACTCATTCTCTGCCACAACATCAGAAACCAAAGCTTCGGCAGTCGTTGCATCAATCTTCATCAACAGACCCGGCATACCTGCTAATTCAGCCACCCCGCTCTGGCAGACATCACACGTTGCAAGATGCCTTTCGAATTCACGACGCTCGTCCGTACTTAATGCACCCAGAACGTATGCCGCATCCCATTCTCGGTAGCGATCGCCTTTTTGGTTCACTGGGTTGCTCCTCGTTCTTGAAGGGAAAGTCGTAGTGCGCGAAGTGCGTAATGGAGTCGGGACTTGATCGTTCCCTCTGGCACTCCTTCTCTTCTAGCAATCTCGGAAATCGAATGCCCCAGGTAGTAAGCCCCGACGATTGCACTTCGATGTTGAGGTGATAGCGCCGAAAGCGCGTCCGAAAGGATCCACGCGTCTAGGGCTGAATCAGTTTCATCAACGCTCCCCGTTTCAGGAAGTATGTCCGTCGAGATTTCACGACGGTGGCGAGCGCTTCGTCGATCATCGATGACTAGATTTCTCGCCACCGTGAAGAGCCAAGCGCGGGCGGCATTGTCGCTCTGGGCAAGGATCTCTGGATGTTTCCACGCGCGCAGCAGGGCCTCCTGGACTATGTCTTGCGCGAGGGTGCCATCGTGCGTCATATGAGCAACAAAACGCGTCAAGGCAGCACCATGAACGTCATGGAGCACTTGAAGCAGTTCATCTTGCTTGGATGACATGGTTACCTCCACTAGCCACAACGAGATATGCGGCTAATTCGTTCATCGCGGTCCCCATTGTCTGGACATTCCACGAAGGAATCAAGGGAGAGAAGCCGTTTAACTAATAGGTCTGAGCATTCCAGCTTCCCTTGCCAGAGCCAGACTTTGACCAGGAGAAGGATTAAAAATCTGCAACTCGATGTCCAACCCACGAATTCCGACGTATACGTCGTGGGGATCCATCTTGGTAAAGAAGACTGAGTTCCCGTCATCATTTATGAATCCTCCGACATTGGCATTACCTCCACCAGAAAGAACTGCCTGAAATGCGTCACTTTGGGTATAGGTGGTGATCTCCGGATAACTAGCTCTTGTCGACCTGGCGACGGTGATCGGGGGAAGTATCGTCAAAACAATTGCAGCGCGGTTGGTGGAACTCAAAAGATACCTCGCGTCCTTTTCGCCACCGGCCCAGTAGACCAAAAGATGATTAGAAGTCACTACCTTACGAAGTTGTGATTCCGTCATTTCGCTCTGCCCATTTAACTGAAGGGCAATCTTTGTACCGTAACTACTTCTCACCCCATGGATATGTCCCAGCCCAATTGCTCCAAATGTACTTAATGTCGCGACGAGGATTAGGAGCACCGTTCTGATTGTGAGCAGTTTTCTACGACTCCACTTGGAGACACTTCCCTCTAATCTCCTATCTAATTCATCTAAACGCTTGACCTTTGCCATGGCTCTCTGCGATTCACTCTGGCCTATTTACGCCGATTTGACGCTTGCACCAGAGATATGAAGTTGTTGACATTTAAATCTTACCCTCGTCCGTCACTTTGCTTCTAATATGTGCGAGGTATCACTAACGATAAGGAAAAGTTGTGGCGACTAAAAACCTGTTGAAGGAGATAAGAAATGGGCTCTTGCTCATTGATGACGACTCGCTATTGGACTTACCCAAGATTCATCATTGGCTCTCTGTTGAGAGTTATTGGGCAAACGGACGAGAATTCGAGGTGGTGGTTCGAGCATTTGTGAACTCTTACTCATTCGGCGTTTATGAAGACGAGACTCAAATTGCCGTCGCCCGGATAGTCAGCGACGCCGCCACTTTCGCATGGCTCTGCGATGTTTTCGTCGATTCCAAATACAGAGGCCGTGGAATCGGCACCTGGCTTGCGGAAGCAACAGTTGAATGGGCGGAGATAAATGGGGTCAAGAGAATTGTCCTGGCCACTGGCGATGCCCACAAGGTGTACGCGCGCGTCGGTTTTGCGCCGCTAGCGCAGCCGGATCGCTGGATGGCAATAGACAGGCGCCCTCAAGCGCAAGGACACTGAGCGAATAGGAAGTGCAACTACCTCACTTGGGTCAGTTTTCCTGCGTCCTGCAAAAGTTGTGCTTCGCTCTGTATCTTCGGATATTCAACTTCAATCACCTGTTTTACACCGTCGAATTCGACCATCATGGATGTTAGGTCCTTGGTGTTGTATTTGATTGTCATGCCGTTTTCGGTGACGGAAGTCTGAGCGCCTGCATTGGCAGTGGCGTGGATGTGGTCTGTTAAATCTTTAGCCGACGCATAAGTCTCGACAATTAATTCGGACTTAGCCACCTGGCTGACCTTTGATCCTGCCGGGATGTAGGTGACTATTCTGAGGTAACCCAATTCATCATTGAAGGTATAGCTGGATCCCGATAATGGTCCAAGCCAATAAACGGGATTTCCCGCCAATTTCACCTTTTCAACAAAACTCGATTCACTGAGACTGACACCGCCTGAGCGCTCAAGTTTTTCTTCGGCCGCGCTTGTCGAGTGCAAGTGTGAATTCAACTGGAAACCGCCAAAGACCAACAGAACAGAAACAATTGCATCAATCAGGACGTACCAAATGAAATGAGGATGTGAACGTTCGTATCGTGCGAGAAAGCGGTATTCCTTCTTGAATAACCGACCGATCCAGCGGACGATAACCAGCACCTTTGTCTCGCTCCTCTTATTAGGCGATCACCTGAAATTCATAATACATGCCACCTGCATAATGGTCAGGGAGATTACAAATTAATTCATAACGACCGGGGGCCAATGTGAGTGTTGCCCAACCCCGTGATCCCGGGAGAATTCCCTCCCCAACCCCGGCATTGCAATTGTTAGATATCTCCCCAACACTTCCTGTTTCATCTACTCTCCCATCGGGTCCTACGTTTCGCTGACCTGCGCTCTGCCCATTGGCAAGGGGCAAGATGACGACTTCATGAGTGCTCATACCTAAATTTGTAACGAGAATGTTGACT
>JANXZF010000081.1 GCA_025355665.1 Actinomycetes bacterium
CACTCGGCCAAGCTCTTGAAGGCCAAACGGCTATCAACATTCTTCGCTACTACTACTCAATGGTGACCGTCGAGCCAGTGGTCGACAACCAAATGATGCGTGTGAATATCGGGCATCTTCTCAATTCATTTTCGATGACAACGAGCTCAAAGCTGGGGCAGATTCAGATATTCGCCGGCGACATCAAAGACAGTCAGACGGCACAACCGCTTCGTATAATGCCTCTTAAGTCCAGCCTCGGTTTCACAGTCCTGGGCAACATTGCATTTCCGAGCGCCACATCTTCTACGGGTCAGATCGACCCGTTGCCAAATGGAAACCTTTGGACGATTCGTTGGACGGGGACTCGATATTTGACGGGTGGCCCTGCTGTCGTTTCAGTGAAAGTCGCGAATGCGACCACGCAATACCGCTACGGCCAAATTCAAGTGAAGATGGTGAAGGCACCGGTGCTGGGCTATCGACTCGAAGTAACAAATACAGTCCGCATTCATGATGAGTATTTGTGGGGGATAGGCGAAATGCCATCGGCTTGGCCATCTGCCGCTCTGCAAGCACAAGCTATTGCTTCTAGAACTTACGCACTCAACAAGGGGCCAACCATCAGAACCGCGTGCGATTGTAATATCTATTCTGCATCGCAAGACCAGGCTTTCGTTGGCTATTCCAAGGAAACGGAAGTCAAATACGGCCCTCTCTGGAAGGCTGCTGTTAACTCAACATCCACTGATGATTCAACTGGTCTTGCCGTTCTCTTCGGATCAGCGCCTATTAGCGCTTATTTCTCTTCCTCATCCGGTGGGATAACGGAATCGGCACAAAATGTTTGGGGAACCGCTGTTCCATACGCAATTAGCGTCCCTGATCCTTGGAGTTTGGATAAAAAGATAAATTCCAAATATGCCTCATGGACACGATCAGTGAATCAGAGCGTCGTTGCAACTGCGTTCGGTTTGACGGATGTCGCGAGATTGTTCGTGAATAGCAAAGATGGGGCTGGAAGGGTTGCGGGTATTACCGCGACATCGAGCACCGGTGCAACGGCGAAATTAACTGGGGGAGCATTCGCTAGCAAAGCGCTCCTGCCATCTGCGTGGTTCGATATCACTGCTCAACAAGTAATCGCTCAAGTGCCTAGCAATTCGCCGTCGATTTCACCTACGCCAACAGCAACACCATCTCTCATCGCTACGCCGATGCCGACTCTTCGCGAAAGAACCTAAATAGTTATTGCTCGATAAACGAGCGCCAATGCAAAAAAGAGAAATAAGACCGCGCTGGTTTGATCAATTCTCCTAACCCAGGAATTTGAAAGGCGAGTGCCTAAGTAAGTACCAGCAAGACTCAATACTGTGAAGAAAAGAAGCGAGCCGATTCCGACTCCAAACGCAAAATTGACCTTGCCAGGTGTCGAATTGATGTACGTAGATGCTGCGCTCAAAAGTGCTACCCATGAAATTATCGTTAGCGGGTTTGAGGCGGTTGCGAGAAGTGACAAGCGAAGAGATGACCCAAATGAAGAGTTTGCCTTGCCACTGCCCTCAGCAACATTTAGGTCTAAGGTCTTGCGATGAGCCAGGATAGTTCGTATCCCAATCCAGCTAATGATCAGGGCTCCGACAAAACTGATAACTCGTTGGATTGATGTAGCTGACAGCAAAGCAGCCACACCGAGAGCACCCAGAACGCAGTAGATCGTGTCGATGAGGGCGGCTCCAAGGCCAATTCCCATTGCAGCAGGGAAACCGAAGCGGATTCCATTACGAAAGCAGAGCAACCAGATCGGCCCTACCTGCGCGGCAATCAGGAAGCCCGCTCCGATTCCACTTGCAAGAACGTAGAAGTTCACTTCCCAAACTTACTTGAAAGCAACGCTTGGAAGGCGACTCAAATTGCTTGGGCGCTACTAGATGGCGCCTAGATCCTTCATCAACCCAAGCGCATTTGTGGTTTGCCACTCAGCATGTACTTTGCCATCTTTGATTTGGCGGATGAACTGACCGGAAGCATTGATGCGCTTGTTTGTTGCTGGAATCCCCATAAATGCACCGGAGTTGTCCATCTCGTTCGTATAGTTCACCGCCACCAAGTCGCCCTCGGCAATGACGTGCTCGAATTTCATGTCCATATTCGTCATGGATACTGCGAGAACATTTCTCATGAAGCCTATGTATTCAGCTTTGCCAATCGCTGGTCGACCATCGGCAACGTATTAGAAGTCCTCGGACATCAAATATTCAACGTTTTGCCATTCGCCGTCCATAATTGATGTGGAAAGGGCAAGACAGATTTCCTTATTGTTTTCAAGCATTTATAACTCCTTTTAGCGTAATTGGACAATCAAGATTTGTTTAAGGCAAAGAATGCCATCCACAACAATAATTGGCAATTCTAATGATTGGAATAGACAATGATAATGATGAGGTACAGTTCATGGGTGAACCCATCAAAAGATGCCTCCCGGCCACGCCCTTTGCCCGAGGTACTTAGCGGCGATGTTGGCTATTTGGCCGTCCGTTTGGGTCAGATTTCCCAGAGGGGGTTTGAGAAGGCGATGGCCGAACTCGGACTTCGTCCTCCTTTGTTTGACTTTATGACGGCAATTGCCGAATATGGGCCACTTTCGCAGAAGGACGCTTCCGACATTGTCAGGATGGACACCGCCAAAATCGTCGCTCTAACAGATGAGCTCGAAGCCAAGAAGGTGGTCGTTCGAACCGCGGATCCAACAGACCGGAGAAAAAATCTTGTCTCATTTACGAAATCTGGTCAGATCCTTTTCTCCAAGGCAATGCGAATAGCGAAGAAGACTGAGGGTGAACTGACCAGAAAATTGACCACGAAGGAACAAGAGACGTTGCGAAACCTTCTTCGCAAGACTCAGGGGCTGTGAACCATCTGAAATTGACCGTTGAATGATTGTTAACAGCTAGCGTCTTTTGCGGCAACCAAACCCAAACCCAATTTCACCCAGATCGAATTGACGTTTGATGCGTTGTAGCCAAACGCTGCGTCATTTGAAACGCTACAGAAAACGAAATCAACACTGCCATTAGTGCCCGGGATATTCGTGTTGAGCAGAATCGGTTTTAGAATTGCACTTTTGACCTCTAGCGTCGCAGACTCCTTTTGAGAGAAGAAGAATGAGACCTTGGCATCCTTAGGCAATTCAGCCAAAGCTGCGATTTGTGCATCTTTTAGTTGAGTATTCTCGGGAAGATTCAAGGAATATTCGGTAATAATCCCGTTTGTCACCACGACGTCCGTGTAGCGAAAATTGCCACCCCAACTCTTCAATTTTGGGTCGAGGTTATAACAACAGCCCGGGATGAAGTTTCCACTCTTGTCGGCAACATGGTGAGTTTTCCATACATCCAAAGTGGCTCCAAAGCCAACAATGTTTTTGCTCGTACTCGCATTATTCCGCGAGGCACTTGGCGTAGTAACCGACGAGCAGCCTGAGAGGGCAAGGGCAATCGTCACCGCGATCGTGACGAGCATGGATTTCTTCATCCCATCCTTACTTAATTGGCGTGAAGCACCGAGTTCAGTCCGCCCCAAGTTCCAGTTCGTTGGACGACTTCTAGATTGCCACCTTGACTGTTTCGTCTAAAGAGCAAATTGCTTGCCCCGGAAAGCTCACCGGCCTTAACAATCTTGCCGTCAGGAAGAGTGACCTTTGCAGCGGCGGTTATGTAGGTGCCGGCTTCAATTACGCAGTTGTCGCCAAGTGAGATACCGAGACCTGAATTGGCTCCGAGTAGACAGTTCTTGCCGATGGAGACAACTTCTTTCCCGCCGCCGCTGAGCGTTCCCATGATGGATGCTCCGCCGCCGACGTCTGAACCGTCACCTACGACTACACCCGCGGAGATTCGTCCTTCAACCATTGAGGAACCCAGAGTGCCTGCGTTGTAATTTACAAAGCCTTCGTGCATGACCGTGGTGCCATGGGAGAGATAGGCGCCAAGTCGGACTCGATCGGCGTCAGCTATGCGAACTCCACTCGGGATTACATAGTCGACCATGCGTGGGAATTTATCGACGGAATAGACCGTGACCGTTCCGTACTTCGCCTTCAGTTTGGCTCGTGTTGCCTCAAAGCCTTCGATGGCGCAAGGTCCGTGGGATGTCCAAACCACATTGTTGAGAATTCCAAAAATGCCAACCAGAGAGAGACCGTGTGGGGGGATTAATCGTTGTGAGAGTAAGTGAAGTCGCAGATACGCATCGGAAGCATTTGCTGGTGCGTCCTCGAGATTAATTTCGATTGAAACCAATTCTCGAACGACTTGGCGTTCATCATCACGGCCGATCAAGGCGGTTAAGAAGGTCGGAGGAGTCGCGGGCAGTACGCCTAAATGCGGCTCAGGAAACCAGGTATCTAGTACCGCGCCATCGAATGTAACGGTGGCGATGCCATAGCCGGAAGCCGTTTTTATTGAATGCGACATAAACAAAGGGTAGCGCCTATCCTTGGCGGATGCGTGTTGCCGTTTTTTGTTCTTCGTCGCCAACTATCGATAGTAAGTACATTGATTTAGCCACCGATCTTGGAAATGCAATTGGTGAGCGAAATTGGGAATTGGTTTCAGGCGGCGGTCATATTTCGATGATGGGCGCTGTTTCCCGCGGAGTTCGCGCATCAGGAGGCAAGACCATTGGCGTCATTCCGCAGTCGTTAGTTGATATCGAATTCGCCGATCATGACAACCACGAACTCCATGTGGTCGATTCAATGCGAGAGCGCAAGGCAAAAATGGAAGATCTTTCAGATGCTTTCATCGCTCTGCCAGGAGGACCCGGAACCTTGGAGGAGCTCTTCGAAATCTGGGTCGGGCGCTTCCTCAATTTTCACGATAAACCGGTCATTATTTTGGATCCGTTCGATATTTACGGACCCCTCAAAGATCTGCTTGACCATCTTGAGGCACATGGATTTGTGAAGCCGGGTCAGCGAGAACTACTTCATTGGTGTGTGACCGTGGAGGACGCCCTATCTCTATGCCAGTAGCCCCACTTCGGTAGCCTATGCGCCATGACTTCGGAGACTTTGGCGCAGCTGATCGCCAATTTGCCTGAAGAGGAGCGGGTTGTTCTGACCCTGCATTACGTTAAGTCGCTCTCACCCGCTGAAATCGCGGCGCTGCTCAATGTTCCAGAAGGGGCGATTTCACGCCTCATAATCGCTGGACGGGACCGTCTCGCCGCTCGCCTCAACCTGGGCTGACCGTTCTGACCGGTCTCAATTTCCCGCTTAGGCAGTAAATGCGAGATACTTCTCCCTCATCCGTTAGCAGGTCTGGTCGTAGGCCCCGAGGGGTTGCACGCGCAGGAGAAGTGAAAAGGAGCAGCGAATATGGCAGCCATGAAACCTCGTACAGGTGACGGACCCATGGAGGTCACGAAAGAGGCTCGCTCCCTGGTCATGCGCATCCCCCTCGAAGGCGGAGGACGGCTCGTGGTCGAGCTCAATGGCGAAGAGGCTTCCAACCTAGGCAATGCACTTCACGCCGCCGCGCAACTGCTAGTTAAAAAATAGTCTTTCCGCGATCGCTAGCGTAAGCGCCATGGAACTCCCAACGCTTGACGTGCGCCCGCTGGAAATCGGATCAATTCTAGATTGTGATTGCGTTGCAATTGGATTCACCAAATCTGAGGAAGTAGTTTCCTTTCCCGTTTCCACCTCGCACGTAAGAAAAGTCGAATCTAAATTTGCTCTCAATTTGCAAGATGAGTTGAGCTTCTTTACAGCAACTGGAAAAGCGGGCGAGATATTTGAAATCCCAGTAAGTGCCGAAGGCGTTCGGTGTCAGAGGCTGATCTTTGTCGGATTAGGAAAGCAGACTTCGGCAGACATCCGACTTGCGGGTGCTGCACTTGGCAGAAAAGTAAAAGGCACGTCACGGTCATTGTTTAGTCTTGCCGCCTCCACGAAAGACGACATGCGAGCACACGCCGGTGCATTGTTGCTTGGCACCTATCAGTGGAATTTGAAGACGGGCCTACAAAAGAATGAGACTCCGATGTTCTATGTGGGCGATACGCATTCTGCCGATATTGCCCGCGCCCGCATTATGGCCAAGTACGTATTTGCCGCGAGGGACTTGATCCACACTCCTTCGAATATCAAGACCCCTGCATGGATGGCTACACAGGCTAAGAAATTGGCTAAGCACTCGGACCTGACCGTTGAAGTGCTGTCCGGGAGTCAGCTCAAGGAATTCGGCGGACTTCGGGCGGTCGGGAATTCCTCGCCGAACCCAGGGCCACGTTTTATTGAAGTGACTTATGCGCCAAAGGGTTCAAGGAATTGGCCACACGTTGTGCTCGTCGGCAAAGGGATCACATACGACACCGGCGGAGTATCGCTAAAAAGGCCGTACGACACCATGATCCCTATGAAGAGCGATATGGCTGGGGCTGCCGCAGTTCTTGGTGTTGTATCCGCAATGCCTGAGATCAAACCAAAGGTGCGAGTAACGGCTTTATTGATGTGCGCGGAAAATGCATTGTCTAGCACGGCCCAACGGCCAGGTGACGTGATCACTCAATACGGCGGAACGACAGTAGAAATAATCAACACCGATGCTGAGGGTCGCTTGGTTCTTGCCGACGGCTTGGCATATGCCGATGCGAATTTAAATCCTGACTATTTGGTCGATGTCGCAACTTTGACAGGTGCTGCGACATTGGGCCTTGGTAGGCAATATGCGGCAATGTACACACGGAAT
Source organism: Actinomycetes bacterium (assembly GCA_025355665.1). Lineage (GTDB taxonomy): Bacteria > Actinomycetota > Actinomycetes > Nanopelagicales > Nanopelagicaceae > QYPT01. Next base: position 6,735 of record JANXZF010000081.1, read on the forward strand.
TCGACGCTAGCCAAGGATTTTATTAGGCACGGAGAAAGAACTGGTGATCGGTTGTGGCATATGCCGTTGGTCGATGACTATACGGTTGCGCTGCAAAGTTCGGTTGCTGACCGTTCGCATACCGCCGACAAACCCAAGTTCGGCGCTGGGTCAGTGACCGCTGCGCTGTTCTTGGAGCACTTTGCTGGAAAGCGGAATTGGGTTCATCTGGATATCGCAGGGACTGGCCGGAGTGAGGCAGATGCTGGTGAAAATCCCAAGGGCGGAACAGGATTTGGTGTTCGAGTACTCATAGACTGGATCGCAGGAATCGAATGAGGGTTGACATGCACACGTACTGTGAGACGTTTATTCCAGAAGATGATGTGCTTACCCGTGCGCGGGCGCGCGGTGTAGAAGTTGGCGCGACAAATGTTTCATCAGGGGTGGGTTCGTTTCTACATTTTCTTGCCCACTTAATCTCTGCCCAGTCCGTGGTTGAGGTCGGTACCGGCTCAGGGGTTGGCAGCCTCTGGCTCTTGCGCGGGATGATTGAGAGCGGAACTTTGACATCGATCGATAGCGAAGCAGAGCACGCCCGTATTTCCAAGATCGCATTTGCCGAAGCCGACATCGCCCCGCAACGTTTTCGATTGATAACAAATCCTGTGATGGATGTAATGAGCAAGTTGACCGATCGTGCCTACGACTTGGTCGTGCTACGAAATGAGCCAGAAGACTTGAGTTTTGCAGTTGATGAAGCCCACCGCATCCTTCGAACTGGCGGGGTGTTGGCCATCGACAACTTCTTTGGTGGTGGAAAGGTCCCGGATCCTGCCCAGCGAGATCCCCGGACCATCGCTTTGCGAGAGGCTGGCAAGAGTATTAAGTCGGCTTCGAGTACGTGGATTTCCTCTCTTATTGGAGTCGGCGACGGTCTTTTAGTCGCCACCAAGCGGTAAGTAAGGGTTCTAGGAAATCTGATGGCGTACTCTCACCAAATTCTAGGCAAGTTCGTATTTGATTACAGATCGGATGAGTCACTGAACGAAGATTCTGTGAGGAGTTGAAATGGAACCGTTAGACCCAAATTCAGTAGGGGCGCCTTCGTCATCGGCTTGGTGGTCAGAACCGGTTTACAAGCCGAAGCGAACGAGTATTCCGCTGGGTTCGGCTCTCGCTCTCGCCGTCGTTGCCGGAGTAGTAGGTAGTGCGGTTGGCGGTTTTTCAACAAATGGCACACTTCTCGGACATCGCGTCAATCTTGTTTCCGTCTCTAACACCGTCGAGCGAGCACCGGATTCAGTAGCAGGAATTGCACAACGCGTTTTGCCATCTGTCGTATCCATTGCAACGCAAACTTCAACAGGAGGCGCCACGGGCTCTGGTTTTGTTATTGAGAGCTCGGGTTACATTCTGACCAACAACCACGTTGTTGAAGGATCCATCGGGACTGACCCCATTGTTGTGACATTAAACAGCGGCAAAACGTTTAATGCCCAAGTTGTTGGGACTGATGCTGCTTACGACCTCGCAGTACTAAAGATTTCGGCTACGAACCTTCCCGCTCTTCAGTTTGGCGACAGCGACAAGATTCAAGTTGGCGATCCCGTGATTGCCGTTGGTTCACCGCTCGGCTTATCCGGCACAGTTACTTCAGGAATTATTAGCGCAAAGAATCGTGCGGTCTCAGCTGGCGGATCAAGTGGTGAGAGTTCATTCATTAATGCTCTTCAAACAGATGCAGCGATTAACCCCGGAAATTCTGGCGGCCCTCTAGTGGATCAGACTGGCGCAGTCATCGGAGTTAATTCGGCGATTGCTTCACTGGGTTCATCATTCGGTGGCCAATCAGGGTCAATCGGACTCGGCTTTGCTATTCCTATCAACCAAGCCCGAAAGACTGCCAATCAATTGATCAAGACGGGCAAGGCCACTTACCCCATAATCGGCATTTCTCTTGATATGAATTACGCCGGTAGCGGAGCGAAGATCACCGATGGTCCAACCGGAATACACGCAAGTGGCCCTGCCGCAGTTGCGGGATTGCAACCGGGCGACATCATTACCAAGTTCGATGGCAAGTCCATAAGTGGACCTGACGAATTGATCGTGGCCGTACGCGCCAGGAGCGTCGGCGACAAGGTTGTTCTGACATTCCTTCGGAACGGGACATCTCACCAGGTGACCGTGACATTGGCGGCCGCTAAGTAGGGATTTTGGAGACGCTAGGCTCTACCTATGTTCTTTGACTTTGGTGGAGGCGAGCTCATCGGCCTAGCCATACTTGGGTTGATATTGGTCGGCCCCGAACGTATGCCTAAATTGGCATCAGAAGCCGCCCATCTCATCCGCAAACTCCAACGCATGGCGCATGCTGCGACTGCCGAACTTCGAGAAAATCTCGGGCCGGGTTTTGAAAATCTGCAGCCCTCGGATTTGAATCCAAAGACTTTTATCCGAAAGCAACTGACAGATGCGCTTGAAGAACAAGAAGAGCCAACCCGACCTCAATCAAAAATAGATCCGGACGTACTGTGACCGACGTAGACACCACCCTAGAAAAAATCGCAAGCGCCCTTGAGCAGGTTCAAGATCCTGAGTTGCATCGTCCTATAACAGAACTTGGCATGGTCGAATCTGTCGACTTTGAATCTGGAATCGTCACGATAAAGGTTTTGCTGACAATTTCTGGTTGCCCTATGCAAGATCGACTCAAGTCAGATGTGACAGCGGCATTGAAAGAGATCGAAGAAGTCACAGGCGTGACGTTGGCTTTCGGCGTTATGTCCGAGCGCCAACGCGACAATGTGAAGAAGGTCTTGCGCAATGGTCGTGAGAAGTTCATCCCATTCGCACAGCCTGAATCGCGCACACGAGTCGTTGGCATCGCGTCAGGAAAGGGCGGAGTCGGTAAGTCATCCCTTACTGTGAACTTGGCAGTGGCTGCGGCGGCTAAGGGACTGCGCGTCGGAATTCTTGATGCCGATGTTTACGGCCACTCGATACCGCGTCTGATGGGCTTGATGGGACAGCGTCCAACTGCTATCGATCAGATGTTCATCCCACTCGAGGCATTCGGTGTGAAGACCGTTTCGATGGAGATGTTCAAGCCTGAACGCTCTGATCCCGTTGCGTATCGCGGGCCGTTGCTCCACCGTGTTCTTGAGCAACTTTTAAGCGACGCATACTGGGGTGATTTGGACCTGCTCTTTATTGATCTGCCGCCAGGAACTGGTGACCTTGCCATCTCCCTTGGTCAACTTATTCCTGGCTCCGAAATAATCGTGGTCACAACGCCACAAGTTGCCGCAGCCGAAGTGGCAGAACGCGCTGGCCGTATTGCTCACCAAATAAAGCAGCATGTCATCGGCGTAATCGAGAACATGTCAGATTTTCCGTGCCCACAGTGTGGCGAACCTATTTCACTTTTTGGAACGGGCGGTGGCGAAGCAACATCCGAGCGACTTTCTCAACTAGTTGGGGCGAACGTGCCTCTACTTGGAAAGGTGCCATTCAATATTGATCTTCGCACTGGCGGAGACTCCGGATCTCCCGTTGTTCTGGCAGATCCTAATTCGCCAGTGTCGCAAGCGATCTCTGACATCGCTGCGCAACTAATCGTTCGAAGTAAATCACTGATCGGCGTGCCACTAGGTTTTGCTTGATGTCGGCACGGGCAAATCAAGTAACGAGCCATTCAGAAATACCTGCCCGGCCTGATTTGATTCGCCTAGGGGTAGGAATACTTGGCATCGGTACTTCTGGCCCACTGATCGCGATGAGCACCATGCCCATCGCCTCTCTCATCTTTTGGCGCAATTTGGGCGGCGCAATTGTAACTGCGCCATTCGCCCTTCGACATAAACAATGGAGCAATCGCTCGGGCCTTAAGTGGTCGATAGTTGCGGGGATATTGCTCGCTTTGCATTTCTGCGGTTTCTTTCTTTCCATGCGGATGACAAGCGTGGCAGCAGGAACAGCAATCGTCGGACTACAGCCGATCTTCGCGGCACTGTTCGTAAAGTTTTCAGGCGGTGAGATCCCTTCTCGTGCTTGGTTCGGAATGGCAGTCAGCTTTGCCGGCGTTCTCCTCATCTCAGGAGTTGATCTGCATATTGCGCTGCGTTCCTTTATTGGCGATCTCGCATCTTTCATCTCGGCAGCTCTGGCCGCTTTGTATATGATGGCCGGGTCTAGGGCGCAAGAAACCTTGGAGACCACCACCTATACGACGATTTGCTATTTCGTCTGCGCAATCGCAGTGCTACCGATCTCCATCATCGGCAGCCTACCTATTTTGCATTTCTCGGCGAAGCAATGGTGGATCGTTCTCGGTTTGATAGTTGGTGCCCAAATACTTGGACACACCATGTTCAATTCAGCTCTTAAGCGTGTCTCACCGGCGATCGTTTCGCTCGTTATTTTCTTTGAGGTACCAACAAGCGCAATCTTGGCATTCTGGTGGTTGCACCAGCGACCGTCTTTGTGGGTGTTCCCCGGAATTGTCATGATTATCTTCGGATGCGCACTCGTCGTTTTGCGCACCAAACCCTCTCACGTGGAGGTGTTGCCTTGATAGATCTTCACACCCACACCACCTGCAGCGACGGGACTGATACTCCTCGTGGGTTAATCAACGCCGCACTTTCTCACGGGATTAACGTCATTGCACTGACCGATCACGATTCGATTGCGGGTTGGCCGGAAGCAATTTCAGCACTTCGAGGAGATATTGAGTTGGTTCCCGGTGCCGAGATTTCATGCTTGACCGATTCTGGAATCAGCGTTCATATGCTCGGGTTGCTCTTTGACGGAACAAATACCGATCTACTTACTATGCTCGAACAGACCCGCGATGATCGAATTCCGCGGATGGTGAAGATGATCGAGCTGCTCAACAACGCTGGCATCCATGTGTCGATGCAAGACATCGAAGAAGTGATGCCCCACGGAGCAACTATGGGTAGGCCTCATCTTGCCGATGCCTTGGTTAAACGGGGAGTCATTGCTTCTCGCGATGAAGCCTTCAAAAGCCTGCTCAATAATGAATCCGAATTCTATGTAGCTCATATTGCACCCACGCCGGAGGCAGCCATCGCACGGATTCGTGCCGCGGGGGGAGTGGCCGTAATCGCCCATCCATGTGCATCTCGGCGGGGCGAGACTTTGCAATCAGATGCTTTCGCATCTTTAGTTGCTGCCGGCCTTTCCGGTATCGAAGTGGATCACCGCGATCAGAATGGTGATGAGAGAGCGATGTTGCGAACTATCGCATTAGAACTTGATTTGGCTATGACTGGCTCAAGCGACTATCACGGAAGCGGCAAATTAAATACATTAGGGGAGTGCACGACAAGTCCTGAACAATGGGAAAAGTTGGAGAGCATGGCCAATGCGAGGCGAGTAATGAGGGCGAGGGACAAGTGAGCGTTGCAACGATAGGAACAGCGACTTTCACGATCCAGGCATTTGTGACTTTGTTAGTGATAATGGATCCGCCAGGCGCGGTACCGATCTTCTTGGCTCTGTCATCTGGCAAATCAGCAAAGGTCCGTCACAGGCTGGCTTGGCAGGCAGCAGGCGTTTCGCTCCTTGTTATCACCACGTTTGCCCTCTTCGGACGTTTCATTCTGGACTATCTCAACGTTTCCATCTCCGCCCTTCAAGCCGCGGGTGGCCTCCTGCTCCTTCTGATCTCACTGGAATTGTTGACCGGTCGCGATTCGGGCGATGCACAGAATAAGGATGCGAATATTGCCCTAGTGCCACTCGGGACTCCTTTGCTCGCGGGGCCGGGAGCGATAGTTGCGACAATGATATTTGTTCAGCACGCACATTCCGCGGCGCGAATAAGTGGCTTGATCATTGCCGTTGTTGCGGTGCATCTAGTCATTGCGCTGGCATTACTAACTTCAACATCAATTTTGCGAGTCATTCGCGAAGCGGGAATTACTCTGGTCGCGCGTATTGCGGGATTATTGCTGGCAGCGATCGCGGTTCAGATGATCGTTGAATCAATAAAGGGATTTGCTGCGACCTGGTAAAGCATTTAGTTAGTAGCGCTTTTGAATTTCTTTGTACGGGTTCTTGTTCGCTCCGTCTTTGGGGGAACCGCAGCTTTTGGTGCGTGGTGTGCATGAGACTTTGGCGCAGCAACTATCTTCACGGGTTGAACCGCACGGGCCTTCTTCATACGTCCCGTCGAACCTGCAGGAATCTTCATTGCGGCAAACAGGTGGTCGGAGGATGAATAGGTTTCGAGCGGTTCATCAAGACCGAGCCTCAAGGATTGGTTGATCAGGCTCCAACGGGTCATGTCGTCCCAGTCTATGAAGGTGACGGCAATTCCGTGGGCGCCTGCACGAGCCGTGCGGCCGATTCTATGAACGTAGGTTTTGTCATCCTCGGGGCATTGGTAGTTAATAACGTGGGTTATTCCCTCGATATCAATACCGCGTGCGGCGACATCGGTTGCTACCAACACATCGGACTTTCCGGCCTTGAAATCAGAGAGTGCTTTTTCGCGTGCACTTTGCCCGAGGTCGCCGTGAATGGGTGCCGCTTTGAATCCGCGTTCAAACAGATCATCTGCCGTTTTCTGACATGTTCGTTTAGTACGACAGAAAACCATCGTGGGACCACGGCCATCGGCTTGCAATATTCGGGCCAACATTTCGATTTTGTCCATCGCGTGGGCTCGAAAGACGTGCTGTTGAACTCGCGACACGACAGCGCTTTCATCGTTGTTTTCCTGCGTACGGATATGCACGGGCTGCGACATAAAGCGCCTAGCCAAGGCGATGATGTCGCCAGGCATGGTGGCCGAGAAAAGCATTGTCTGCTGGCGGATCGGCGTGCTCGTAAATATCTTTTCGACGTCGGGCAAGAAACCCAGGTCCAGCATCTCGTCAGCTTCATCCAAAACCAAACGCGCGACTTTGCTCAGTTTCAATTTGCCTTGGCGGTATAGGTCCAACAAACGACCTGGCGTTCCGACAACAATTTCGACTCCGGTTTGGAGCTGCTCGATTTGAGGTTCGAATGCTCGCCCACCGTAGACAGCGATGACGCGGATTCCACGAGCCTTTGCTAATTGATCAATATCTTTTGTGACCTGCACGCATAGTTCGCGAGTTGGTACCACTACCAACGCTTGCGGCAGTCCTTTGTGTTGGAAGTCCGCCCATTCGGAATCTTTAGGCGCAATAACTCGCTCGATAAGGGGAATGCCAAATGCCAGAGTCTTGCCAGTTCCTGTTTTTGCTTGGCCGATAACGTCGCCATCAGCTAGAGCGATGGGCAGAACCATTTCTTGAATCGCGAACGGCGCGACAAATCCGTTTAGGTGAAGTGCTTCAATTGTTTCCTTGCGAAGAGGAAGTTCGGCGAAAGTTAGCGACACCTTAAACCGTGCCGAAGCCGACGCGGCGCTCTACTTGTTCACCGATTTCGATGAAGCCGATTTTGTCAGCAGGGACGATGATTTCTCGCCCGTGTACGTCGCTGAGAACAAGAGGTGTCCCGTTTGTAATGGCCGATGTGACAGCGCTTCGAATTTCATCGACCTCAGATGGGCATTCGAAGGAGAGCTCCGAGGAGATATTTGTTACTGCAATTCGGACTTCAGCCTTGTGAGTGCCCGTCGATTTCTTTGAACTCATGCCTAAATCCTACCGAGTGAGCCTTGTTATTGCCGAATTGTGATTATTTAACGCTCATCCTCGCTGAGGGAATCCTGAAATACCTCGCCAAATGAGGTTGGAAACAAGTTCCGTCGCTTGATCGCGGGTTAGTTTGCTGTCTCGGTCTAGCCAATGACGGGCAGTAACTTGTGCGCTTCCGATGAGTCCGACACCCAGCAACATGGCCGCTTCTTCGGGCAGACCCGTATCAAGGGAAATCACGGCGCTGACCGCTGCCGCGCAGTCATACGTCATGCGTGCAAGGCGCTCGCGGACTGAAGGTTCGACATTCATGTCGCTTTCAAAGAGAAGCCGGAAGGCCTCGCCTTCGCTGTCGATGAAATTGAAGTAGGCCTCGATTGTTGCGATGACGCGGTTTGAGTTTTCAGGAGTCGATGCAATTGCTTTTTGAATAGTGAATACGAGTGAATCAATATGTAAATCGAGCACTGCCAAGTAGAGGTCCAACTTGGAAGGAAAGTGTTGGTAGAGAACGGGCTTGCTCACGCTTGCGTGGTCGGCGATTTCATCCATGGCGGCCGCGTGGTAACCGGCTGCAGTAAAGACTTCAAGGGCGGCGCTGAGCAGTTGGGCACGTCGCTCGTCGCGGGGAAGGCGCGCTTTGTTCTCTGTTCTGACCTCGCCTGTACTCATTGGCGTCATGGTACGGGGAATTCTCGAGGCAGGGAAACGGTTGTATGACCTAAATTGTCAGTGGTTCTCGAGTGCGACACAATGGCGCACCTAGATCGATATCGGGGATGTCTATATGAAGGTTCCACCTCTGGTTTCACCAGGTCCAGCCCTCACTGTTGAGGAAGTTCGTCGGTACAGCCGACACTTGATAATTCCTGACGTCGCGATGGCCGGCCAGCAACGCCTGATGAATGCCAAGGTGCTCTGTGTTGGCGCTGGCGGGCTAGGTTCCCCCGCACTGATGTATCTCGCGGCGGCCGGCGTGGGGACTTTGGGCATCGTTGAATTCGATACAGTCGATGAATCCAATCTGCAACGTCAGATTATTCATGGGCAATCAGACATTGGCAAAAGCAAGGCGGTTAGCGCCAAAGAGAAGATCGCTGAGATCAACCCGTATGTGAATGTGAATATTCACGAGATACGACTCGATACATCAAATGTCCTCG
>JANXZF010000122.1 GCA_025355665.1 Actinomycetes bacterium
CGCCCGCGAGGCGGGCGATGCCGGCTTCGATGTGCTGATTGCCTGCGCCTTCAACTACGAGGCGCACGCCACCGAGTTCAGCAAGCTGGGCCGCCTGCCCGTGCTCAAGGCGCGCATGAATGCCGACCTGCACATGGCCGAGGACTTGAAGAACACCGGCAAGGGCAACCTCTTTGTCATCTTCGGCGAGCCGGATATTTCGCTGCTACCGCAGGACGACGGCAAGCTGCGCGTGAAAGTAAATGGCGTCGATGTGTTCAAGCCGCAAACCGGCGAAGTGGTCAGCAACGGCGCCGACGGCATCGCCTGCTGGTTCATCGATACCGACTACAACGAAGAAAGCTTCTTCGTCCGCCACGCCTATTTCCTCGGCGCCAACGACCCCTACAGCGCGCTGAAAACCACGCTGAAAGCCGAGATCGATCAGGAAGCCTGGGCCACCCTGAACAGCGACACCTCGCGGCCCTTCGAGAAACCGAAATCCGGGCGCATCGCGGTGAAGGTCATCAATCACCTGGGGGATGAGGTGATGAAGGTGTTTAAGGTATAACCACAATTGGCAACACGGCTCGCATCTTGATAGGTGGCGAATCCGGGTAATTTGTCTTAAAGGAACAGACTATGGCTTTGATCGAAGGATTCCGAGTCCAGAATTACCGCGCCTTGCGTGACGTAACGCTGGGCAAGTTGTCGACCCAGCAAGGAGGTGAGCCACTGACGCCATTTACTGTCGTCATCGGCAAGAATGGTTCCGGCAAGAGCACGCTGTTCGACGCCTTCGGCTTTGTCGCCGATTGCCTGTCGACGGATGTGGAGACGGCCTGTGATGCCAAGCAGCGCGGTGGCTTCGAGCGCATGCGTTCGCTCGGCGTGACTGATCCGATCCATTTCGAAATCTATTACCGCGAGGCGAAGGGTGAACGGCCGATTACCTATGAACTGGTTATCGACATTGACAACTCAGGTCGTCCATACGTGCAATCGGAGTTTCTGGGGCAACGCCGAAAAGGACAACGATTTGGCCGTCCCTACCCCTTTCTGCGTTTGACCCGGGGGATAGGGACGGCCTGGGCTGGGGATGCTGCCATTGAGGGTGAGGGTGACGAGGAGCCCAATACCAAGATGGCCGTCGAACTCACGGACCTTAGGCAGCTCGGTATCGCAACCTTGGGCACGCTAAAGGAACACCCCCGCATCAAACGCTTCCGCGATTTTCTGAAGGGCTGGTTTTTGTCGTATTTCCACCCGGATGCCGCTCGCTCAATGCCATCCGCCGGGGCGCAACGCCACCTGAACAGCCACGGCGACAACATCGGCAACGTAGTGCAGTACATGGAGCGGGAACACAAGGAGCGGTTCCAGTCGATACTCGACCGCATTGCTAGCAAGATTCCCGGTATACGGAGCATCAAGACCGATGTGACGCTGGACAAACGTGTGCTACTGCAATTCAACGATGGCGCGTTTGACGATCCGTTCTATGCCGGGCAGATGTCGGACGGCACACTGAAAATCTTTGCCTACCTACTGTTGATGGAAGACCCCGACCCGCCGCCGTTCATTTGCATCGAGGAACCGGAAAACGGTTTGTACCATCGCTTGCTGGATTCTCTGGCGCACGAATTGCGCCGTCATGCTACCGGCAGGAAGAATGCACCTCAGATTTTCGTGACTACTCACCAGCCCTATTTCGTCGATGCTTTGTCGGCGGACGAGGTGTGGATTCTTGAAAAGGGCAGTGATGGATATTCGACTGTGCGTCGTGTATCCGATATGGAGATTGTCAAGAATCTTGTGGCCGAAGGCTTGCCGTTGGGCGGTCTTTGGTACAGCGATTATCTCGATGCGAGGTAGGCATGCACATCGAGATATTGGTTGAGGACAGTTCTGGGGGAAAGCTGTTGCAATCGCTTTTACCTATGTTTTTGGGGCTGCACGGGGCGCCACATACATGGCGGTTGCACGATTACAAGGGCATTGGACGCATTCCAAGAGGACTGGTGACGACGGGCGACCCAGCCAAACGGATTTTGCTGGATCAGTTACCGAAATTGCTACGGGGCTATGGGAAAACTCCGGGCATCGACGCCGTGGTTGTGGTTCTGGATACTGACAGGCGCGATTGCGTGGCTTTCCTTAAAGAGTTGAAGGCGGTTGCAAATGCATGTCACCCGCAACCCAACACGCTATTCCGTCTGGCCATCGAAGAAATGGAAGCCTGGTATCTGGGAGACCGAAGCGCTTTACTCAAGGCATATCCAAAGGCAAAAAGAGAGGTTCTTGATCGCTATGTGCAGGACAGCGCATGCGATACGTGGGAACTACTTGCTGATGCAGTGTATCGAGGTGGTTCAGCTGCTATCAAAAGGGCGGGGTGGCCTTTGCCAGGGCAAGTCAAACACGAGTGGGCCGAGAAGGTCGGACCGCTTATGTCGCCAGATAAAAATGTGTCACCCAGTTTTGGCAAGTTTCGAGATGGTCTGCTACGGCTGATTTCATAGTCATTCGGACTATAGAAAGCCGTTATGGTGTCGCTTCTCGGGTGCCGTTGCTACATGAACTTGCAACCGATCACGGGGCAACTATGAATGGAGGCCATGTTGAAAAGATCAGACGCGATTGACCTGCTTGCCAGCAGCAAGCCCATCCTGGCCGAACGCTACGGCGTGACGCATCTTGCGCTGTTCGGATC
>JANXZF010000001.1 GCA_025355665.1 Actinomycetes bacterium
CGCTTTCCCGTAACGGAACCAATAAAAACAATCGTTCCTCTTCGACGTTTAACCATCGATGGAATGACCGCCTTTGTGACAAGAAATGGGCCCTTCAAATTTGTGTCAATCGTTTTGTCCCAGTCGCTCTCGCTCTGTTCCCAGACAGCCACGGGATTTCCCGTAATTCCACTGTTATTTACCAAAACATCAATCCGACCGAACTTCTCCAGTACTTCACCAACGCAAGCTTCAATGGAATCGGGATCAAGAAGATCCATTCGGCAAATATGGGGTTGGGATGCCGCATCCAAATCGCGAATGAGACGCGCAGTTTCTTCAAGACCAGAGATGTTCCGGCCAGTGAGAACGAGTTGAGCCCCTGCCTTGGCCAACCGAAGGCTTATAACCCTGCCAATGCCCTGGCTTGCACCAGTCACAATTGCGACTTTATTGGCGAGTTCTTTCATTGCAATCCTGTCGGTAGAACTCAAAAGTACTACATAAGTCGAATTGGTTCTTGGCCCCTAGCAACTAGTCGATCAAAGTGGGCGTCACGTTTCTCGATAAATCGATTGGCATCCTCTTCGGCCTTGGCCAGAAAAGCGGCGAGTTCATCGCGTGCGCGTGCTCCCTCACCGGTGATGTCTTCGCGTTCAAAAATATTCCAAGCACGCAGCACCGGGGCAACGACTTCGTCAATGTGCTGCTTCGAATCATAAATTCCGGCAAGTGCGATCTGCACTGCCTTTCTACCAAAGCCCGGCATCCCCACCCCTGGCATCGCAAAATCCGAGACAACGTCGGTAATGGCCCGCATGGATGCGTTTGGCTCGAGGTCGATGGCCTTGCCGAACAAGTTGCGATAGAAAATCATGTGCAAGTTCTCGTCCAAGGAGACGCGTTGCAATAACCCCTCTGCGACGGGATCTTTGGAGATGCGACCGGTGTTGCGATGAGAAATGCGAGTCGCGAGTTCCTGAAAGGAAACGTAGGCGACGGTGTGAAGCATGTCCTTGTCATACGGGGTCGTGTAGCCAAGTTGCATGTGGGCCATGCGCAGATCTTCGAGTTCATAAGGGTCGACGCCTCGGGTAGCCATCAAATAATCGCGGATGGCGATGCTGTGGCGGGCCTCTTCGGCCGTCCAACGTTCAATCCAATTGCCCCATGCCCCATCGCGGCCCATGGAGATTGCAATTTCTGTGTGATAACTCGGAAGGTTGTCCTCGGTCATCAAATTCAAGACCAATGAATCCTGGGCAATTGCCGTTAGTTTGGAATCCTTTGCATCCCATGCATCCCCGTTAAGAGGGCCAGCAAATGTTCGACCCTGACTCCATGGGACGTACTCGTGCGGATACCAATTCTTCTGGACGGATAGATGGCGCTCTAACTCCACGGCTACCGTAGGTTCGAGATCGCGAATCAGACGCATTTGAATCGCCGGATCGATGGATGCCATCAGACAATCCTAGGTGAGTGCTAGCACTACTAGCGAGTCTTGAGCCTTACTTTTCTGCTCTTTTGGCAGCTTCTTCTCGGCGCCACTTGGCAATTGCGGCGTGGTTGCCACTCCGCAAGATTTCTGGAACCGCTATGCCTCGCCACGTTTGCGGCTTGGTGTAATTGGGATATTCGAGGAATCCGTCTTCAACGTGTGACTCCTCTGCCAACGAATCAGGATTTCCTAGAACGCCAGGTAGTAAACGGGTTATTGCCTCAATCATGACCAGGGCCGCAACTTCGCCACCACCAAGAACATAATTGCCGATGCTTACTTCGCGAACCCGAATTCCTTGAGTAGTGAATTCCTCTTGCGAGTAATACTGGCCAACTCGGGCGTCAATTCCTTCGTAACGTCCGCAAGCAAAAATCAAGTGCGATGAGTTAGCGAGTTCCTCGGCCATTCGTTGATCAAAGACTTCACCAGCCGGAGTAAGGATGATCAAATCTGTATCAGAGATCATCAGATCATCGAGAACCAGTCCCCATATTTCGGGTTTCATCACCATTCCAGCGCCGCCTCCATATGGAGTGTCATCAACGCTGTGGTGATTGTCTTCAGTGTAGTCGCGCAGATTATGAATCGCGATGTCGAGGATGTCATTCTCTTGCGCTTTGCCAATTAGCGATAATTGAAGAGGCGAAAAGTATTCGGGAAATATCGTTACCGCATCGATCTTCATACTTCGACTCCTTGCGGAGGAATTACGGTCATTTGCTTGTTCCTAACATCCACGACCGGAACGAGTTGATGGACGAAGGGAATGAGTACTTCGCCAGTTGGAGTGTTGATCGCCAATAGATCTTGGCCCGGCAGGTTTATGACATCACTGACGGTGCCGAATTCTTTGCCTGATTCGAGAAATGCCGTGCACCCAATCAATTGCAGAACGTGGTAATCATCCTCGCCACCCTCGGCATCAATGTCGACGTCGCAATAAAGCAAGGTGTCCCGCAATTTTTCGATTGCGTTGCGATCGACAATATTCTCAAAGCCAAGCAACAAAATTCCGTTATGGACGCGATATGAAGTGATGGTCAATTCACCGTGCACATCGGTCTGCACTCGAGCGCCAACGGCAAAGCGGTCTTCAGGAAGGTCAGTTCGAACTTCAATCGTTGCCTCGCCCTGTATTCCGTGAGCGCGACCAATTCGCCCCACGAGCAAACGCATGGCTAGCGACGCTTCCTTAAGGTCGAATCGCCCACGGCTTATCGCCCTTCGTCCGTCTCCACGAGATCAACTCGGATTGGCCGACCAGCAAGAGCGCTCACAACTGTGCGAAGGGCTTTTGCTGTGCGACCGTTACGACCAATTACCTTGCCAATATCTTCAGGGTTGACCCTAACTTCTAGAGTGCTACCGCGACGATTGTTCTTTTCGGTAATGACGACATCTTCCGGATGGTCGACGATTCCCTTGACCAAATGTTCGAGGGCCTCATCGATCATTGTTATTCCGCAACCGTTTCTGCGGCGGGTGTTTCTGTCGCAACAGACTCAACTGCAGTCGGTTCAATTACTTCAGCCGTAGGCGTTTCAACTACTGCTTCAGCTACAGGAGCATCCGCAGTTTCTGTCGCAACAGACTCAACTGCAGTCGGTTCAATGACTTCGACAGTAGCCGTTTTAGCTGCAAGCTTTTCTTGTGCCTTCTTCTTAAGAGTTGTTGCGCCTTCCTTAGGCTCATTCAGTGCACCCTTAACGGCTGCTTCATACGCAACGCTCTTGTGAACTGGGGGTGCAGCATGTCGCAAGGTGCCTTCTTTTCCTGGCAAGTCCTTGTGCTTCTGCCAATCACCAGTGACTTTCAAGATTGCCTCTACGGCAGGTGTTGGAAGTGCGCCGACTCCGAGCCAGTACAGAGCACGCTCTGAGTTGACCTGAATAAATGATGGTTCTTGGCTTGGTGAGTAACGGCCAATCTCTTCAATGGACAGACCATTGCGCGCCTTGCGCGAATCCGTAACGACGATTCGGTAATAAGGGGTGCGGATTTTGCCCATGCGCATTAAACGAATTTTTGTAGCCACGTGCTTTTTGCTCCTGTAGGTGTTGTTGCGGTCAGGTTGTTCGCAGCGGGGTGCGCGAGCCAACTCGTCCAACTGTTTCGAATACGAATGTTTGGGGGTAGAGGGCCCCGAACAGGTGGTAATTGTGTCATTAAGGCGGACAAAAGGTGAAATCCGCTAGTTACGTTCTTCCAGGGCGCGCTTGGCTGGGTTGCCCGACTTGGACTTCTTCTTTTGAGGCGCGATTTTGGCCTTGGCAGGCGCTCCAGCCCCTTGATACATCGCAGGCGGCAGGCCTGCTGGCATCTTTCCGCCACGCATCTGCTTCATCATCTTCTGGGCTTGGGTGAAGCGATCCACGAGTGAATTGACCTCAGTGACACTTCGCCCGCTTCCACTGGCGATTCTTGCCCGCCGAGACCCATTAAGGACCTTCGGATCCTGCCGCTCTTTCGGAGTCATCGATTGGACAATGGCCTTTGTCCGCACGATCTCCGCATCATCGAAATTGTCGATCTGCTTCTTCATCTGCCCAGCACCCGGCAGCATCGAAAGCATCGTGGACATCGAGCCCATCTTGGACATTGCCGATAATTGTTCGAGGAAATCATCCAGGGTGAAGTCCTCACCGCTTGCGAACTTGCTCTCGAGTTTGGCCGAAGCATCAGGATCGAAGGCTTTTTTTGCCTGCTCGGCCAAGGTGGCGACATCGCCCATTCCCAGGATTCGAGAGGCCATTCGATCCGGATAGAAGATGTCGAAGTCGGTGAGTTTTTCACCCGTTGAGACGAACATGATCGGGCGCTTGGTCATCTTCGCGATCGAAAGAGCGGCCCCACCCCGGGCATCGCCGTCCATCTTGGTGAGAACTACGCCATCAAAACCCACACCGTCAAGGAAAGATTGAGCCGTGCGAACCGCGTCTTGTCCAATCATCGCGTCCACTACAAACAAAATTTCATTGGGGTTGATCGCATCGCGGATGGCGATGGCTTCCTTCATCAAAGATTCATCAACGCCAAGACGGCCTGCGGTATCCACGATGACCATGTTGTGCAATCTGGACTTGGCGTAGGCGACTCCATCGCGGGCAACCTTCACCGCGTTGCCGACGCCGTTACCAGGTTCGGGTGCGAAGACCGGCACCCCGACGCTCTGCCCGACCACCTGCAACTGCGTCACGGCATTGGGGCGGGCAAGGTCGGAAGCCACCAACAAAGGGGTGTTGCCCTGGTCGGTAAAATGCTTGGCTAACTTGCCCGCGAGGGTCGTCTTTCCGGCTCCTTGCAGACCCGCCAACATGATGACGGTCGGGGGTTGCTTGGAAAAACGAACTCGTCTTGCCTGGGCACCGAGAATTTCGATTAAGGCCGCATTGATGATGTCGAAAATGACTTGTGCCTGATTACTGCCTGACTGCAGGGTTGGGAGAGCATCCAAAGACTTGGCGCGAATTTCCTCGATAAATTCGTTGACGACCGAGAGCGCCACATCAGCCTCAAGGAGGGCGCTACGGATTTCGTGACAGGTGTTGTCGATATCAGATGGCGAAATCTTGCCGCGAGAGCGGAGGGAATTTATGGAAGCAGAGAAGCGCTGGGTCAGTGAATCAAACATAGGTGGGTAGCCTAACTCACCTCGGATCGGGCAAAAATACAGCCGCCATCAGGCTAGATTTCACGGGTGACTAAAATCCTCGACGGCCTGATTGAGGGCTGGTGGATGCTCTTTGAAACATTCTGGGCCCTCGTCCTCGGCTTTACTCTCTCTGGCGCGGTCCAAGCATTCGTGTCCAAAGCCAAAATGAAAAGTGTTCTTGGCGACCACCAACCCAAGACAGTGGCGCGCGCATCCTTCTTCGGAATGGTGAGCTCGTCCTGTTCATACGCCGCTAGCGCTTTAGGTAAAAGCCTCTTTAGTCGCGGCGCCGACTTCACTTCCTCGATGGTCTTCATGTTCGCCTCAACCAACCTAGTCATTGAATTGGGACTCGTACTCTTCATTCTTATTGGTTGGCAGTTCGCAGCGGCCGAATTTGTCGGCGGAGCGGTGATGATCGTTCTTCTCGCCATCCTTCTCCCCCGCTTACTCCCAGCAGAAATGATCGAAACTGCTCGAGGTTCGTTAGAAGAGACCGACGATGAAGAAGTAATGCAGAGTTCGTGGAAAGAGAAATTCACATCTCGCCGCGGTTGGAAGAATGCGGCCGGATACACCATGGGCGACTTCATCATGTTACGAAAAGAACTGCTCATCGGATTTGCCGTGGCTGGTCTGGCTTCAACACTTGTCCCCGTCCATTTTTGGAGAGCACTCTTCCTCACTGGACATGGATTCTTCTCGGCACTTGAAAACGCGATCATCGGACCATTCATCGCCTTCATAAGTTTTGTCTGCTCGATTGGAAACGTGCCTCTCGCGGCGGCTCTCTGGCATGGCGGCATTACTTTTGGTGGAGTTGTCGCGTTTATATTCGCCGATTTACTTGCCTTCCCCCTTGTGATGATCTATCGCAAATATTATGGAAACCAATTAGCGGTCCGAATGTCGCTCATATTCTGGTTCGTTATGAGCCTTAGCGGTCTTATAACCGAAGGAATTTTCCTTCTCTTCTCTCAAGTCCCCGATCACACGGTTCACTTAAGGGTGGCTAAACACATCGGTTGGAACACCACGACAGTCCTCAACATGGTGGCCCTCGCAGTGCTCGCAACGGTCTATTGGCTCTACAAAACGAAAGGTCCCAACGAAATGGAAAACGAATACGCACAAGATGTCGTGTGCAAGATGCAGGTTCGTAAGTCAGATGCTCCCGCAAAGACTGAATATAACGGGAAGATGTATTACTTCTGCATGCCTGGCTGCAAAGAATCTTTTCTGGCAGACCCGTCCAAGTATCTTTAACAGGTTTCGCGAGTCGGTTAGTCGCCTGGAGTACTCCTGACTACTAAGTTTTCGAGCTACTCAGAAGGCCTCCATATTTGAAGGGTGCCTAACTGACGGAACAATCTAGGTGAGTTAATAACTCTATACAGAGCGAATTATGTGCTGAATACTTTTCCCATGTTGAACTGGAGTTCTTTAACCTATTACGTCGAAAAAATCACCTTTGGAATGCCACCCAATACTCCGCGACCATTGCATTCGAGTGCAGGAGCAACGTGAGTATCGAGGAGCAGCCGATTTGGCAATTGATACTTAGGGCGGCGGAGCGACTAGGTGCGCCTGCTAACGATTTTCGCCTTTTTCAGGTAATCAAAGAAATTCAACTTATTAACCCCCAACTTGAGCGGACTTCGATCCAACCTGTAGTGCAGGGCATGACATCCAACGCGGGTAAAGGACCAACGAGCCCTTGTGGCAAACCATTTCTCAGGGTCAGTCATGGCGTTTACCGTCTGAATGTCGAAGCGCACAAATTAGAGTCCCACACTACGAATAAGTCGAGTTCGGCAGCGGTGAAGGCAAGCTCCAAAACCGTCGGAGCCGGAAGGTCGCCGCACCCAACAGTCCGAGATGTGACTGAACATATTTCAGCGGATATCGTTTTGGTTTCTTGTGTTAAGACAAAACTTTCCGAAGTCGCGGCTGCAAGAGATTTATATACGTCACCGCTGTTTCGTAAGGAACGTGCATACGCAGAGCTCCAAGGTGTTCCTTGGTACATCTTGTCCGCCGAGTATGGCCTTGTTTCTCCACTTCAGCGGATTGCACCTTACGAGCGATATTTGCCGAAAGAATCCCAGATATTTAGAGATAACTGGGGCGCCAGAGTTGTCGCCGAGTTAGATGAGGTCGAAGGGCCAATTCGAGGAAAAGTTATAGAAGTCCACTCAAACGCGGTTTATCTCGAAGCGATTCGTTCACGGCTTCAATCGCACGGGGCCGTCATTGTTGAGCCGCTTCTTGGAATTCAATTCGGTAAACGTCTGCAGTGGTACGACCGCCATTTCCTTGAGTCTCAGCCCACATCAAACTAACGTATGCGTTTCCAATTACCTGAGGTTGACTCATTGCTGACATCGCTTCGAGACGGAGCACTGGCGGTGTCCCCGAAGCTTTTTCTCGCCGAGGGCACCCTTGGGAGGACGGGACCCGGGTTGTACAGCTGGTGGGTTGATCCCGAAGGCGCACTGGAACTTACTCGCGGCCTTGGGCACCGCGTTGTCGCCGGACTGATTTACGCCGGCCAAGCAGGCGCGACGCACTGGCCAAGCGGAAAGACATCATCGAACACTCTGTGGCTACGCATCGCAAGCATGCATCTGGGCAATAAGCACGAATTTTCGACGTTTCGAAGATCTGTCGGAGCCATTCTTGCCAACATGCGAGATAGTCAAAACATCGACGAGATCGCGCTGTCGAAGTGGATGGACTTACACCTTCGAGTGTTGGTCGTTCCTTTCGAAGATGCCGATTCACTTGGGTGGGTCGAGCAAACGGTACTAGCCGAACTTGATCCATTGCTAAATCTCAAGGGCATGCCAGACACAGAACTCCGACGACGATTAAAGGAGCTAAGGAAAATAGTGGCGCACTGATGGTCATATTTTACAATTGGAGCTTAAGCCATATTAAGAACGAAGCGATTCCTATATCTTGATTTGGCATTGGGTATGCCACTCACATTCCTCTTTCGAAAGTGAAAATATCGATTATGGAAAAGTAAAAAGACTCGGCCAAAGACCGAGTCTCTTTACCTGCCAATCCAGCGTGAATCCAATTATGCCAGAAACTTAAGTTACTAAGAGTGACAAAATACCCGAGCTAAGTCAGCGCTTCCTTAAGTTTCCTAGCCACTTCTTGCGCACGTTCGGCGCTCAATGGTCCACCAGAAATCTCAGTCGCATACAACGTATCGATAGCTTCGGCACCTAAGGTTGTAACAATTGCAGAACGAATATCTACGCGACACCGAGTTACGGCGTCACCGATACGGAATAGCAATCCGGGTTGGTCATGACTTCGGACTTCAAAGACCGTACATTCATTGGATGCCTCGTCGAAAGTTTCTATCACTGGCGGCGGCACAGGAATAGATGGAAGTTGCGAGTAAGACTTCACACGTTCCTGAATGCGCCGCTCCAGGTCAGCGTGCCCGTTCAGAGCGGCATTGATGTCTGCATGTATCTTCTCCGCAGTCGGAACTGGGGCGTTGGGATCCAGCGAAACGATCCACGTCATAACAGCCGAGACACCGTGAGATTTGGTCCTTGCTGATCGAACATCTAACCGCGCAAGGTTAAGTACACCGGCAACGATTGAGAGAAGACCAGGACGATCAGGGGCAATGATCTCGATTGCATAATCACTATCGCGTACAAATGCTTCAACTCGAAGGGCGCCGACTTCTGCAAAACCACGTTGTTCCGGCGTCAACTCAGGTTCCGGAGCGACGGTCGTTCCACTCATTGCCAGACGCACTCGTTCGACTAGATCGGCCACAAGAGTGGCCTTCCAATTACTCCAGGCCGCGCTGCCCGTCGCTTCGCCATCGGCGATGCTCAAGGCATGCAAAAGCTCGAGAGTCTGCAGATCGGGAATGCAGGCCATAACTGAGGCAATCGTCGCCGGATCATGAAGATCGCGCCGCGTTGCTGTCGCAGACAAAAGTAGATGGTGTTGAACAAGAAGTGACAAGGTCACGACATCTGCCGCGCCAAAACCGATTCGTCTAGCAAGGGGTTCGATCAATTCTCCACCGCGTTTGGAATGATCGTCATCTCCGCCCTTGCCGATGTCATGAAACAACGCGGCAACAAGAAGAAGGTCTGGCCGATGAACGCTTCGGGTTAGCCCTGCGGCGTGCACCGCAGTCTCCACCATGTGTCGATCAACTGTGTGGCGATGGAGGAAATTGCGTTGGGGCAGACTGCGAACCGCTTTCCATTCAGGAAGCCACGTCGAAATGATCTCTTCTTGATCAAGGGCTTCCCACACGGGAACCATTGCACTTCCTGCGCCGATGAGCGCAACCAAATCTTCACGAGCTTCTCGCGGCCATGGATCAGGAAGTACGCCGATGCCTTGTTTGAGCGATTGAGCAAGCAGAACGCAAGACTCCATGGAAAGGCGAAGACCAAGTTGCGCAGCCTTTGCTGCCGCACGCAAACCAAGGACTGGATCTTCGGTTGTGACTGCACCGATGTCCAAAACAACTTCCTGATGCGCAACACTTATTCCGCGACCAACGCTAGTAGTTCGCGGTCGTCGTAGGAATCGCCCTAGGCCGTCTTTGCCACGATGATCTAATCGGTGCCATGTGGACTGCATCAAATAGTCAACTGCGCGGGCAGATTTCGCCACCTCGCCCATCAATTCATCAGCATTTGTGTAGCCCAGGGCGTCTGCGACTTTGTCCTGCTCTTGAAACAAAAGCCGGTCTTTGGTGCGGCCACTTTGGATATGCAGTGCCTCCCGAATGCTCATGAGAGATGATTCAGAAGCACTAATTCTTTCGAGTGGAATATCTATTGCGCCGCTCATGGCGATTGCGCGAAGTGCAACTATGTCACGAAGGCCGCCACGGGCCTCTTTAAGATCGGGCTCAAGTAGGTATGCCAACTCCCCCGATCGCTCATGTCGACCCGTTAAAAGCACTTTCAATTCGCTAAGTCGCCTACGAGAATCTCGGCGCCAATCATCAATAGCGTTGTGTTGGACAGTTGCAACCAATGCAGGATCACCTGCGATAAGTCGAATATCTAGAAGGCCCATCGCGACTTTGAGATCGGCTGTTGCTGCGTCCCGCGTCTGACTTGGAGTTCGAACTGAATGATCCACACTTCGCGGAATATCGGCGTTCGGAGTCTTGCCATCCCAGATCGGATAGAGAACGGCGTTTACAAATGTTTGCAGCCCATCCTTGGAGAGATGATCATTATGAATTATGAGTATGTCGAGATCTGATCCTGGACATAGCTCGCCGCGGCCGTACCCTCCGACCGCGGCGAGTGCTATGCCTGCGATTTCGACACGTGATCCTTCATGCAGCTGCTCGTATGCTGATTGAAAGAGCGCGGCCAGAACTCGATCGCTCTCGTTTGATCGAGCTCTGCGCTCACGTGTTCCCACTAAATCGCGTCTACCCCTCGCTCGCCTGTCCGAACGCGGACTACCTGTTCAACCGGAGTTGCCCAAACCTTGCCATCACCAATGGATCCTGTGGAGGCAGATTTCACGATGACATTGATAACCGCTTCGGTTTCACTGTCATCAACGAGAACTTCCAAGCGCACCTTCGGGATCAGGTCGACCGTGTATTCAGCACCACGATATACCTCTGTGTGTCCGCCCTGACGGCCGTAGCCGCTAGCTTCGGAGACTGTCATCCCTGTAACGCCATGTGCTTGAAGTGCGTTCTTCACATCATCCAATTTGAATGGCTTAAGAATTGCGGTAATGAGTTTCATTCATGTGCCCCTTAGTTCGACTCGGATGAAGACATGACACGTGTTCCGCCGCCATAGGAAGCAGTCTCGTATGCCGTTTCGGCATGCTCGCTCAAGTCGAGACCCATTGCCTCCTCATCAGGAGTTACGCGAAGACCAATGGTCTTGTCGATGATTTGAGCAATGATGTACGTCGCGACAAATGAGTAGGCAACAACTGCCCCAACCGCCGCCAACTGATGACTCATCAAAGTCCAACCGCCCTTGTAGAACAGGCCGTTAGCACCGTTGACCATGTGAGTTCCTAGTAGACCAATGAGCAATGCACCTAGAACACCGCCAACGAGGTGAACACCCACGACGTCGAGGGCATCATCAAACTTGAATATGTTCTTAAGTCCAGTTGCTAGTGCGCAGACAATTCCTGCTGCAAACCCGATCAGGATCGAACCCATCGGGCTAACGAATCCGCAAGCGGGAGTAATTGCTACAAGACCTGCGATCGCACCAGATGCGGCACCCAAAGTTGTTGGGTGACCATCACGGATCTTTTCAACGAGTATCCATCCGAGCAACGCTGCACCAGTTGCGGTGTTGGTGTTAATAAATGCATAGGCAGATAGCGTATTAGCAGCGAGAGCAGATCCGGCGTTAAATCCGAACCAGCCGAACCAGAGGAGTCCTGCACCTAGTAGAACGAAGGGAACATTGTGCGGACGCATGCGCTCTTTTGGCCAACCTTTGCGGCGACCAATGACCAAGATCACTGCAAGTGCTGCAGCACCCGCGTTAGCGTGAACAACAGTTCCACCCGCGAAGTCTTCAGCGCCTAACTTAAACAGCCATCCACTTGGGGAGAAGACCCAGTGTGCAACAGGTGCGTACACCAGGATGAGCCAGACTGCGGAGAAGAGCGTCCATGACCCGAACTTCAATCGATCAGCGGTTCCACCAGTGATCAAAGCAGGCGTGATGATCGCGAACATCAACTGAAACGCAACGAAGACCAACGGAGGAATCGTTAGAGCCTCAAAACCAGTTGGCTGCTGCCAAATATGGTTGAGACCGAATTGGTGGAGATTGCCAATGAATTTGCCGGTTCCGACAAAAGCGAGACTGAAAACTCCAGTGATCCAAAGAACGCTGACAACGCCCATCGTCACAAAGTTTTGTGCGAGCATTCCCAGAACGTTCTTCCCACGCACCATGCCGCCATAAAAGAAAGCGAGTCCTGGTGTCATGAGCAAAACGAGTGCAGAGGCCACCAAAATCCAGGCGGTGTCTCCAGCGTTAAAATTCGTATTAACGAAGCTCATATTTTCTCCACATATATAGGTGAGCGTTCTCGTCGTTGAGTTGGGGCGAAATATGACCTACCTGGGTTACAGTCAGCCACGTAAAAAGTTTCAGGCGGGTCACAAAGTCGGCCCCTGTGTTACGAAATGATTACAGCAGAGACTGGATATAGACCTCTGGCTCAAAGGGCGCGAAATCCGAGGCGCTTTCGCCCGTGCCGACCCACTTGATTGGTATGCCAAGGCTGGCCTCGATCCCAAGGGCGATGCCTCCAGGGGCGCTTCCATCCATCTTTGTCAGGATGATTCCCGTGAGATCAACGCTTTCGGCAAAGACTCTTGCCTGCGCCAGACCATTTTGTCCCGTGGTTGCATCAACAACAAGAAGCACCTCAGTCACCGGAACGACTTTTTCTACCACTCTCTTAACCTTGCCGAGTTGATCCATCAAGTCGTTCTTGGTGTGCATCCGACCGGCTGTATCAACGATCAAATAATCGATCTTGCGCGCAAGTGCCTGCTGAGCCGCATCAAAGGCGACAGATGCGGGGTCGGCATTTGCCGCAGCATGGACCACATCGATGTCGAGTCGCTCACCCCAGGTTCGAAGTTGCTCGACCGCTGCGGCGCGAAAAGTGTCTGCAGCCGCAAGTAGAACACTCCGGCCATCATTGGAAAGCGACTTTGCCAATTTCGCAGAAGAAGTGGTCTTGCCCGTTCCGTTAACTCCGACGATGAGAATGGCGCTAGTCCCCGTCGCCCCAGATAACTCGCGACTCTGGTTGCTTAGCGTGGAACGAAGTGCAGCGGCGATTGCTTGACTTGCACTCTCGCTTTTTTCCAAACGCGCCGCTGTCACGATCTTCTTCGATAGCGCAGGGCCGAGATCGGCTTCAAGAAGTGCAGTCTCCAGTTCTTCCCAGTCGGCCGCACTTGCATGGGCGGTTCCGGTGATTTTGGCAAGGATTTTGCCGAACAAGCCCACGAAACTATTACCTATACAGCTTGAGTGGAATCGCGAAGCCGTTGAGAAATAACTTCGGTTACGCCATCGCCTCGCATTGTGACCCCGTAAAGGGCATCTGCAATTTCCATCGTGCGCTTCTGATGGGTGATAACGATGAGTTGAGAAGTCTCACGAAGCTCTTCAAATACCGCGAGAAGACGACCTAAGTTCACATCGTCCAGTGCGGCCTCAACCTCGTCGAGGACGTAGAACGGGCTCGGTCGAGCCTTGAATATCGCGACAAGAAGTGCAATTGCGGTTAACGATTTTTCTCCACCCGAAAGTAGTGAGAGTCGCTTTATGCGCTTTCCGGGTGGACGTGCCTCCACATCGACACCTGTCGTCGTCAAGTCGTCGGGGTTGGTCAATATCAATTTGCCATCCCCACCAGGAAAAAGTCGGGAGAAGATGTCTTCAAAGTGTCGCGCTGTATCTTCATAAGCATCCATGAAGATCTGCTGTACTCGTTCATCAACTTCCTTGATTATGTCCAGAAGGTCTTTCCTCGACCGTTTGAGATCCTCAAGTTGTTCGGCAAGGAATCTCAGACGCTCTTCAAGGGCCGTGTATTCCTCAAGC
Organism: Actinomycetes bacterium; assembly: GCA_025355665.1. GTDB lineage: Bacteria > Actinomycetota > Actinomycetes > Nanopelagicales > Nanopelagicaceae > QYPT01. The sequence continues at coordinate 13,769 of JANXZF010000001.1, forward strand.
GCCAATGGATTTATCTTGCCGAGAGTTGCAAGGGATCGTTCGGTGCTTATGAGACGTCTTTCCTGTTGCTCGCGACGATAAGGAACCAGATCGCCAGCAACAACGTTGCCTTCTTCGGTTTCGATAAATGTTGGTACATCATTTTCTGGGCTGTATTCGCTAATCAGCGTTGCAACGTCTACGCCGAGTTCCTCAACTGCCTTCAATTCAAGTTGCTCGATACGCATCCGTTGTTCGGCGCGTGCTATTTCGTCGCGATGAACACTGGATGTGAGTTGTTCAAGTTCGCCAGCGAGTTCGCGTACACGTGCGCGAACCGTGAGGGTCTCACCTTCGCGGGCCGCACGTGCCTCTTCGAGTCGACCACGTTCGGTGGCTGCCTTTGCGATAGAGCGTTCAATGTGAATGAGCGATTCGTAAGCGGCCTCTGCAATAGCTTGAGAAATAACGGCCCCTCGTGCCCGTCCCTCTCTGCGAACGATTGCATGCTCTGATGCTTCTCGCTCGGCTTGCGCTGCATCCTCAAGCGCCTTCGCACGCGCGGCAAGAGACTCAACGCGTTCCTCGCTAGTGCGAACGCTAAGTCGTGCTTCAACTTCTGTGGTGCGCGCCGTCGATACTTCGGTGCGAAGTTCTTCGGCGTGGGCGTGGCTTGGTTCTTCTACATCGCCGTGGTGGTGAATTTGCTCCTGGGCAATAACCAACTCTCGCTCGTCGCGAGATTTTGCTGACCCAGCCTCAGTGATTGCGGCATTGAGTCGTTCAACTTCAGCACGAGCAGACTTTGAATGTTGACCCGCAACAGCTAATTGCTCGGTGAGGGCAGCAATACGAGCATCTGATTCGTTCAGTTTGCTAAGGGCTACGTCGAATTCGCTCTGTCGCTGCGCAACTTGAGTTTGCGTTGCTGAGATTTCAAAACGCAATCGCTGGCAATCGTGCGTAACGTCTGAAATCTTACGGGTGAGTTCTTCGATCAGTGCATGAATCTCGATAAGGGATGAGGATGATTTGGATCCCCCACGTGCGCGTGAGCGAGTGAAAACGTCACCCTCGCGAGTCACGACAGTCAGGCGCGGATGCGAATCAATAATGGAGGCCGCTTCGCGCGCGCTATCGGCAACCACAGTTGTTGCAAGGAGTTCTTGCAGTAGGTCGTGAATATGGGATGAGCGAACATGGGATGTTATGGCAACTAATCCAGCAGGAATTGATGCTGGATTTGCCGATGAATCAGGGCGAAGAACTAGGAAATCAGCCTGCCCTAGGTTTTCAGAGCGCAGAGTTGTCAGCGCAGTAACAGCGGCGCCTAAATCTTGAACAACCACGGCATCGGCAAGTGCGCCAAGGGCTGCAGCCGCCGCGCCTTCCCAGCCAGAATCAATTTCAACAAGGGATGCGATGCTTCCCAAGATGTTAATTCCTCGAGGATCGCGCAACAGGGCCGCTGCCCCATCGCGAGATGCTGAAGTCAGGTGCATCGCCTCAAGTTTGGATTCGAGTGCATTTCTTTCGCGGTCTGCGGCCCGTTCTTGGTCGATCAATTCGGAAAGAATGGCCTTACATTCATCCAGGGATTTCTTGGCCGACTCAAACTGTGAATCCAGGCCCAACTCACTCGAATCAGCGCTGGCGATATCTAGTTCGAAGGCAGAATATTCACGTGCTGCCGATTCTGCGCGTGCTTGGGCTTCATCGCGGGCCTTTGTAAGTCTAGAAATTTCTTCGGTGATTGCATCGAGCCGAGCAGCAAGGGATTTTATGTGTCCCTCTTGCCTTGCTGTGCCTTCGCGTTGATCGGCGAGGGCGCGAAGGGCCGCTGCTACTCGATCTTCTTCGGCTTTGAGTTCTGCCTCGCTTATTGCAAGGGACGCTGTAGCGGCCTGCATGCGTGCACGAGATGTTTCGACACTTGCACGAAGTTGCGTTTCTTCTTGTCTCAACAACGATGCTTCGCGATCTAAGGTTTCTGGATCGCGACCTGCGGTGCGCGCTTCTTCGGCTTCTTCGGCAAGGAAGCGCGAGCGCTCTTGGGCAAGGCTTTGTGTTCCGCGGAATTTTTCGCGAAGGGCGTTGAGTTGGTAATACGTTTCTTGCGCCTGAACCAACTTGGGACTATCGACGGCCATCTGGGCATCAAGTTCGTTTTCGCGTGTTCGAGCAATATCCACATTGGATTCGACTATCGCACGGCGTTCGCGAAGTGCGGTTTCATCCGCCACTTCTGCATCCAAAGTACGCGTCAAAGAAATCAAATCATCTGCAAGCAAGCGCAATTTCGCATCACGCAAATCGGCTTGAATTGTTGCTGCCTTCTTTGCAACCTCTGCTTGTTTTCCTAGAGGGCGAAGTTGTCGGCGAAGTTCGACGGTGAGGTCTTGGATACGCGCCAAGTTGGCCTGCATGGACTCAAGTTTGCGAAGGGCCTTCTCTTTTCGCTTTCGGTGCTTAAGCACCCCGGCCGCTTCCTCAATGAAACCGCGACGCTCGTCTGGGTTGGCCATCAAGATGGCATCAAGTTGGCCCTGACCAACAATGACGTGCATCTCTCGACCAATTCCGCTGTCGCTGAGCAATTCTTGGATATCCAGAAGTCGTGAAGCATCTCCATTGATCTGGTACTCGCTGGTGCCGTTGCGGAAAAGGATTCGCGAAATCGTCACTTCGGTGTAGTCGATTGGAAGGGCGCCATCGGTGTTATCGATCGTGACCGAAACCTCTGCGCGGCCAAGGGGTGCTCGGCCACTGGTGCCGGCGAAGATGACATCTTCCATTTTCCCGCCGCGCAAGGATTTGGGACCCTGCTCGCCCATAACCCAGCTCAGGGCATCCACAACATTTGATTTGCCCGAACCGTTTGGACCGACCACGCACGTAATCCCCGACTCCAGGCGCAGGGTGGTTGAAGAGGCAAAGGATTTGAATCCCTTGAGCGTGATGCTCTTTAAATACACGGGGCAAACCTACCCTAGGCCCGCGTCGTCAGTCCGCAGCAGGCAGGTTTAATAATTCGTAGGCGACACGGGCGGCGATTTGCTCGGCTTCGCGCTTGCTTTTTCCTTGGCCCTCAGCGATGGCTTCTCCGCCGACCATGGCAAATGCAGTAAAACTCTTATCGTGGTCTGGACCAGTTTCCGTCACAACATATTCAGGGACACCTTTGCCTTGAAAGGCCAGTAACTCTTGAAGCGCAGTCTTTCCGTCCAGTCCTGCACCTTTTGCTAACGCACTTTCCAAAGTTGGTGCAATGAGTTTCATCACTACACGGGCCGTTTCATCGAAGCCTTTTTCAAGATAGATCGCACCGATGATGGCCTCAAAAGCGTCGGCGAGCAGAGAGTTTTTGTCGCGTCCGCCTGTTACTTCTTCGCCCTTACCCAAGCGAATTGATGCACCCAGTTCGAGAACACGTGCCACATCTGCAAGGGCGCGCATGTTGACGACACCAGAGCGCAGTGGTGAGAGGCGACTCTCGTCCAGATCGGGAAAACGGGAATACAACTCTTGGGTGACGACCAGGCCTAGAACTGAATCGCCTAAAAACTCTAAGCGCTCATTAGTTTCTAACACACCTGATTCGTAAGCAAAAGAACGGTGCGTCAATGCCAACTCCAGTAGTTCTGGGCTAATGCTTACGCCCAAAGCTTTGGTTAGCGAAGAGTACAGATCAGACCTCGATTACCTGACGACGGTTGTAGGTGCCACAAGTTGGGCATGCGGTGTGCTGCAAACGCGGTGATTGGCACTGTGGGCATGCAACAAGGGCTGCTGCGGTGGTTTTCCACTGGCTCCGACGGGAACGGGTCTTGGAGCGAGACATTTTTCGCTTTGGTACTGGCACTTTTCGTTCCTCTTTCTAAATACGTACAGCCCTATAAATCGTAGGTCCTTAGTATCCCCTAAACCCTTCAATTCTTGAAATCGTCCCTCTGCTGAGGGCCGATTTACTTAGGGCTCTTCGTCTGGGTCGGCTTCGAGCAAATCGCTCAATCCCGCCCAGCGTGGATCGGTGACCGCATGGCGATGGTCGGGATCCAGAAGGGTCCACTTAACCCCGCAGCGCGGGCAGAGCCCTGGGCAATCTAGTTCGCACACAGGATTGATAGGCAGGGCCAGAACGATGGCATCACGGACCGGAGTGCTCACATCGATAATTTCTCCATCGACCATCAAGTCCTCGTCCTCATCCACATCATCGTGGACTTCAGCGGCTCTGCGTTGAGCTTTGGTGTGAGCCTTTTCAGGGGCGTATCGGTAGAGCTCCTGAAAGTTTCGGAAGATGGGCAGATCCATCGGCTCGAGGCACCGTATGCACTCTCCCTCGGCGATCGTTGTAACGTGGGCGGTAACCAAAATGCCTTCAGTCACCGATTCGAGTTTCATGGAGATATGAATGCCTTGGTCTTCGGGAACACCGATGACGTCGATCCCGATTCGCTCAGGAGCTGGCACATCAAGGGTGTACTCCCTCATCTCCCCGGCTCGCCTGGGCAGATCGTGGGTATTGAAAAAGAAAGCCTTCTGCTTATTCATCGTGGCATCTAGTCGTTGGCGAGTTGCGACAAGACATCCTTGTCGTCGGCTCCCGCCAGTCGCTCGCGCCCACGGGAAACCGCATCCATGGTCTTGTTCAATATTACTTCTAGCGTTGCAAGGCGAGAATCAATGTAGTTTTCAACTTCTTGGCGCTCGCGCTCGGCCATTGCGCGAGTCTCATCCAAAATGCGTTGGGATTCATCGCGTGCGGCTTGCACAATTGATGTCTGTTCGACCATGCGCGCAACTTCTTCGCGGGCCATTGCAACTAACTGCTCCGCACTTTGTCGGCCCTCCTCAACGATGGCGTCGCGAGAAGCCAGAAGATTCTGCGCCTTGGCAAAATCGTGAGGCAGATTGTTGCGAGCTTCATCCAACAATTCGAGAAGCTCGGCGCGGTGAACCACGCATGAAGCCGACAATGGAACGCTACGTGCTTCCTCAACCATCGTGATGGCTGAGCCCAATTTCTCAATGGAATCCATTCCTCAGTCCCCCGCCAGTCGGTTTGTTGTCCCTGCTACTCGTTTGCGAAGTGCTTCATCCACATTGGGAGGAACCATTGTTGAGACGTCCCCGCCAAAGTGCGCGAGTTCTTTGACAATTGATGAAGATAAGAATGAATGTGTTGGCGAAGTTGCCATGAACATCGTCTCGACTTTGGCAGCTTGGAAATTGATCTGGGCCATCTGCAATTCGTAATCGAAGTCGGTTACAGCGCGCAAACCCTTCACGATCGTGGTGATTTTGTTTGCACTGCAGTACTCAACCAACAGTCCATACCAAGAATCGATTACGACGTTGGGAAAATGCTTAGTGTTTTCACGGATCATCGAGATCCGCTCTTCGACCGTGAAAAGGCTTGCCTTGCTACGGTTTTCAAGGACGGCGACGATGACCTGGTCGAAGTGGGAAGTTGCCCTCTCGATAATGTCTAAATGCCCGTAGGTCACCGGGTCGAAGGATCCAGGACATACGGCGCTCTTCATGGCTCAAACGCTAGCAATGATTGGTAGTCTTATCCATTCTGGGCCAATTTCCCGTAGTAAATGACTGCCTGGCCGTAATTTCGCTCTCTTAAGGGTTCGTACCCGCTTGGCCATTTCATCGCCCCTGATTTGCTCGCACGTTCAAAGGCGATGACGGCGTCCTCTTTCAAAAAGTCACCAGATCTGAGTTGAACTAGAGCCTTATATAACTCGACATCTGAGAAATCGTAGGGAGGGTCCAGATAAACAAGGTCATATTTTGCTGTTGCGGGTATCTCTAGAAACTTCTGAGCAGACATTGAGTAGAGATGAAACTCACCCGGCGTTTTCGCCTTTTGAACAAGTTCGGCATTTTTGGTAATTGTCTTGCAAGCACCGTCATTCTTTTCAACGGCGTGAACGAGTCCTGCTCCGCGAGACAGTGCCTCAAGTCCTATGGCCCCAGAGCCTGCAAAAAGATCAAGGACGTGAAGGGCCGTGAAATCGCCGAACTCGGAGAGAAGCGAAGAGAAGAGACCTTCGCGTGCTCGGTCAGAAGTTGGTCGAGTTGCGCCAGCCACGGTGGAAAGGGTGCGACCCTTAGCAACCCCGGCAATGATTCTCATTGGCCAATTCTATGATCAACCCTTGTCGATGTAATCCGCATTCTCATCGGCTTGCAAGATTTTGAGTTCGCGGGCCAATGCCGGATAGGCAGCCAATGCCGCATCGTTGTCGATGAGGGTTTGCGCATCAGATCTTGCCTGGTCGATCAATGATTCATCTCGCAGAACTCGCAACAGACGAAGGTGCGATCGCGTTCCTGACTGGCTGACACCAAGCACGTCACCCTCGCGCCGTTGCTCAAGATCAATACGGGATAGTTCGAATCCATCTAATGTGCCAGCGACGGCTTCGAGTCGTGCCCTCGCAGACGAGTCCGCGGGAGCCCCAGTTACGAGCAGACATAGGCCTGGCGCTGTGCCTCGGCCGATTCGGCCACGAAGTTGGTGGAGTTGAGAAACGCCAAATCGATCAGCGTCCATAATCACCATCACGGTGGCATTTGGGACGTCCACCCCGACTTCAATCACTGTTGTAGAAATCAGGACATCGATCTGACCTTGCGAGAATGCCCGCATGGTTTCTTCCTTGACATCGGCTGGAAGTTGACCGTGAAGCAGTGCGATCCGAAGTCCCTTCAACGGACCAGATTCCAATTTGGGGGAAAGTTCCTCAACCGAGGTGAGTTCAGAGGATTGCGTTCCAAATAAGAAATCCATGTCAGCATCGGCCGAGCTCGTTGCATTTATTCGAGGAGCAACGACGTAGGCCTGATGTCCGTTGGCTACTTCTTCTCGTATTCGAGACCACGCCCTATCGACAAAGGCAGGCTTTTCAATTGCAGAAACAACATGTGTCGTTATTACTTGCCGCCCGCTTGGCAATTCCCTTAATGTGGAAACATCCAAGTCTCCAAAGACCGTCATTGCAACGGTTCTTGGAATCGGTGTAGCCGTCATCACCAGTACGTGTGGTGGCAAACCTGCCTTAGCCTTCAGAGCATCGCGTTGTTCAACGCCAAATCGATGTTGTTCATCAACCACGATAAGTCCAAGGTCTGCAAAGTTGACGGTCTGCGACAAAAGCGCATGCGTACCAATGACAATTCCTGCCTGACCAGACTCGGCCAAGGCAAGTGCCTCTTTTCTTGATAGCGCGTTTTGTGATCCGGTAATGAGGGTCACCTGCGTGGCGTTCTCCGATCCTCCGAGCATCCCTCCATGAGAAAGTGAGCCCAACAACGCGGTAATTGTGCGTAGATGCTGCTGGGCCAAAACTTCTGTCGGAGCAAGGAGGGCGGCCTGTCCTCCACTGTCGACCACAGCAAGCATCGCTCGAAGGGCGACGACAGTTTTGCCTGAGCCAACTTCACCTTGTAAAAGCCGATGCATCGGGTGGGAAGCAGCAAGGTCTGCTTCAATTTCGGCGATCACTTCACGCTGGCCGGCAGTTAAGGTAAATGGCAAATTCCGATCGAACTCTTCGAGTAAGCCGCCATTGCGGACGGGCCGCGATTTTGCACTCAACTTTCGAAGCTCTGCACGTCGAACCACGAGTAAGAGTTGAAGCAGAAATGCCTCATCAAATGTAAGTCTTTGACGAGCATGTTCTGCTTGATCAATGTCCTCTGGTTGATGAAGGTGCACGAGGGCTTCCTTCAATGTTGGATAGCCATGCTTCTTACGAATCTCCTCAGGGAGAAAATCCGGAACCTCGTCCAAAGAATCCACTGCCAGTTTTATGCACTGCGCCAATTTCCACGAAGGCATCTTGGCGGTAGCCGGATAGACCGGAAGATATTTCCCGGCAAACTGATCAATTGCGCTGTCGACATCGCTTCCATCTGGAATGAGTTCGTAGTCGGGGTGGGACAGCTGGCGCTTGCCATTAAACACGCCAACTTTGCCGGCAAAAAGTCCCTGTCTGCCAAGGCGGAGATCGCGCTCTCTCCAGGCTTGATTGAAAAATGTCAATGAAAGTTTTGAGGTTCCGTCAGTAACAACGACTTCAAGGATTGTTCCTTTGCGTCCTCGCAATGAGCGGGCATTTGTGCTGAAAACTTCGGCAAGGATTGTCACCTCATCGCCTTCCTTGAGTTCAGAGATGTCGGTCAATTCACCGCGTACCATGTAACGGCGGGGATAGTGCCGAAGTAAATCGCCCACTGTGCGAGCCCCAATACCTGACTCGAGGACTTTTGCTGTTCGATCCCCGACTACATCTATCAATTTTGTAGTCAGGTCGGCCATGGACACATTCTTCCTTTAATTGTCCCTAATTGCCTCTAATTGACCTTATTGGGAGCAATCGACCTTCTTATCGACGAAGTTGGTAAGTCTGTCCTACGTTTTCCCAGCCAGAATGAGTGATCACGATCAAAGTTCGATGGAGATCAAGAATTCTCCGCTCCATGCAGGGATAGTTCGCGGTCCAAGTGTTCGGTCGGCTCGTCAAGCACAAGCACATCGGCGCGTGAGAGCAATGCCCGAGCAATGCTCAACCGCTTTGCCTCACCTCCCGAAAGCGTCCGGCCAAATTGGCCAAGAACAGTATCCAATCCACTTGGCAACTGCTCAAGCAAGGTATCGAGTTCGACCAACTTTAGGACTGCAATTAATTCTTCATCTGTTGCACCAGGCGCGGCGATCTTGAGATTTTCTCGCAGAGAAGTATTGAAAATATGACTGTCCTGGATGGCGCCAGCAATGTGTGAATATTCAAGGTTCCGCATTTCGTTTCCGCTCAGAAGAATCTCCCCGTCATATTCCAGCAATCCAAGAAGTGCCATGGCAAGAGTGGATTTACCACTCCCGCTTCGCCCTCTAATGATCAGGGTCTGCCCCGCTGCTACAGCGAAAGAAACTGGCTCCATGAAATGTTCGCCATCGCTCCATTTGGATTGAAGGCTGCGGACTTTAATTCCCGAAAACGGAAGATCGGCTTCCACAAAAGCCTCAAGGGGATGGCTCCGTGAATCAATAATTTGGGAAACCTCTGCTCGAGCAAGGAGAAGTTTCCCCGCGCCAAACAGGTTTGGGTACCACATGGTTACAGACTCAAACATAACGAGTGGCAAAAATATAAGCATGGCAACTCTCACCGCAGGAATTGTCGATGAGTATTGCTGCGCGAACCACGCAAGAATCACCAATGTGAGCCCGATAGTGGCAGTGGATGCGAATGCGAATAATCGGTTGGCTCGCAATAACGAATCCTCTGCACCACGCAAACGATTTTCGAGTTCTCGGGTACGGGCGAACCGCTCCTCTAGGTAACCGTAAAACTTGGCTTCAGCTATTCCGTGAGCTGCTTGTTGAACCACAGACGCATATTCATTTTCGAGTAGCTCGATTCGTCGAGCGAAGATTTCGCACCTCGTCTTGATGAAAACGGGAAGAAAGAAAAGCAGGAAAAGAGTTGCGGGCAAAGTCACGACAATTGACAGGGGAAGAATCCAAAAGCCAAGTCCAACTGCTGACACGAGCGTCATCACTCCTGCAATATGCGGAAGGGTGATTCGGAGCTCGTACTCTTGGACTCGCTCCACATCATCGACAACGCGCTTGACCAATTTCCCGGATGATAAATCTCGAACAAGCGATAAGGGATTTGACGTGATCGCCTCAAAGAGTCTGACCCGAAGCCCAGAGAGACGATCAAAGACCTGGCGATGACTTGTGATTCTTTCAAAGTAACGAGCGACTGATCGCGAAATTCCAAAGAAGCGGACTCCGACGATTGCGACGCCCAATGTCATGAGAGGTGGCTTGAACGAGGCCATCGTTATGAGCCAGGCACTAGTAACCGTCAGTCCGATGCCGGCTACATATGCGGCGCTACTGAGAAGATAGGGATAAATTCTCTTCACTCGGCGCCTCGCTCAAATGCACAGACCAGATCATGAGGTCCAACGAGTGAAGAATCGTGGGTAATACAAAGGACCATGGTTCCTCGGCTCTGCGCGGCCCGTAATGCGTTCATGACCAATGTCGAACTCGTCTCATCCAAATCGGCAGTTGGCTCATCGGCTACCAAGAGCAAAGGATTTCGGAACAAGGCTCGAGCAACTGCAATTCTTCTTATCTGTCCACCGGAAGCAGAATGAGATGCTTCGCCCCCTTGTCCAAGATTGGTATCTAGTCTGTCGGGTAGGTCTTGGATGGATAGCCCTGCCATTGAAAGCGCATTCTCAATTTGAGCATCGGATGCGTTGGGATCAATCAGTGTGAATTGCTGTCGCACGCTTCCCGATGCGAGTTGAGGGTTCTGCGGAATCCAGCCGACCAGCTTCTGCCATTGTGTTTCCATCCCAGCCCCGAGGGTGAATCCTCCCCTATCCGTATGAATTTCGACAGGCGCATCAAAGGAAAACCCCAAAATGTTGCCTGCAAAGGTCGTCTTACCCACACCAGACTCTCCCAGGACAAAGAGCATCTGCCCTCTACGAACGTGACCGGCTGGGACTCTTACACCAATAAGAAATTTCCATGACGGCCATGAAAGGCCAACGATTTCTTCGCTGGGCAAAATCTCAGGCATTTGAATTGAAAAAGGCTTATCCCTAACTTGCTCAAGTTCGCGCAACGACTGCGTGCCGTCTTGAGAGGCGTGAAAGAGTGAGGCTGCATTTCGCACGGGAAAATAGACTTCAGGGGCTAGAACAAGGACAACCAACGCCGTCCTAAAATCTATTGAGCCCGATACCAATCGAAGTCCGATCGACACAGCAATAACAGCCACAGACAGAGTGGCTATGAGTTCGAGGGCAAATGCGGAAAGAAATGAAATTCGCAGAACCTTCATCGTCTCATCCGAGTAGGTATCACCCATCTGGCCGATCCGCTTTGACTGGCTCTTGCTCCGCCCGAATATATTCAAAGTGATGAACCCTCGAAGGGAATCCTCAAAGTAAGCCGAGAGTGTTCCCAAGGTTTGCCACTTCTTGACGACCGCTTCTTCAGAAAAGCGCCCAATAAGCGCACCAAAGAGTGGAATCAGGGGCAAGGTGATGAGAGCGATTAATCCGGAAATGACGTCTTGAGTAAACAAAATAGCAATCACAACAGTTGGGGTAATTGCGGCAAAAACCATCTGAGGGACAAATCGCCCCAAGTAAATATCAAGCGCGTTCAAGCCTTTGGTTAAAATATTGCTAAGGCTGGCAGCCGACCCGACCGAATAATTCTCTGCCCTAGATGTCGTCTCCGATCGCAGTTCCTGTTTCATTCTAATTGCCTGCACGGAGCACCAATAATCAAATCGCGATTGAAACACCGCGCGCAAAAGCCAAAGTCCCGCCAGAAGTGCGACAAAGTGCAATGAATGGGGTTTGTGTCCAGTGATGCGGATGATGACTTCCGAGATCAAGAATGCGTTGCCCACCACAACGAATGACCAGAACGCTCCTGCGAAAACACTTGCTATTAATAATCTGCGGCCGCTACTCGAGGAGAGCAGCAGCCGCAGATCAACTGATTTCACTGGTGCAATGTATCGAGTACTCCTTGTTCAGGGAATTGGATCTGGGAGGCGCTCACGCGTTTCCTGAAGACCCAATAAGTCCACCCTTGATACACAAGCACAATCGGCGTCATTACTACCGCAACGATGGTCATTACCTTAAGCGTGTAATTCGTACTCGAAGCATTGAAAATTGTGAGATCGAATTGCGCGCCTTTGGAACTTGGCATCACACGCGGATATAGGGCGAAGAACAGTCCGCTGACGAATGTGGCGATAGCGATGGACGATGACAAGAACGCCCAACCCTCTCGCCCACGGAAGTTAGCCGCGATACCGCCCACCCAGAACAGAGCCGTGGCAATCGATAGCACCAAGAACTTGGTGTTGATCAATGGCAACATCAGATTGCTCCAGAGCAAGAAGGCAACTGCAGCAACTGCAGCAACTAGTCCCAAACGGAGTGCAAGCGCGTGCGCACGAGCGCGAATCTCACCCGCCGTTTTGAGGGCGAGGAAGTGAGCGCCGTGAGTAAGGAAGACCGTCAAAGTGACAATCCCACCGAGGAGTGCGTAAGGATTTAGGAGGTTGAAGAATCCACCGACATATTCAATGGATCCACTTGCCGCCTTTTCTAGTGGTACCCCGCGAACAATATTTGCAAAAGCCACGCCCCATAGAAGTGCGGGTAGGAAACTGGCAATTACGATCGCCAGATCCCACCGTGCACGCCACGTGCCGTCGCCATGTTTGCTTCGGTATTCAAATGCCACCCCGCGGACGATGAGTCCGACGAGGATCAAAAACAATGGCAGGTAGAACCCGCTAAACAACGTTGCATACCACTCGGGGAAAGCAGCGAAAGTGGCACCGCCCGCGACGAGCAACCAAACCTCGTTGCCGTCCCAGACTGGGCCAAGCGTTGTAAGCACTGCACGCCTATCGGCAGCATTGCGAGAGACAAAGGGAAGCAGCATTCCAACACCGAAGTCGAATCCTTCGAGAATGAAATATCCCACCCAGAGAACGGCAATTAGCAAAAACCAGACGCTTTGAAATGACATTGTTGTCTCCTTCCTTAGTAGGACATCACGAGTGGGCGGTCAGCGGATCCACCGACGGAGTCGACTTCATAGTCAACTTCGGGTCTTGGACCAACTTTTATTGTCTTGAAGATCAATCCCACTTCAATGACTGCAAGCACGCCATACAAAAGAGTAAATGCGATGAGAGTGAAGAGGACTGCTCCACTGGAAACTACTTGGCTTACTCCGGCTGAAGTTTTGATCAATCCAAAGACTGCCCAAGGTTGACGGGCAGTCTCGGTAAAGATCCATCCAAAGGAATTAGCTAGCAATGGCAAGAAAGGCAGGGTCAACATCGAAGGAACAAACCATTTCCCGTGCGGTGTGCCGCCTTTACGCATCTGCCAGAGCGCGAGAAGAGCAAAAATCGCGCCGAGGAAGCCAAAGCCGATCATCAAACGGAACGACCAATACGCCAACGGAATATTCGGTTTGTAATTTCCCGGTCCGTATTGAGATTCGTATTTGGCTTGCAGATCATTGACGCCTTCGACGACGCCTTTGAAATTGCCAGTCGACAGGAATGACAACATCGAAGGCAAGTCAATCTGGAATACCGAACGGGAGCCGTTGAGAGTTCCGATTGTGAAAAGAGAGAATGGTGCAGATTCAGTGGTGTTGTAAAGAGCTTCTGCCGCAGCCATCTTCATTGGCTGTTGTTCGGTCATAACTCTTGATGTGAGGTCTCCTGAAAAACCAACTAGGACGAAACTGATCAACATCGCGATGAGTCCGAGCTTGAGAGTTCCTCGGGTCATCTCGACGTCTTTCTTCTTCATGACCAACCACGCTGAAACTCCAGCGAGGAATGCAGCGCCGGTAAAAGCTGCCGCCGGAATTGTGTGGAAGAAAGTTGCCAGAGCAGTTTTCTGCGTCAGCACGGTGAAGATGTTGGTGAGTTCTGCTCGACCCTTCTGCGCATTAAGGATGTATCCGACTGGATGTTGCATCCACGAATTTGCAGCGAGAATGAAGTAGGCAGATAACAAAGTGCCTGTTGCTGCAGCCCAAATCGAGGCGAGGTGCAATTTCTTGGGCAACCTATCCCAACCGAAAATCCACAAGCCCAGGAAGGTGCTCTCAAGGAAGAAGGCGAGCAAGCCCTCCATCGCAAGGGGCGCCCCGAAGATGTCGCCCACGAAGCGGCTGTAGGAGGACCAGTTCATTCCGAATTGGAATTCCTGAACTATTCCTGTGACCACCCCGATGGCGAAATTGATGAGGAAGAGTTTTCCGAAGAATTTGGTGGCCCTTAAATACTTCAGGTTGCCGCTTCGATACCAGGCCGTCTGCAACCCCGCTACATAAAAGCCCATCCCGATCGTGATCGGCACGAAGAGGAAGTGATACACGGTGGTGATGGCGAATTGCCACCGCGCCAGATCTAGGGAATTCATTGACCCTCCTTCAATATTGACTCCGATTGAGCCAATTCCTGCCCATATTGTGAGTGGTCAGTGAAATCTCGAAGGTGTTCCTACGCTGTGGTAACACTCACTTCAGCGATATTTACGCGTAAAACTGTCAGGGGCTAGCCCTCCTTTGTTCCAGATTTGAGCCAATTAGCCTCAAAGCCCGCCTAGGCGCTACCCTTACCCCCGCACAAGATCGATTTACCCGATCCCCTGAACTCAATTCTTTGAAGGAGTACGACGATGGCTGCTAACTGCGATATCTGTGGCAAGGGCCCCAGCTTTGGCAATAACGTCTCGCACTCCCA
>JANXZF010000107.1 GCA_025355665.1 Actinomycetes bacterium
AGCGTCGCTGAATTTCATCAGCCAACCATCCGCCGTAAGAGGTGCCGCGAGCACCTTGTTCGACAATCAAAACATTATTGGTCTTTCGAATACTTGCTTCTACGCTCTCCCAATCGAAACTTGCACGATCTAGCCAGCGAAGATCGATGACCTCAGCGTCAATGCCAGATTGCTCGACTGCCGTCAGTGAATGTTTCACCATTGAAAGGTACGTAAGCACTGTTACATCCTTACCTGCTCGACGGATGTTCGCCTTGCCAAATGGAATTTGATAATCCAAATCTGTTTCCGGAATCTCTCCCATGTCACCATACAAATCAACATGCTCAAGAACGAGTACAGGATCATCAAGTGTCAAAGCCGCATTCATTAATCCTATGTAGTCAGCAGGCGTTGAGGCCGCGACGATGCGCCAACCAGGAGAAGTCACGAAAATTCCCGCGGGGTCCATGAGGTGTTGAGATCCGTATCCACTTCCCATTGCCACTTTTGTGCGCAATACAAGTGGAACCGAGTTCTTGCCGCCGAACATATGGCGAGCCTTTCCAATTTGATTGAAAACCTGGTCCGCCGCAACCCACATAAAGTCTGGATACATGAACTCCACGACAGGGCGATAACGACCATCTAGTGCCATACCTCCGCCAAGACCGACAAAAGCGTTCTCGCTGATCGGGGTGCCGAGAATGCGATCAGGGTACTTCTTGGACAATCCCTTCGTTGCACCGTTCGTTCCTCCATTTAAACGATGTATATCTTCACCCAGAATGATTATTCGATCATCAGTTTCCATGCGACGGTCGAGAACAGCAGCAATTGCGTCGACAAATTTGCTTGCTTTAGTGACTGCTGAGGACGTGGTGGGCTCTAACGTGCGAGCGCCAGAGAGTTCGCTGGCATTCCCGCGCACTCCTGCGTTAACAAAATCAACATCGGGCCAAAGTTCTGGACGAATCCGCCGTTTGCCTGCGATATCAGGATTTGGCTCGGTCAGTGCGGCGATAGCGACCTTGTTCGCGGCAACGGCTTGCTCGCGTACAGAATCCACACCCGCTTGATCAATGAGGCCAAGGGCGATCATTTCGTTTGCAACGCGGAGAAGTGGATCGCGCTCGCGCCACTGGGCCTCTTCTTCCTTTGTGCGATAGCCAAAAGCGCTGCCTGGAAATGCGCCACTTTGATGGAAGTATCGGTAGACCTCGGCTTCGATAACTGCTGGTCCCTGTCCCGTGCGCATAAACGCTTCGGCTTCCTTCATTGCCAGGTGAACTGCAAGCGGATCCATTCCATCGACTCGCCAGGAAGGGATCGCGAATCCCAACCCGCGACCTGAGAGTCGCGTCTCTCCAGTTGCTTCGTTGACGTGCGTTGATACGGCATACAAGTTGTTCTCAATGAAGAAGCAGAGTGGAAGTTTCCACGCCGATGCTAGGTTCATTGATTCCAACACTGATCCTATGTTCACCGCACCATCGCCAAAATAAGAAACCGTGACATTATTTGTGTTTGCGCGTTTTTGCGCCCACGCATTTCCCGCGGCAAGTGGAACTCCTCCTCCGACAATTGCGTTAGTTCCCAAGGCTCCCGCTTCGAAATACTGCAAATGCATCGAACCGCCGCGGCCGGCGCAGTATCCTTGTGCAAGACCGAGAATTTCGGCCAATGTGCGTTGAAGAACTACTTGCAATTCATCTGTTACGAGATTCTTCAAATCTAGTTTCCCGCCCGAAACGTGATTGATTACCTTGGCAAGAAATTGATGGTGGCCTCTATGAGATCCATTAATCGCATCCGCGGTAGCGAGGCCAATGATTGATCCAACTGCTCCACCCTCTTGTCCGATGCTGCTATGTACTGGGCCGTGCACCAAACTCTCGCCGGCCAACTCGAGGGCAGCTTCCTCAAAGGCTCTTATGAGATGGAGTTGCCCCAACATCGCGGCTAGCAAAGCCGGATCAGCCGCCTTCCAATCCTCGGGGGTCGTGCGTAGTTCTACCCACGATTGGGCGGGCAACAAGGTGGCATGGTCGGCCATGGCGGATCTCCTCGAGAGACGGCCGAGACACTCCCAGCCGAGTTGGACAGAACTGTAAACTGGATTGAGTCCAATCGCAAGGTTTATGACCCCAAAAGCCCCATTATTTCTGCTATTTGGCTACGATTGGATCCAATTCCGCAGGTTGGGAAATCTAAGAGAGGGCACATGACCACAGGCATCCCAGGACTACGGGGCACCGAGCACATCGGATTTACGGTGCCCGATTTGGAGCAGGCAACGCGATTCTTCGTCGATGTGATCGGGTGCGAACTTGTCTATTCACTCGGACCCTTTGTCCGCGAAGATAACTGGATGAAGGAGCACCTCAATGTTCATCCCCGAACCATCATGCGCGAACTGCGATTCTTTCGCTGCAAGCAGGGACCAAATTTCGAAATATTTCAATATGAGCCGTTTGAGCCGCCTGCACCCCAACCCTTGAACAGCGACATTGGTGGGCACCACTTAGCCTTCTATGTTGATGACTTCGATGAGGCGTATGAATACCTGAAGAACAAAGGCATCTTTTTTCTCGGCGAACCCACGGCAAGTCGAAATGCAAGCGAGGGACAAACATGGGTGTACTTCCTCACCCCCTGGGGGATGCAGATGGAACTCGTAAGTTTTCCGAACGGGAAGGCCTACGAGAAAACAACCTCCCTTAGACTCTGGCATCCAGCAAATCCTGACAAGTAAAGGTACGGTGAAATAGATGTCCGTGAGTTCTGAAAGCGAACTTGCAACAAGCCACCGCATCGCGGCGGCTTTAAAAGAAGCCATCCTCGCTGGAAAATACCCGCCTGGGGTGCGAATTCGCCAAGAAGACATTGCAGAACAATTTGGCGCAAGTCGATCACCAGTTCGAGAAGCCTTGCGCATGTTGGAAGCAGATGGGTTGGTCAACCTTGTGGCCCATACAGGAGCATGGATTTCGCAATTGAGTCTGGCCGAGTGCGAAGAGATGTATCAAATTCGCGAACGGATCGAGCCACTATTGCTGCGACTCAGCATTCCTCATCTCTCGAAGGCAAAGATTGATCAACTCGCCGACCTTGCCAACCGGATGGAAAAGAATAAAGAAGTCGAAGTCTTTTTAAAATTGGATCGTGAATTTCATCTGTTGTCTTACGCCGGCGCCGAAACGTCGTTATTGGGTGAGATGGTGGCCAGGCTCTGGAACACGACCCAGCACTACCGTCGGGCGTATACGAGATTACTTGCCAGCGACGGCTTCAAGCCAGCGCATTACGAGCACCATTTGCTGCTATCGGCCATTCTTAAAAATGACGTTGAGGATGCAGAGCGGATTCTCTTCGGGCACATCCGCCGCACAAGACTTGAACTGGCTCAACATCCAAACGTCTTCCCGACCCAAAAGGTGAAATGAGGGACACGAACCTCTCTCAAGGGATGTTAACTCTGGCCAGCGGTCAGGGGGGTGACACACCTAAATAGGGTCAATTTCGAGCCTTGCTGTCCAACCGAGGTAAACAGTGGAATAGTGCCTCAGTTAGCGGCAGGGGGAATCAAGTTTTGCTTTAGAAAGGGGACCTGTGAAGGGTTCCAATATACATATCGGACCACGCCTGAAGGAGATTCGCCAGAGCGCGGGTCTTTCATTGCGTGAGGTCGTCAGGCAACTAGATGTCTCCCCTCTTTTGTCTCACAGATAGAAAATAGGAAGTCCCAACCCTCTGTGGCCACGCTTGAATCCCTTGGCCGCCACCACCCGAAAAACCGTTAATTTCATAGAAATCGTCTACGAACCAGGTAGCGAATCTCTTGAGGCTGGATCGCTTGCGACCCACCATGGCTACGAATACGCGTATGCATTGGAGGGAGAAGTTGAAGTTGTGATCGGAGACCTCATGTTGACTCTCTCCAAGAACCATTCCATTGGTTTTGACTCTTCTATTCCCCACAAGTTTAGGAATACCGGCACTGTGACCTTCCGCGGGATCGGGTTTGTGCACTGGTGTGACCGTCCTAGAGACTGGAAATTGGTCAAGTACTTTTGCGTCTGGTTTAAAGTTGTGCTTTTAGCTTCTCCAATTGCACATTCAACTGCTTCGGAAGTTTCTCTCCGATTTTTGCAAACCACTCTTCGATAAGCGGAATTTCTTCTCTCCACTCGTCGTTGTCTACCATAAGCGCGATAGCCATATCTTCATCGCTTACATCGAGTCCTACGACATCCAAGGATCCTGGTTTTGGAGCAAGACCAATGGCGGTGGGAACA
>JANXZF010000028.1 GCA_025355665.1 Actinomycetes bacterium
ATGACATCCATCTTGTCGAACCCTAAAAAGTCAATAACAGCAATGCAATCTCGAGCATGCACCCCAAAACCAAAAGGGCCAGGGAGTTGATTGGAGTCCCCTCGACCTCGCAAATCGACCGCGTATAGCGTGTAACCACGAGGGACCAACGCGGCAGCAAACAATTGCCATGCTCGGTTTGAGGAGGTCACTCCATGAATGAGAAGAACGGGTTTTCCACCCGAAGGCCCATACCGAAAAACTGACAACACACCACCGACAACTGGAACTTCCAATCTAACGTCAGGCAAGAAAGCCTTTGTATCCATGGCCTGATCCTGTCAGTAAGCCGAATGGTTCGCCATAATTTACTGAAATTGGTAACGGAAAATTTACCCATTTTTTTTAAACCCGGGGCTACACTCGCACGAGGTCGCTCCCCTGGAGGGCGACCCTAACTCGTTGAGGAGAATAGAGAATGCGCAAGCACACTAAATGGATGCGGGGTGGCGTTTCGGCCCTAGCACTCGCACTTGCAGTTCCTGTAGGTCTTGCTGTTCCTGCAAAAGCTGCAACAAGTGATGTAAAGATCGGCGTAATTACGGCCACTTCTGGTCCTTTGAAGTCATACGGAGTGGCTTACACGGATGCTCTTAACTGGGGATTGAATTATTACACCCACGGCACGATGAAAGTCGGACCCGCCAAATTAGTACTCACCTACAAAGATGATGCCGCTGATCCCGCAGCAGCCACTGCTTTCTTCAAAGAGATGGTCGGAAACGGAACAAAGATCATCGCTGGAACTGCCTCTTCAGGTGTTGCGTTAACTCTTGCGCCATTGGCTCAGCAAAACAAAGTCCTCTACATCTCAGGACCAGCCAAGAATGACGCTGTAACAAGTGCAACTAATAAATATGTGTTCCGTTCTGGAAACACCTCACTTCAAGATTTTGCGCCATTAAGTGGTATCAAGCCTATTAGCGGCAAGAAGGTCATACTTTTTGTTGAAGATAATGCCTTCGGCGCTGGCAATATTGGTGCGGCCAAATTGTTCTTGACACCAAAGGGAGCAACATTCCAGGAGATCAAGGTTGCGACAACAACTGCTGATTTCACCCCATACGCAAAGCAGGCGGCAGATGCGAAGGGCGACTACATCTTCATCGCGTGGTCAAATGCCCTGACAGCAGGTGCCATGTTCACCGCGCTCAAGCAACAGAACGTATTTGCACATACTCGGCCTATTACGGGTCTTGCTGGCACGGGTACTTATGACATCTACGGAACCATCTTCGATGGCGCAAATGCTGTCCTTACAAACAGCTACTTCCCCGGTGTCGTAGATACCCCGACAAGCCAGGCCTTAGCAGCGGATTTCGCGAAGGCAGGGACCTCTCAGGATCTCTTCACATCTGACGGGGTTAATGCCGCTCGCATGATCGTGCAGGCACTGACAAAGAATCCAACCGCTAATGTTGATACAGCTATTAGCAATCTCGAAGGGTTCTCTTTCAGCGGCTTGAAGGGACACATGACGGTGCGAGCTTCGGATCACGTGCTTGTTCAACCGATGTTCATCGTGAAACTCGTCAAAGATGGAGTTCATTACAAGCCAGTTCTTGTAAAGACTCTCACTAACGTAGCCCACTAAATAGATACGAATCCAAAGAAGCCTGACGCCTCATATCGTCAGGCTTCTTTGGATGTCTAAACCTCGCGAATAGTCGGAAAGGAAGAGATGAGCACCGCCCTAACCGTCTCTGACTTAAGTTTGGCAATTGGAGGAGCGAAGATTCTCGATGGCATCAATGTGGAAGTCTCGAGACACGAGACCCTCGGCATAATTGGCCCCAACGGCGCAGGCAAGACCTCACTTTTCAATTTGCTTTCAGGACTTCTGGCGCCCACAAGAGGAACCATTCATCTTGGTGCCACAGACATAACCGAGTTCTCCCCCTTTAATCGAGCCAAGGCTGGCATCGCCCGTACTTTCCAAACATCGAGTGTCTTCAACAACTTGACGCTCCTTGAAAACGTCCGTATCGCAGCGCAAGCAAACCTGGGTCATTCGATGAATCTCACTCGAAACGCCTACGCCTTCAAAGAGGCGGTAGAACTGGCCCACCAATCTTTAGAACAGCTGGGTCTCAAGGGGCGAGAGAACCAGGTCGCTGGCTCGCTATCTCACGGCGACAAAAGACGATTAGAAATCGCAATCATTTTGGCGTCAAAGGCAGAAATCATTCTGCTGGATGAACCGATGGCCGGGCTTAGCGTCGAACATGTTCCCGAACTGGTCGAGATTATTCGATCGCTGGTGGCCGTGCATGAGAAAACGGTGCTGATTGTCGAGCACCACATGGATGTCATATTGGGGCTTGCCGATCGGATCGCAGTTCTCAATTACGGCGAGCTCGTTGTGTGCGACTCCCCCGATAAGGTCATCGCAAACCCCGCAGTGCAATCTGCCTATCTCGGGGTGGGTCTATGAACGCCATCACCTTAAGCAATGTCGATGTGTATCTCAGTGGCTCGCACATTCTCCAAAACGTCAGTTTTGAAGTCCCAAGCAACAAGGTAACAGCATTGCTGGGAAGAAACGGCGTCGGGAAGACGACAACTTTGCGGGCGATTATGGGACTGATCCCTTCCTCCGGTGTGATCAATCTTTTCGACAAACCCATTCATGCAATGCCCACGTACAAAATTGCTCAATCTGGGATCGGATATGTGCCCGAGGATCGAGATATATTCTCGACACTTTCAGTCGAAGAGAATTTGTCACTCGCAGTTCGAGACGAAAACCCAAATTACGACCTTGTCTACAAACTCTTCCCTGAACTTTTACAGCGAGCCTCTCAGCGCGCTGGCACCCTTTCTGGCGGGCAACAGCAGATGGTGGCAATTGCGCGATCACTGCTAAACAAAAATCAGATCATTCTCATTGACGAACCTACTAAGGGCTTGGCTCCCAAATTAGTTGGCGAAGTTGCCGAAGCTCTCTCGCATGTTGCCAAAGAGACAACAATGCTGCTCGTAGAACAGAACCTGGCATTGGTTCGTTCGGTCGCCGAACACATCATCGTGATGTCACAGGGCTCGGTTGTGTTTCAAGGCGATCCTTCAAACTTGCAAAATGACGAATTTGTGCATTCGATGCTGGGCGTGAGTGGAGGTCGTCACTAGATGGACACTTTCATACTCATCACAATCACTGGCATAGGGTTGGGTGCGCTTTTCTTCCTTGTTGCATCGGGACTTTCGCTTATTTACGGATTGATGGGTGTACTCAACTTCGCCCACGGAACTTTCTTAACTGTCGGCGCATTTTCCGGTCTCTGGATTTCGACTCAAGTATTCACCACTAGCAATTCTTGGACTTTCTTTGGGGCCATGATCTTCGGAGGTTTATCTGGCGGGTGCTTCGCCCTCCTTGTCGAGCGACTCGTGATCACCCGTCTTTACGAGCGACATATTGAGCAAGCACTAGTAACAGTCGGTGTTGCCCTTGTTGTGGGTGCCATGTTGAGCGGCTGGTTCGGAAATGACCCGCGTTTGCTCCCAACGCCTCACTGGTTCATCAACACCGTTACCGTCGGCAAAGCCTTCATTCCCGTTGATCGATTCCTTTACATTGGCGCTTCGCTCGTTCTCCTCATAGCCCTCACATCAATACTGCGTTTCACAAGAATTGGTCTGATTATCAGGGCCGGTGTGGAAAATCGAGCAATGGTCGGAGCATTGGGGATCAATGTCCGTCTGGCATTTAGTGCCGTTTTCTTTTTGGGTGGGTTCGCAGCTGGCATGGGCGGCGTACTTGTTGCCGCTTATCAAAACGGCGTAACACCGCTTATGTCCGGTTCGTGGCTGATTTATGGCTTCATAGTGGTCGTTGTTGGAGGAATGGGATCACTTAGTGGAAGCGCTCTTGCTGCTCTGCTCATCGGTGTGGTTGATCAATTCACCAACTACTACCGCCCCGGACTAGGGGATTTTGTCATCGTGTTCATTTTAGCCGCGGTGCTTCTCTCCAGACCTCAAGGTCTCCTTGGAAAGGTGGGTCGCTAGATGTTGCAATGGAAATACTCCCGCCCCCTCCTTGGAATACTCATTCTGATTCTTGCAATTGGGCCAGTACTTTCTTTCGGAATGCTGAAAGAGCCCGGCATCCAGCAAACCCTCGCCGTCGCATTTTTATACGGCGCACTCGCGCTCACATATGACTTGCTCTTTGGATTCACCGGTCTACTTTCATTTGGTCACGCGTTATTTTTCGCTTCCGGCGCGTACGTAACGGCAATTCTGATCGACTCCTACAAGTGGCCTTGGTATTTCGCCATACCGACGTCTATCGCACTTTCTGCAATTCTTGCTGTTCTTGTCGGTGCGGCATCACTTCGGACCAAGGGAATCACCTTCGCAATGGTGACCCTTGCTTTCGGTGAAGCCGGCCACGTAGTAATAAGCCGTAACTTTGGAAATCTAACGAATGGCGAGAACGGCCTGCCCATCAACGCCGAGCGTGTACCCGGAATCTTCATCGGAGTTGTCAACACCAAATATCTTTTCTGGCTCGCACTGGCCGTCCTAATCTTCGTGTACGCAGCAATCTGGTGGGTAACGCAGTCGTCAGCGGGTCGTGTTTTCTCCGCTCTTCGGGATAACGAGGTTCG
>JANXZF010000036.1 GCA_025355665.1 Actinomycetes bacterium
GTTTTAGAATCGTCGGAGCCAATGACCGCACAGTGATCGTGCCTACGAAGACCGCGGTACTTACATTGACGACGTGTTACCCGTTCCACTACATCGGCTCTGCCCCAAAGAGATTCATTGTCAGCGCTGATTTAGTAACTCAACCTCCAGCAGTCTAAATTTCCCTCACAGGGAGCCGTCAGTTCTGACGCCTCCAAAACTGTGAGAAACTGGCCTTCATGATTTCCACACAGAGCCTCGAACTTCGCGCCGGGGCACGTCTGCTCATTGGCAAAGTTACAGTGAGAATAAACAACGGCGATCGCATCGGCTTCGTGGGCAGGAATGGCGCGGGTAAGAGCACGCTGGCCAAAGTGCTCGCGGGTGAGTCTTTGCCGGCAGGAGGTCAGGTAATACGCAGCGGCACTATTGGCTATCTTCCTCAGGATCCTCGAACAGGGGATGAAGAAGGCAGCGTCATCGATCGCATTCTTTCTGTGCGCGGTTTAGATCAGATCGTGGCCCGCATGCGCCAGATCGAGCAGGCCATGGCCACAACCGAAGGCGAAGAGCTTGAGGCTGTAATGAATAGGTACACGCGAGCGGATAGCGAATTCACGGCCGCTGGAGGTTATGGGGCAACCGCTGAAGCCGAAGCCATCATGACCAGCCTTGGAATTGCCGAGCGCCTCTTTGACGAGCCACTAAACGCCTTAAGTGGTGGACAACGTCGGCGGGCCGAACTAGCGCGCATCCTTTTCAGTGGTGCAGAAACGCTGCTGCTGGACGAGCCCACCAACCACTTGGATGCGGACTCAGTTTCTTGGCTCCGCGAGTATTTGACGAAGTATTCAGGCGGACTTGTCATCATCAGCCACGATGTGAATTTGATCGAGACAGTCGTTAATAAGGTTTTCTATCTTGATGCCAATCGAAACGTCATCGACGTCTACAACATGGGTTGGAAGAAATATCTTCTCCAGCGCGAACAAGATGAACATCGCCGCAAAATCGATCGAGCCAATGCCGAAAAGAAAGCCGCAATTCTTGAAAAGCAGGCAGAAAAATTGCGCGCGAAGGCGACTAAGGCAAAAGCCGCGCAAGGAATGTTCCGCAGAGCCGAGAAATTGCTATCGGATCTTGAAGACGTCCGCAAGAACGATCGAGTCGCAAAACTCCGCTTCCCTACTCCGTCGCCTTGCGGAAAGACTCCGCTGTCTGCAACCGGGCTTAGCAAATCTTATGGATCCCTCGAAGTATTCACGGACGTCGATCTCGCAATAGATAAAGGCTCGCGTGTTGTAATCCTTGGCCTCAACGGTGCAGGTAAAACGACTTTGCTACGAATGCTTGCTGGCGATCTCGAACCCGATACCGGTCAAGTGGAAAATGGCCACGGTCTAAAAATCGGCTACTACACCCAAGAGCATGAGTCTTTGGATTTCGAAAGAACTGTTCTTGAAAACATGTCGAGCGCCCATGCCGAATTGCGCGAGCCCGAAGCAAGAAACGTCTTGGGCTCATTCCTGTTCTCGGGAGATGACGTGCATAAACCCGTGAAGGTGCTCAGCGGCGGCGAGCGCACGCGCTTAGCCCTTGCGGTACTCGTCGTGAGTGCGGCAAACGTTCTGCTGTTGGACGAACCGACCAACAACTTGGATCCTGCATCCCGTAACGAGATCCTCGGCGCTCTGGGCTCATACCAAGGCGCCGTTGTTCTGGTCTCTCACGATGAAGGCGCAGTTCGCGCGCTCAAGCCCGATCGAGTACTTCTTCTGCCCGATGGAGATGAAGATATGTGGAACGAGAGTTATTTGGACCTAGTCGAAATCGACTAGTTAGCAGTCCCCTATTGAGTAATCCTTTGCGGACGCTCGGGAAGTTTCATTCGGAATGCAATGAACGCGACAGCTACTAATCCTCCGAAAAGTAATCCGAGCCAGAGTCCCCAGAGTCCCGCCCCCAACAGAACTCCCGCACTTGCCGGTCCCATGATCATGCCGATCTGCCATGTGTTTGTTGAAGCGGAGTTGTACCTTCCCCGGAGATGATCAGGTGCAATCTGGTTCACGATGGCAGGCATAATCGGCGACCAGATCATCTCGCCTATGGCGAAGACAAACTGGCACACGATAATTGCGGGAACTGCGAATCCCTTGAAGACTCCAGCGACGGCAAGAATCGCCCAGGCCGCTGCCCAAAAGACCATGGCTAGGGCTAGGCCTCTACCCCGTGGCATCTTTTCTAATTTCTTAATTACCCACAATTGGAAGAGCGCGATAACTGCGGTGTTAACCGCATATGCCCATGCCAAACGTGCAGGGCGAACACCGGCAAC
The DNA here is from genome assembly GCA_025355665.1 of Actinomycetes bacterium. GTDB lineage: Bacteria > Actinomycetota > Actinomycetes > Nanopelagicales > Nanopelagicaceae > QYPT01. Next base: position 2,318 of record JANXZF010000036.1, read on the forward strand.
GGTCGTGGCAAAAGATGTAAAGCCAACTTCAATCTGGCTATAACTTAGGAAGATTGCGAGTAGAGCAACGATCCAGACTTTGACAAAGACTTTGTCGCGAATTACATCGCCCCATCCACCTTCGAGAGTTGCATGCACTGCGCGCTCTGCCTTCGATCTTTTTCCAACATCTTTAAGTGTAAGAACTACGAGAACATAAACGAAAAAGGAAATCCCATCCCCTATGTAAAGAACTTCGAAAGTATGTGGCTTGTCAATGGTGACGATAAGCGAGGAAGCGAGTCCACCCAACCCCAACCCCACATTCAAAAGAGCGAAGGAAGCACCATATATTCGCTCGCGCAGATGGTCGGGTGTTAATTCGGTGCTTAGTGCGCCTTGGCTTGGCCAAACGGCTGAGTTTCCGATTGCACATATCGTCATGACCAAGAACGCCTGCGGAACATTCCTTATCAGAGAAAATGAGGCATACCCGATTCCAGTTATTGACAGAGAAATTATGAGTAGCGGACGCGGACCCCACTTATCGATCAATGATCCGGCAATCGGTGCCATCGCCAATGAGATGAGCGCGCCATAGCTGAAAATCAGACCTGCAATGGATGTCGGAATATGACGCACTGAGTGGAAATAAACGAATGCAAATGGCATTACAAGTCCATTTCCCAGCGCACTTAAAGTCACGCCCAGCAACATTCGCCGCACCTGTGGTGGCAAACGATCTGAAGTCACGTCATTGGGCAACATCACACCATCCTAGGGGTGGCACTCGCGACCATGCCTACCCAATTACTCGTGGTTTACCCTAGATTTATTTACAAGTTCTCTTCTGGCATCAATTGAGAGGTACATCAATGATCAGGCAACCAGGAATCTTCCCATTAAGACGACGCGGATTATCAAGCTTTGTTGTCGCAGTGTTTCTCTCCACGTTGCTAACGCCTCTCGTTGAAGCACGCGCCGATGATTCAGGATGGGTGAAGCGAGATCCGAGTTGTTCGTGTCAAGGAATTGCCGCATCCAGTGATGGATCCAAAATCGCAGGCTTCGTCAACGGGGGGAAGATCGTTACCTCTGCAGATTACGGGGCAACATGGATCGCACACGAATCCAACCGAAACTGGAGCGGCATCGCCTCATCTAGTAATGGTACAAAATTAGTTGCCACGGTCGAAGGCGGCCAGATCTATACCTCTTCAGATTCAGGTGTTACGTGGACGGCGCGCGATTCGGTGCGGCCATGGTTCGGCGTATCCTCATCCAGTGACGGAACGAAATTGGCCGCCATCGTAAATCCCGGCCAGATATACACGTCGGCAGATTCCGGTGCTTCTTGGACGGCGCATGAAACAACGCGCGCATGGAGGGCCGTCACATCATCTAGTGACGGAACCAAGCTAGTCGCAGTCGTTCGAGATGGGCAGATCTACACTTCCGCAGATTCCGGTGCGACGTGGATCCCCCGCGATTCCAATCGCTTGTGGTTCTGGGTTGCATCTTCAAGTGATGGAACCAAACTTGCCGCAGTCGTATACGGGAATCCTGGAAATATCTATACATCATCAGACTCAGGTGCAACCTGGACCGTGCGCTCGAGTGATCTCAATAAATATTGGCAGGGAATCGCAATGTCGTCCGACGGGTCGAAGTTAATTGCAAGCGCATACATGGGGACTGTTTATACCTCCAAAGACTACGGAGTCACGTGGACCACGGATAACACCATTCAAAACTCCTACGGAGTTGCTACCTCGGCAGATGGAAGCCACCTTTATGCAACGTCGCAGAGCTACATTTATACATACGGAGCGCCCGCGGCACCAAGCCCAACTCCAACTCCTACGGCCAGCAGTAGCGGAACATACAACTACGCGTGGACGAAATTGGATTTCACATGTAACTGTAGTTCCATAGCCTCATCAAGTGACGGGTCTAGGTTAATTGCGGGTGATGACTTTGGATCCACCGGTGGGCACCTCTACATCTCCTCTAATTACGGCGCAACCTGGACTGCACGTGGCCCCATTCAAATTTGGAGCGCAGTTGCCTCATCAAGTGATGGAACCAAACTCGTTGCGACTGTTAAGGAAGGACAGATCTATACCTCAACTGATTCCGGAGTCACGTGGACCCCCCGAGATTCGAATCGGCGTTGGGATTCTGTTGCATCTTCAACCGACGGGTCCAAATTGGTCGCATCAGTTGAAGGCGGATGGCTCTACACATCAGCTGACTCCGGGGCCACATGGACGGCTCGTGATTCCGTTCGTAATTGGACATCCGTTGCGTCCTCAAGTGACGGAAGCAAACTTGTCGCAGTCTCACGCGCTGATCAGATCTTTACCTCGACCAATTCTGGAGTCACGTGGACTCCCCGAGAAACCGCACGTCTCTGGCGCTCAGTCGCTTCATCTAGTGATGGAAGCAAACTTGCAGCCGCTGTTTACGGAAGTTCTGACAGTAGTTTCATCTATATATCTTCTGATTCAGGGGCAACGTGGACGGTAACGGCAAATGACGCCCCACGTTATTGGCAGGCAATCGCAATGTCATCTGACGGAAGCAAATTGGTCGCGGCAAGTTACATGGGAACCGTATATACCTCCCAGAATTCCGGGGTTACGTGGACTTCCGCTAACTCTATCCAGAACGGCAACGCCGTTACATCATCGGCCGATGGAAGCAAATTGGTCGTGTCGGGCACACTCGGTGCTTACATTTATACAACCGCCAAGATTGTGAAGGTGAGCAATAATCCCCCGAGCAAAGTCAGAGGATCCATCACCATCCAGAAATTGAGCGCGAAGTCCTACTCCCTAATAGTGACGTCAAACGCGCTTCTTTCTAAGTTCACTATTACGGCAACTAAAAATAAGAACAAGACCCTCACCTTCAAAGGAACGACAGACTCCAAGGGTGGAGCAGTCGTGAAGGTTGCAGTTAACCTTCTGGGCTATTCGCTTTCACTTAAATTCAATTAGTTTTTTTGCGGTTAGGGCTACTTTACCCAGATGACGTTTAACTCTTCCTTGGGTTGACCATCAATGACCCACCTGTAGTGTCGGATTCCGGGTGAGTTAACCGTGAGTTCCTTCCAGGGCGCCCCGTAATTTGGATCATCGCATTTCCATGAAATACGCGATCCCCATGGTTGATTGAAGTAACTGCCGCTACCCAACGAAATCCACACACCGTTCACGTTCTCCTCTAATGAAACGGAATTAATGGCGCTCCAGCAAGATGTGAGAGCACCAATCACCTGAGTTCCCGTTGGACAGTACGCGTATGGCACTCCATCTTGACGCGGGACCGGATCAAGGAGGCAGTCGGCTTGAAGACCCTGATCATCCGTGTAGCCCTTCCAGACTCTGAGCTTGAGAATGTTTTGTCCTTGAGTCGAGGCTCCCACATATCGAGTTCTCTCCTTGTCCATGGTCCAACGCACCGAAGCAGTACACGTACCCGGGGTCTCTGGTTTGCCGGCCATCACATCGCACGGATCATCTAGGGTATGGCCCACCCCGAAATTGTGGATCATTTCGTGCACCCAAGTCTTCGATGTGTAATTGGTGAAGTACGGCGCGCTTGGTCCCTTACACGTATTAGAGTCCGAAATATTCTGCAAAGCCACCACAGCAACCATTCCGGGACGGTTAGCCATGCCGCAAAAGGATCCGCCAAACCCGGAAACGTCAATAAAGAAGATGTAATCCTTACGATTGCTCCCAGGATTTTCCATCGCCTTTATTTCACTAAGCAGCAAGTATCCATCCGATGTGGCCTCGGGAGCATCTGCATGCGACTGCAAGTAACTTGACGAATATTGTGAGTGTAAATACTGGATGTCATACCCGTTGGGCGTGCGATCCACTGGCACAGTCTGGCCAATCTGCCCGGTGAGGTAACTAGTTCCTTCATCCAAAATGCCCGCAAGATAACCATTTGTATCGTAGAAATTATCGGTGCCATCGGATGGAACTACATAGATCGGTTTGACTTGAAAACCTGTAACCGTGTCTGGCAGATCTCCAATGGCCCTATTGGCCGATATTTCCATGCTCTGCGCGACCGGATCAGCTGGTGGAATTAGATCGGCACCCGCCTGTGTGGCGATAATCGTGCAGGTACCAGATTGGAGCAAAGTCAGAAGCGTGTCGGCGACGGTGCAGACTGTTGGAGTATTGCTGACAAGGGCGACTGGCAGATTTGAGTTGCTGCTGGCCGAAATTTGATAAGTGCCAGTGGAGAGCAATAGAGCGCCGGGCAATTGAAAAGTGATGACATTCGTTCCGAATATGTTGACCTCAATCAAGATCATTTTGGCGGCTAAGAAATATATGTCTCCGTTTTGCTCCAGTGAAACTCGGCAAACACCCGGGACACCCGCTACCAAAATGACCGACTTTCCAACACTGCATACGTCCGGAGTTAAGGCGGTAGCGCGAACGGCCATTTTGGACGTAGAGGAGAATGTGAAATTCAAAGATTTGTCGGCGATTGAACCTTGCTTTGGGGCAGAATACTTAATCGTCTGAGCCTTCTTCAATATCTGCCATTTCAGTTTGCCGCCGACCTTCGCACAAATCAATGAATCCGACTTGGCGCCAACTTTGGTGCAAGTTCCGCCGACCTTCGCTGATGCTGCGACGGCCGGATTAGTTCCAATGCCAAATATGATCAGAAGAAGAACAGCGAGCACCTTGCTTCTCACCAATTGCTCCGTTCTCGTTCTAGAAGCCAATCGCCTAGCACAAAATATATGATCCACATGCCCATAGCCAAAAAGACAGCACCGACTAAATCGCTCAACCAATGCACCCCCAACACTAGGCGACATAATCCAATCGCGCTGGAGAAAAGGATAACCGGGACGAAGATCCAGAATCGGCGATTTCGCGACGCAAGGAAAAGTGAAGATACTGCCGCGGCCAAGTACAACTCATGCGAAGACGGATAACTTGGTTCAAAATCATAGAGCGTCGACAAACCTGCGCCGGGACGAACTCGATCAAAGAAGGGCTTTGCAACCGTAGCAATCCCCGCGCATGACAGGACAAAAGCTAATGGAATGAAATCACGAATGTACCAAGATCGCGTCAGTAGGAGGTAGCGCCTCAACTCAGGACGCCGAATTTCTTACGGTTAGATCGAGTTTCTCCGAGCCATCATCTCTCACGGAGAATTTAACTTGCGATCCATCGGGTATCTCGCCAGCAAGAAGTCTGGTCGCGAGCGCATCACCAATTTCGCGCTGCACCAGTCGGCGCATAGGTCGGGCGCCGAACGCGGGATCGTAACCGTGTCGACCCAGCCAAGATTTTGCACTCTCGTCCACCTGGATAACAATGCGACGGTCGGTCAATCTCTTTTGAAGGTCGGCGATAAGCAACGTGAGAATTAGCTCAATTTCCTTGCTGCTGAGCGGATGAAAAACCAGAATGTCATCGATTCTGTTTAAGAATTCAGGCTTGAAAGCTTTGTGAACGGCCTCCATAACCCCCGCTTTGCGAGACACCTCATCAAGGGTGGTATCCATGAGAAATTGTGAGCCAAGGTTTGATGTCATAACGATGATCGTGTTTGTGAAATCCACTGTTCGACCTTGTCCATCAGTTAGGCGTCCATCATCGAATACCTGCAGTAATAGATCGAATACTTCGATGTGTGCCTTCTCCACTTCATCCAGAAGCAGTACTGAATAGGGGCGACGTCGCACTGCTTCGGTAAGTTGGCCGCCTTCTTCATACCCCACATATCCAGGAGGAGCACCAACCAAGCGGGATACCGAGAACTTCTCCCCGTACTCGCTCATATCGATGCGGACCATTGCGTGTTCATCGTCAAATAGAAAATCGGCTAACGCTTTTGCTAACTCCGTCTTTCCAACGCCGGTAGGGCCTAGAAATAGAAAGGTGCCAGTAGGTCGATTCGGATCAGAAATGCCGGCTCTAGATCGTCGAATGGCATTGGAAACAGCCGCGATAGCATCTTTCTGTCCTATCACGCGGCTAGACAACTCCTGCTCGAGATTGAGTAAACGTTCGCTATCTGCCTGGAGCAATCGACCGACAGGAATCTTCGTCCATGCGGCAATAATCTCGGCGATGTCATCTTCGGTTACTTCCTCTTTAAGCATTGCAGCACGGTCATTAGCCCTGATACGTGCTTCATTGAGTTGAACTTCAATTTCTCTCATCCGCCCATACATTAGGCGAGCCGCCTTCTCAAGGTCGCCCGCAATCTGCGCTCGCTCAGCTTCACCGCGCAAATGGTCCAACTCCTCCGTCAATGCGCCGATGCGATCAAGTAGATCCTTTTCTTCGCGCCAACGATCGGCGAGAGCTTTTAACTCTTTATCCTTGCTCTTGATCTCTTCCCGGAGGTCGCCCAAGCGTTGTTTTGAAACGGTATCCTTCTCCTTCGCCAACCCAAATTCCTCCATGCGAAGGCGATCAACCGCTCGTTGAAGTTGATCAATTTCCTCAGGAGATGAATCTATTTCCATTCTCAAGCGCGAAGCCGCTTCATCCATTAGATCAATCGCCTTATC
>JANXZF010000042.1 GCA_025355665.1 Actinomycetes bacterium
CCGGGAACGAACTTTCCCATCATGTGATTTCCCGTGAATGTGACATCTTTAGTCCCCCATACCTCCAAGATGTTGATCGGCGAAGAAGGTTTACACATCGACGTATTTGTATAGCCACCACCCGCCATACTGACAACTGCAGCAATTCGATCGGGGTGCTGGCAGGCCAACGTGTTCGCCATGAATCCCCCGTTTGAATGCCCGATGACGTAAATACGTTCGGGATCCACCGAGTAACTCTTCGAGACTTGGTCAATGATGCTCATCAAGTATTTATTGTCATCGACTTTGGGAGAACCAATATCGCAGCATTCCGGAGTCGCGTTCCAGAACCTGACTCCCCTTTTGTCGGCGGTGCCGTCTGGGTGAACGTAAAGAATTCCCTTCGCCTCGGCAATTGGTGTGAGGTTCAGATACTTCTCAAACTTGGCGCCAGATTGGTTATAGCCGTGCAACGCAATTATCAATGGTGCGGGAAAAGCAGCGTTGTATGCGCTTGGTACAAAAAGTTTGAACGGTCTGGCGCCACCGAATGAAACGTCGGCCGCATTGCTTGGTGTCGCGCCGATCAAGGCACTCAAGAAAATGGCGCAGGCCACTGAGAAAACGAACTGGCGGCTGGGGCGTCTCATGGCTGACATGGTAGCCAGCGACCTTGTGAATGGGCTCGATCTTCCAGCAGGTGGACTTTGCCTTCTAGTGTGACCAAAATCCCCTGAGAGTTTGGCATTCGAGGTTTACATACCAGCGCAAAGTGGGAAGATTTACGGGTGGCGAAACCCGTAGTCTCGTTAGATCAAGTAACAATTCGGTTCGCTGGAGACAGCGGCGACGGCATGCAACTCACTGGCGATCGCTTCACAATGGATACAGCCAGTCTCGGAAATGACCTATCAACACTTCCAAATTACCCAGCAGAGATACGCGCTCCGCAAGGAACGTTGCCTGGGGTCTCCTCATTCCAACTCCACTTCGCCGATCACATGATCAAGACGCCGGGGGATGCACCAGATATTTTGGTCGCAATGAACCCTGCGGCACTCAAAGCAAATATCAAAGACCTTCCGCGCGGTGCAACGATCATCGTTGATCTCGACGAATTTTCTACGCGAAATCTCTCCAAGGTCGGATACGCAACAAATCCACTCGAAGATGGAACGTTGGATAGTTACAAAGTTCATGCTGTCGGACTCACCTCATTAACGGTCGCAGCACTTTCCGAACTTTCACTCACGCGCAAAGAGGCAGAGCGATCAAAGAACATGTTCGCCCTTGGACTTTTGTCGTGGATGTATCACCGCCCAACCGAGGCAACCGAAAACTTCTTAAAGGCAAAATTCGGAAAGAAGCCAGAAATTCTGGCGGCAAATCTTCTCGCGTACAAGACTGGTTGGAACTACGGAGAGACAACGGAAGATTTCGCGGTCTCTTATGAAATCGCGCCGGCGAAAATGCCCGCAGGCACGTATCGAAACATCAGCGGAAACGTTGCCCTTGCATACGGTCTTATCGCCGCATCGCAACAAAGCGGTCTCAAATTATTCCTCGGCTCCTACCCCATCACTCCTGCATCAGATATTTTGCATGAGCTCTCAAAGCACAAGAAGTTCGGCGTCATAACTTTCCAAGCAGAGGATGAAATCGCAGCAATCGGCGCTGCACTCGGGGCCTCGTACGGTGGCGCACTCGGAATCACCACCACGTCTGGCCCAGGACTAGCACTCAAGAGCGAGACCATCGGCTTGGGAGTAATGCTCGAGCTACCGCTAATCATTATTGACGTACAACGCGGCGGACCGTCAACAGGACTTCCAACAAAGACCGAGCAAGCCGACCTGCTTCAAGCAATGTTTGGACGCAACGGCGAGTCACCCGTAGTTGTACTTGCTCCATCTACGCCGAGTGATTGTTTCGCAATTGCGCTGGAAGCAGCCCGAATTGCCACTACTTACCGCGTCCCTGTGATGCTTTTGTCGGACGGATACATCGCCAATGGGTCCGAGCCCTGGAAGATTCCTGACGTTTCGACTCTTCCTGATCTTTCAGTTGAATTCGCCAAACCGCAGGAAGATTTCATGCCTTACTTGCGCGACACTAAAACTCTTGCTCGCCCCTGGGCGATTCCTGGCACTAAAGGCTTGGAGCACCGCATCGGAGGCGTCGAAAAGGCAGACAAGACCGGCGAAATTTCCTACGATCCGATGAACCACGATCTCATGGTTCGCGCACGCGCTGCCAAGGTTGCCGGAGTCGAGGTTCCAGACCTTGTTGTTGATGATCCTCAAGGCGATGCCGAAGTTCTGCTCCTTGGTTGGGGTTCCACCTACGGCCCAATCGCTGCTGCCATTGAATCCCTTCGCACTAATGGCGAGAACATCGCCCAAGCGCACCTGAGATACATCAACCCGTTCCCGAAGAATCTGGGCAAAGTCCTAGAAAAGTATTCAAAAGTGATCGTTCCCGAGATGAACCTCGGGCAGCTCTCGATGCTTCTTCGTTCCCAATATTTGAAAGACATCATCGGCTACAACATGGTCCGCGGTCTCCCATTTACTACTGCTGAAATTATGGAAGCCGCAATGGAGGTGCTCCATGACTGAAATTACCCTCACCAAGAA
>JANXZF010000075.1 GCA_025355665.1 Actinomycetes bacterium
CTGGCCGCCCATCGTGACCCGTTCACCATATACACTCTGATTCTTCATCATCTGTTTAAAGACCGCGGCGAAGAACTTGACGAGGAGCGTATCGTCAAGTCCGCTACCGGCATCCGCAATACAATCGTCTGGGAAAAGCTCTTCAGGTTCCAGCGTGACGGCGTTGTCGGCGCTATCGACAAGCTTAACCGCTTCGGTGGCTGCATTATTGCCGACAGCGTCGGGCTTGGTAAAACCTTCGAGGCGCTTGCCATTATCAAATATCCCGAATTGCGCAACGATCGCGTACTGGTGCTATGCCCCAAACGCTTGCGGGATAACTGGACCATCTACAAGGCCAATGACCGGCGTAACATTCTGGCCGCCGACCGACTAAACTATGATGTGCTCAATCATACCGACCTGTCCCGCGATGGCGGATCGTCCGGAGACATAAACCTGTCCCACGTGAACTGGGGCAACTATGATCTGGTTGTCATTGACGAGTCCCATAACTTCCGTAACAAGTCTACACACAAGGACAAAGAATCCCGTTACGACCGGTTGATGCGCAAGATTATCAAGGAAGGGGTAAAAACCCGTGTGCTCATGCTTTCAGCAACGCCAGTCAACAACCGGCTGGCTGACTTGCGTAACCAGATAGCCTTTGCCACGGAAGGTGACGATGCATCCCTGCTGGAATATGGCATTACCAGTATCGACAACACCACACGGCTGGCGCAAAGACAGTTCAACCGTTGGCTTGAACTGGAAGAATCGGAAAAAACACCTTCTCAACTCATTGAGATGTTGGGTTTCGACTATTTCACTCTTCTGGATCAACTCACCATTGCCCGTTCGCGCAAACATATTGAAAAGTATTACGGCATCAGCGAGACTGGTCGTTTCCCCGAACGTCTCAAGCCGATCAACATCAAGCCCGACGTAGACCGTGCCGGCGAGTTTCGCTCCATCCGCGACATAAACACGGAAATCCGCCGTCTCAATCTTGCTTCTTACGCACCGCTCCGTTATGTGCTCCCTCACAAGCAGGCCGCTTACGATGCTAAATACAGCACTCAGATTCGTGGAGGTGAGAGCTTCTTCCGCCAGGCTGACCGAGAGGAAAGTCTTATCCACCTGCTACGCGTCAACATACTTAAGCGTATGGAAAGCGCCGTTTCATCCTTTGCCCTCACTGTGCAACGGCAACTGCATGATGTGGAAACTACGCTGGCCCGGATTGAAGCGCATGCCGCCGAAATAGAAGAAATAGACATTGCCGATGTGGACATTGATGATCCCGCTTTTGAATGTTTGCTGGTGGGGCGTAAGGTCAAAGTTTTGCTGGGAGATGTGGATCTAATTCGATGGAAGCAAGACCTCATTGAGGACCGAAATCGTCTGGCAACCCTTCATGCCGCTGCTGAACAGGTCGGTTCTGCACGTGACGCCAAGCTTGCCGCCCTTCGTGAAGTCATTGCTCACAAATGCCAGCACCCCAGTAACCCCGGCAATCGCAAAATTATCGTATTCACCGCCTTTGCTGATACCGCCATGTACCTTTACGAGCAGCTGGCAACCTGGGCGAAAGAGGCACTCGACATTGAATCAGCCCTTGTCACCGGTGCTGGGCGCAACCAAACGACACTTCCGGGCCTGCGTAAAGACCTGGCCACCATTCTCACTGCATTCTCACCCCGTTCCAAAGAACGGCCAGAAGAGTTTGCAAATGAAGGTGAACTGGATCTGCTGATCGCAACTGACTGCATTTCCGAAGGCCAGAACCTGCAGGATTGTGATTGGCTCGTCAATTACGACATCCACTGGAATCCGGTTCGGATTATCCAACGTTTCGGACGTATAGACCGTATCGGTTCGCCCAACGACTGTATTCAGCTCGTCAATTTCTGGCCCAATATGGAGCTGGAAGAATACATAAATCTGGAACAACGGGTAAGTGGCCGCATGGTATTGCTGGACGTCTCAGCTACCGGCGAGGAAAACCTGATTGAACAGCAATCCGGCAATCAGATGAACGACCTGGAATACCGGCGCAAGCAGCTCTTGAAGCTGCAAGATGCGGTGATCGACATGGAAGATCTCTCAACTGGTGTCTCCATTACCGACCTGACGCTGACCGATTTTCGCATCGACCTGGCTCAATACAACAAGTCCCACTCCGGCAAGTTGGAAGCGCTCCCGCTCGGGACCAGCGCTGTTACCACCACGACTGAGTCAGAAATTCCACCGGGCATTGTCTTCTGTCTGCGTGCCGAAGGAGTGGCGGCAACCAAAGTTGCGGATTCCGGTTATCCTCTGGCACCGCACTATCTGGTGCATGTGGGTGATGACGGCATAGTGCTGTTGCCCTACACTCAAGCCAAACGTATCCTTGATCGCCTCAAGCGTCTCAGCCTTGGGCGCGACCTGCCCGATGCGAGTGCCTGTGCCCGTTTCGACAAGTCCTCACGCCTTGGTGAAGATATGAGTCATGTACAACGTCTGCTGGCGGCATCGGTCGCTTCCGTTGTTGGCAAGAGCGAAGAACGGGCTGTTGCCAGTCTCTTTTCACCGGGAGGCACCCATGCAATAAAAGGTGAGTTCGCGGGGATCAATGATTTTGAGGTAGTGGCGTTTCTGGTTGTATTGCCGGATGGCGAGCAATGAATGCAGAAGCCATTATAAGCGCACTTGGTTTGCCTGACAGTGCTCGGGTCAACCAGCGTGTGCCGAAGAAACTTTTGGTGGAGAACGGTGCTCCAACCGCTGCCGACAAGCGGAGAATCAATGAGGGGATTGAGGAAATTCTGTGGTTGGCGTCGCTTAAACCCAATACCATTGGAGTGCCGGATTACTCTGATGACGTTCGGGAATATCTGGAAATTGCACTGCTGACTGTAACCCTGCGGCAAGATGCCAAAGCTAGTCGTCTGTCTGAACTCATACATCGCGCCATACCGTACCCTCTGTTTCTTGTTCTGTTGCAGGGGGATATAACAATCCTTTCTCTGGCACATAAACGTCGTGCGCAAAATGAAGCGGGAAAGTTTGTTCTGGATAATAATGTTGTTGAGGTAACTGTTTCAGGCAATGCGCCGCTGTCTGCCGAGATGAACAGGCGGTTTCTGGATGCAATGGCGCTTGGGAATCAGCCAAGAGCCAACCTATGGCTACTGTATCAGGGATGGATTGACACACTTGTTGCACTGCAGGCGTCGCAGCTTACCGGAACCTTTACTCAGGCCGCCACAAATGAAGCGGCAATTGCTCGATGGGAAGCGGTGCATATGTGCAGAGAGCTGGAGACGAGGATTGCTTCTCTGCGAAACGCCGCTACAAAGGAGAAGCAGATTGCCCGGCGAGTGGAGTTGAATTTGGAAATAAAGGGGTTGCAACGGATTCTGAAAAATGAAACAGAAAAATTATAGCAATCAATACAGCTCCTCCACCCAGCGGGGGGAGGTTGGGAGGGGGGATATCTGGCAGCCTGTTCCGGTGCCACTTCCTCTGTTGAAAGCGGCGCGAGATCTTCGTAAAAATATGACTGACGCTGAACGCTTACTTTGGCAAGCACTTCGTGGGAAGCAGATGGATGGGTTCAGATTTCGTAAGCAACACCCCTTTTGCCAGTATGTAATTGACTTTTATTGTCCTTCGATCAAATTGGCGATTGAACTGGATGGCGGGCAACATAATTCAGAAGAAGGTAAGCTGAAAGATTCTGAACGGACTGCATTTCTGGAACAACATGGTATTCATGTGTTGCGATTTTGGAATAATGAACTGATGAGCAATCTGGAAGGTACGTTGGAACAAATTTTGTGTATGAAATAAAAAATTGAAAGGATGTGGCTATGAAAAGGTTAGTAATATTTCTCGCTTTTGTGATTTCTGCCAACATAGCGTTTGCTCAGAGCAATGATGAAAATACTTCTCTTACCAGGAAAGAAAAACGAAAAGCCAAAAATGAGGAGCAATATCAATCGGTGAAAAATATGATTGAGAATAGGGACTTTGTATTGGAAGCTAATTTTCTGCAAGACCGATATGGAAGACGTATTCCGGTTAGCAATGGAATTAACTTTGTTTCTGTCGATTCAACGGAAGCAATTATCCAAGTTGGATCAAATTACCGGCTAGGTGTCAATGGTGTAGGTGGCGTTACAG
>JANXZF010000113.1 GCA_025355665.1 Actinomycetes bacterium
CAACTCACGAGGTGAGAATGGCTTCACTAAATAGTCATCCGCCCCGACTGCAAAGCCCACAATCTTGTCGACTTCTTCATCGCGGGCCGTCAGCATCAAAATATAAGCATCTGAAAAAGTACGGACTTGTCTACATACCTCGATCCCGTCAAATCCAGGAAGCATGAGATCCAAAACAATCAGATCGGGTTTGCCATTTCTGGCCTTCTCAACTGCAGTCGGCCCATCTACAGCAGTCTCCACTAGATAACCCTCGTGCTCGAAGTAACTGGCAACAACCGTGGCCAGTTCAACTTCATCCTCAACAACAAGTACCCGTAATCTCCGACTCACTTAGTTCCACTTCTCAAACGTAAGAGGACCCTTAGGTTACTTGGTCTCATTAACTTCTGGGGAGTGTCCTTCAATCAGCCTTCGTGCCTGGGCGTACGCGGCTGCATCAATCTCGCCTGCTGCAAAGCGGCGATCAAGAATTTGTCGGGGTGTCTCTTCCCGTGGAACTGATTTGTCTCTTCGGGTCAGCCATGTAACCAGCCAAATACCCAAGCCGATAATTAGTATCCATATAACGGCCATGAGGATCATGCCTCCGCCGTCTGTCCACCCGTATCCATCTCTGTACCAATTCATCATGGCTTCCCCCTAAATCGAACCTCTAGTCGTATGTTAAAGAAGAAACATTGAGATCCGCCCATGGGAACCCTAAAGATTCCGTAAAGAAGCCATCTTCATCGAATCTTTAGGCAAAAAGGAGGTGTTCACCCATCTCTCCTGAGACGATCACCCCGAATTATCGGAAGTTCCCATGGAGAGGAAATAAGCATGCCCCAAGTAAGTCGACGTGGAGTTCTAGCGGCAATCGTAGGGATAGGCGCGGTGGGTGGATTGGCGGGCCTTGAATTGAATTCAAAACCTCGACTACTCGGTCTAAATGAGATCCAAGCGCGCGAATCTGCCCTTGCGTGGAGCGGCAAAATTAAATCATTCGAGCTCTCGGCCCGACTGGCAAAGATTGACCTAGGAGGAAAGATCGCAAGTACATGGGTGTACGGCGATTCCTTGCCTGGCAAGACAATCCGGGTAAACAAGAACGATCGTGTCAAAATTTCCTTCACCAATGAATTAATAACGCCCACTAGCGTGCATTGGCACGGACTGGCAATTCGAAATGACATGGACGGAGTCCCAAGAATAACTACACCTGAAGTACTTCCAGGACATAATTTTGACTTTGACTTCATCACACCCGATTCGGGAACATACTGGTTCCACCCTCACAGCGGAACGCAACTTGATCGTGGTCTCTACGCACCATTCATAGTCGACGATCCAAATGAGGACACCAAGTATGAGCGAGAGTGGATTCTCATACTTGACGACTGGACCGATGGAATTGGGAAGAACCCGGATGAAATATTAACGGACTTAATGCAAGGAACTAGTGATACCTCAAGTATGGCTGGCATGGACATGGGTTCTATGAGCGGAATGGACAGCGGTGACATCACCTACCCCATGTATCTCATCAATGGTCGACCAAAGAACGATCCTGATTTGCTCACCGTCCGACCTGGGGAGAGGATACGAATACGCGTAATTAACGCCGCCGCAGATACCATTTTCCATGTCGCGTTAGCTCAACACATGATGACCATCACGCATAGCGATGGATTCCCGGTCAAGCCCTACAACACCGCCCTGCTTCGAGTCGGAATGGGCGAACGCTATGACGTCGTCGTTACTGTAGGCGATGGCGTATTTCCCTTCGTTGCCGAACCAGTGGGAAAGCCCGATATTGCCCGTGCACTCATTAGATCCGGAAGTGGGAGCGCTCCAGCGGAAACTTTCCGTCCTAATGAATTGAGCGACACTCCGCTCACCGCATATTCGCTACAAGCTGTTGAAAAGGTACGACTTCCTACACGCAAGCCTGATCGAATTCACGATCTTCTGTTAACCGGGAGCATGAACCCTTATCAATGGAAGATTAACGCTCGTTTGTATCCCGATATCAAGCCTCTCACAGTGAAAGCCGGAGAGATGTGTAGATTGCGGATTAGAAATATGTCGATGATGCCGCATCCGATACACCTACACGGACATACTTTCCAATTAGGCAGCGCTGGAGGTTCAGGTGCCCGGAAAGACACAGTTCTGGTTCCACCCATGGGAGGCGTTAATGTCGACTTCCTAACGGCAAATCCCGGTCGGTGGATGATCCATTGCCACAATGCCTACCATGCGGAGGCTGGCATGATGACTCGACTTGAATACACCGCATAATCATCCAACAATCAAAACTTTTCTGCGTGTCCTGCCATGGGAGTGGGGGCGCTCTATGGCTTAATACATATGTGGGGCCCCTCGAATTAGATGTTCGAGGGGCCCCACTATGTCGTCACGCTACGAACGGTGATTTAGTTCTCTCTTCACTATCGACCAACGAAAGTCGACGGATTAGCGTCTTTCTCAGTTTCCTGAGAAGAACTCACCCAATGTAGTCCGACTCGAATCTGTCGTTTTACCAACCCCCACGTCGTCGCCGTGTTGATAACCTCGCTAGGCGAAGTACCAGAATTGTTTCCCGATCCGCTTCCCAGAAATTCAGGTTTTTAAACTGAATTAATGAGACATGCCATTTATAGAACTGCACAATTGCAATGTCAATAGCGCAAGTACAATTGCCTAGATACGGGCACTAGTTTCTATTTTTCAAGAACTAAAGTGGACTGACCCTGAATTGTGGCGCTCTGAGCGCTCTTAAGAGTCGACAATACCTTTGTGCCAGCGCTAGCACCCTGAACAACGACATTCCAATCCCCCTTAGCGGGCAAGGCGATCGCTGTTGAAGTGGCATTGGGATTATGAACGACCACCACGGTGTGCCAGGAATCCTTGAGCCCATTGCCATTTAGCGAGTAGGCAATTATATTATTTGGCTCTTTGAGGAAGACGAGGTCCTTTCGAATGAGAGCCGCCGACGATATCCTGAAGACTGGATGTGCCTTTCGTAATGCGATCAATCCTTTGTAGTAATTCATAGTCGTTTTGTTTGTCACACGCAGATTCCACTTCAATGAATTGACAGCATCACTCGACTTATAACTATTTGGGTCTCCATTCTTGGATCGCAAAAACTCTTGACCGGCCTGCATGAACGGAACACCTTGCGCAAGCATGGCGATTGATGCAGAAAAGCGGTCCAACGCTTCGATCTTGACCGGATTGGCCGACTTCACGCTGGAAGTCAATTTGTCAAAGAGTGTGAGATTGTCGTGGGATTCAACGTAGTTGACGGATTGGCTTGGATCGGTTGTGGTCCAGTTGCCCGTGACACTACTGTTGAAATCTATATTGCCAACGATTCCGGCTTTGACGTGGCCAATCTGAGTAATTTTGCCCGTTGCATAACCCTGGTCTGCCGAATCGAAGACAGAACCTTTGATTCCATCTCGCAATTCATCGTTAAAAGCCGCAATCCCAGGAAGACGTGCAATATTCTTCTGGTTGGCGCGGGCAACATCCGGAAGAGTGCCCATGTCCCAGCCCTCACCAATGATAAGAATGCTTGGGTCAATTGCGTTAAGGGCCGATCGAATCTCTTGCATCGTCGTCAGATCGAGCAGACCCATCAGGTCGAAGCGGAATCCATCAAAGTGGTACTGGGAGGCCCAATACTTAACAGAATCCACGATGAACTTGCGAACCATTGGCCGCTCTGATGCTATATCGTTTCCTACCCCGCTTGCGTTGGTCAGCGTGCCATCGGAATTGGTCCGGAAGAAGTAGCCAGGAACGATCTTTTCCTCGCTGAAATCCGAAGCGTTGAAAACGTGGTTGTACACCACGTCCATCATTACTCGGAGCTTGTCGTCATGCAAGGTTTGCACGGCGCTCTTCAATTCGGTAATTCGCGTCTGGGGATTGCTCGGGTTTGTCGAGTAAGAACCTTCGGGCACGTTGTAATTTTGCGGGTCATAGCCCCAGTTGAAAGTTGGGGAAGCCTCGTCAACAGATGCGAAATCGAAAACGGGAAGTAGTTCGACATGCGTAACACCCAGGTCCTTGATGGCATTGACGCCAGTTGGGACACCCGAACTCGATAAAGTCTTTACATCGGTTAGCGCCAGATATTTTCCTCTGTGTGCCACGGGGATGTTGCTCGAGGAATCCATGGACAGATCGCGCACATGCAATTCGTAGATAATGGCGTCTGTTGATTTCCCGCTGAATGATGGCTTGGAATTTGTCCAGGTTTTTGGGTTTGTCTTGGACAGATCCACAACAACTCCACGGATACCGTTGATAGTGGTCGCCCGGACATACGGATCAACTGCCTCCCGCTCCACTCCCCCAACGGTTACTCGATAGTTATAAATCGTTGCGTTGAGATCGCCTTTGATGACCAAAATCCACGTTCCCATTACAGACTGAATCATCGGCGTTACCACGCCAGCAGATGAGGTTGCATCTGGGTAGGTTATTAGATTGACGGCAGTAGCGGTCGGCGCCCAAACTCGAAACTGAGTTTGTTGAGGTGTGTAAGTATTTCCCAGATCATCTCCCACATACGTGTAGCGCGAGTTAAATGAATCTGAATTCATAATCTGCCCCGGGGTCGTTTTTGCTGAGCCAAATTTGGTCTGACTCACGGTATATGTCCTGCCAAGAACCAGATCGCCGTCCAAATCCAATTCCACTTTACTAGCGCTACTTGCGCTCCCATTGAGTGGCTTCACCGAAGTCACATTCAAGCCGTCTGAGAGCGTAAATCCCTCGTTTCCCGTTCCTGCCAGGGCAAGTTGGGCGCTGAGGCTAACGGTTATCTGGCGAAAACCATCAATACTGGCCGACCTAATTGTCGATGATGAAGTGGGCGCCGTGGTGTAGATCTGAGTGTCACCTTGAATCAACCAAATTTCTGCATTTCCGTTGGCGTCAAAATTACTAATAAAACGGTCGTCGGAAATATCTTTTGATGACCAGTTATTGAGTCGAACAAGAAATCCGACATTGTCAAAATTCTGCATCCCAGGAATGTCGATGGTCAGGACTTTGCCAAAAGTATCAGAACCGTTGAACTCCACTCCACTTGTCGAAACAGTCACGTCTCCGGCAGTACCTGCCACGTTCTTCCAAAGCCAAAGGTTCCATCCTGCATAATCATCGCCAGGGCGTTGATAGTGGATTGTCACGTGTACGGTCGAGGGAGTCGCGAAGGCGACTTGGGGCAAGAACACTGAGAGCATCGTTCCAAGGATTCCCATAATCAAGGACATCCGTAAGAGCTTGCCGCCTTTTACTTTGATTTTCATGATCCCCTCCGTGAAGTCGAAGAAATCAAAGCACAGCCCCGAGGAAACATTAAGCAAAAATGCTCAAAATCTGCGGATTTATCGGATCGTTACACGGTGGGGCATTTGCAGAGATAGTCATCGGAGAAGATGGGAAATATACTCAGATTGACGATTGCGGCAGGTAACACATGGAGCAGTGGCAAATCTGGACAGATCATGATGCTCGATTGCATTTTGCCACTCCCAAGACTGCCGACGACAAGTACTCACGCGGCGTTCTAGGCGTCATCGCCGGTTCAAGGGATTATCCAGGCGCAGGAGTACTCGTGTGCGAAGCAGCAATTCGAACCGGCGTAGGAATGATTCGTTATCTCGGTCCACCTAGAGTCCAAGACCTTGTGCTCACCCATCGCCCCGAAGTCGTTGTCAAAGATGGCAAGGTCCAGGCGTGGGTGGTTGGTCCCGGACTCGACGTACATCAAATTGGTTGGCGACGTGAGCAGCGGATAAGGCAAAAACTTGAAGAAGGTCTACCTGTGGTTCTCGACGCGGGTGGTCTTTCATTTTTAGCAATGAAGAAGGGGCCGTTGCTCATTACTCCGCACTATCGAGAATTGGCTGCACTCTTGAACTCAGGTGGCGCCAAGGTTTCTGTTACCGAGATCAAAAATGAGCCAAAGAAGTGGGCTCGCTTTGCCGCAGACACCCTCCAAGTAACCGTTCTCCTAAAGGGAAACACCTCCTACGTTGTTTCTAAGGATCGTGAAATCGAGCTTCCAGCCGCTTCCCCTTGGTTAGCCAGCGCGGGCACCGGAGATGTTCTTGCTGGAATTCTTGGCGCCCTCGTGGCAACCCATGCAAACGAGATTGCTGAAGACCCAGAATTCCTTGCAGGAATAGCCGCAACTGGTTGCCTTATTCATGCTCGCGCTGCAGATCATGCATCTATAGGTGGGCCCATCTCTGCCCTCGGAGTCGCACACTCGATCCCAAAAGTCGTGAGTGACCTATTGCATAAAAGAATGTAAACAGACCTCCACGAAGTATTTGCTTTACAAGTTACTTTTAACCATGCCTCAGAGAGTGCTACTTGTAAATGACGATACTTTCGAACTAATCACTCTCGCCGAGGCGATGCGGCTTCGAGGAATCAACATTGTTGGAGAGGCACATTCTCCCGCCGCCGCTCAAAACCTTTTCAACACCTTAAAGCCCGAGGTGGTTGTGATTGACGCCCAGTTTGATTGTCGTCAAGGAATAGTGCTGGCCCAATCTATGCGGAAGTCAGAGCCAAATCTCGGATTGGTTCTGACAACCGCTTGCCCCGATCTTCGACTTATTGGCCTTCGTGAGGGAGATATCCCATCGGGATCTCAGATCGTACTAAAGCGGTCACTTTCGGATCTCAAATCCTTATGCGACGCAATTCCAGATTCGATTCATGCCTTGCAGTGCAAGGAAGACGTGCAATGGGTCAACAGGTTTGCATCCCGTCACGAAAAGGCTTTCATCACCACTGTAAATCAACTTACCGATGTGCAAGCTGAGACTCTTCGCTTAGTCGCCTTGGGGCTCAGCAATGGTGAGATTGGACGCCAGAGATATGTAAGCGAGAAATCCGTCGAACAAATCGTGGCACGGATTGCCGGACACTTAGGCATAACCCCTGATCGAAGCCATAATTTACGAGTACTGATGACGATCGAATACAACAAATGGGTCGGCGCACCTCGCCACTAAACATGCCTCGGGTCGCCGATCTTAAGTTTGATCGGGTATCGTCGTAATCATGGACGTTCATACTCTTCGTACGCAGTGGGCCGACGTCCTCGACTATCTCGAACGCATTGATCGCATGGCATGGATCGCGTTCTTCGATGCACGGTTGGCCAAAATAGATGGCACAGCACTGCACTTGGATTTTTCAGATAGCAGGAAGTTCGCGGGAAACCTCGACTACGGCAACATTCATAGTCAACACAAGGCGGCACTACAACAAGCAATTCAGGCCGTCACCGGCGCCGAAATGGATGTAGTTGATGGGCCATGAAGATTTCAAACCGCACCTTCCTCTTACTTCTCTGTCTCCTCGTTGCGGTTGCTAATTCCAACCTTTCGTCGGCGGTAGCAACGACTTTCAAACTTTCTATGACGGTCAGGCAGACTCCAAGTGCAACCGATCCCATCGTCACCTTGTATGGCCAAATAAAGCCAGTTATAAAGGCTCAAAAGGTGAAGATTGAAGTCCAAATCAAGGGCAGGTGGCAGGCAACCACTCTCGCAGCGACGACGACGCCATCTGGTACATGGAAAGTTGAAGCGGTAGCCACGGCGCTTAACGCAAAAGTCAATTACCGAGCTGTCGCCGTCATCGGTTCAAAAAGAATCTATTCGGTCGCCCGCTCGGTGACGGTGAAACAAATTCCAGTAATGAGTAATCCCGATCCAACCGCCCTCATTACTGAACAAGGCCCGGGTGGTCGTATCCACGGTATGGATATAAGCAAATGGCAACATCCAAATGACTCGCCGATTGATTTCGTGAAGATGTACAAGGCGGGTATACGTTTCGTCATGATCAAGGCAGCGGATACTCATGATCTTGCCGACGCACAGTCTTTGAAGTATCTCCTTATGGACCATAATGCAGCGCAATCTGCAGGCATTTATACGGGGTATTACTACTACGCCACTCTCCCCGACACCACGGATACCGCGATCATTGTTCGCGATGCCCAAGCTCAGGCACAGAAGGCAATCTGGCGACTTGCAAGTTTGGGTGGCTATACGAACCGAGATCTCTCGTTTGCTCTGGATCTGGAAAACAACTGTGTCCGTGTATCTACCAACGGCACTTGCACAAAATACACATCTCGCAACTTTGTAACTTTGTGGGCGACGACATGGCTTGCGGCAGTGGCGGACAAAACCGGTCGCGCGCCCATCATTTATTCCTACCCTCAGTTCTTGGAAAACGCGATGACGCGAAGCGCCGACCTATTGCAGTATCCATTATGGGTTGCTCACTACTCTTTAAACCCATTCGATCCGCTCTCTCAACCTGGACTAAAAACTGCAGGATGTTTTGTGAGTTCGTGGACCACCGCAGATTGCTCATCTCTTTGGACAGTCTGGCAATACACATCTTGCGGCATTGCAGGTAAATACGGAGTACCCGGCACTCGAGTGGATCTCGACGTATTCCGTGGCACACCCGACGCGTTTTTAGAATTAGTACAAGGTACGTGGACACCGCAAGCCGCCGACCTCATGCCGGTGCTCGAACCGAGTGTGACAATCGTAAAATCAACGCTCGCCTCTACCGCGGATAAACCTGTCGTCTTCATGGTCGATGTAAATCGACCAAGTGGACTGCCTGTTGTCACGGGGACAGTGAAATTTAGTACCGACCCACTTAGTGGCCTCAATCTGACGCCTGTTCAAAGCGCGGTGCGCTCATCTAGTGGAAGTTGGACTCTCACAGTCAAAGGTCTACCCGCTGGAACGTGGAACGGATCCATCGTATTTACTGATGTTTCAGGAACTCATGCAACGAGTTCGGCTCCCGTTCAACCAACTATTTTGCCGGCACCGACTCCGACACCTTCGCCCACACCAACTTCAACTCCGACTGCAACACCCACGCCGACTACAAAACCAAGTCCCGCGCCTGTTGTCGACAGTTGCAAATATCAGATTAAGAATTAACCACGCTGGCTTGCTCAAGAAGTCTTGCTGCTTCGGCACGTTCACGCTCAAGAATTAGTTGGTACTGGTGCACCGATTCTGCCCGCTCTTTTCTACTCCAATCAAGAAGGGGAGCAATAATCTCGGCAATTTCCTCAAGTAGCGCCGAACCGTTCTCCTTGGCTTCAAAGGCCATGCGCGTTCGGCGAGCGACTACATCTTCGACAGAACGCGCCCCTTCATGGCTTACTGCATAATGAATTTCTGCTCGCAGGTAAGGCAGATCTGCGCTGAGGGGCTTCGACAAAGACGAATCCGTTGAGATCAATTCAAGAACTTCACTTATGAGCGAACCGTAGCGGTTCAGCAAATGCGTCACAGTTGTTTCCGATAAATGCATTTCGGCTGATATCAAAGTAACCTGCTGAACCAAGGCGTTGTAACCATCAGCCCCGACAATCGGAAGTCTATCCGTTGCTGATTGTCGAACTTCCTTCTTCAATTCCTTGCAAGCAAGATCGATAACATCTTCGGCCATAACGCGATATGTCGTATATTTTCCGCCTGCAATGCTCACAAAACCAGGTGCAGGACGATCGACCGTATGTTCACGTGAGAGCTTCGTTGTCGAAGCATCGGCCTTCCTGGAGACCAAGGGCCTCAGTCCTGCGTAAACCCCGATAATGTCCTCGACTTTAAGTTGAGGTTCGAGGACTCTATTTGCTTGCGCAAGGATGTAATCAATATCGTCGCGATTGGCCAGGGGCTCATTGCGATCGCCCTTGTATTCGGTATCGGTCGTTCCGACGATCCATTTGTCATCCCACGGGATCACAAAAAGGACCGACACTGGAGTCTTTAGAATGATGCCGACGTCGGATTTGATGGTCGAACCAGGAAGCACAATGTGGGCTCCTTTGCTCATCCGAACTTCATATCCTGCCTTGAGACCAAATCTTTCGTGGAGTTCGTCGCTCCAGACACCCGCGCACATCACGGTGACTCCAGCACTAACGTGAATGAGTTCGCCTGTCTCCATATTGCGAACGACTGCACCAACGACTCGCTTTCCTTCTTTAATCAAGGATTCGCAAGAAACTCCGGTTGCGATTACTGCACCATGGCGAGCCGCAGTTCGGGCAACCATCATTGTGTACCGAGCATCATCGACTTGCGCATCAAAATACTTAATCGCTCCTGTCACGATGTCTTGTCTCAAAGACGGTGCCACTTGCGCGACGTTCTTCTGGCTTAAATGTTTATGCCACGGTAGAGCGCGCTGGAATCCGCGAAGTACGTCGTACAGAGCAAGTCCGGCGCCTACGTACGTGCGATCTTTGAGTTTCTCATGGAGTGGGTAAAGAAATGCCACTGGCTTTACTAAGTGTGGCGCGAGAGAGGTAATGAGTGCTTCGCGCTCTTGAAGCGCTTCACGCACAAGGCGAAAATCATACTGTTCTAGGTAGCGCAATCCTCCATGGATGAGTTTGCTGGAGCGGCTGGAGGTTCCGGACGCGAGATCATGCGGTTCGACTAGGGCTACGCGCAGTCCTCGAGACGCTGCATCAAGTGCGGCACCGACGCCGGTGATACCTCCGCCAAGGACGAGGACGTCGAATTTTTCGGTTGCAAGCGCCTTGAGGGCATCACGATGTTGTTGCGGATCTAATCGCGAGTCAAACATCATTCTCCCCACTTCGGTCGCTGCTTAGGTGCAGTGTAATCTATCGGCAAAGCGAGGTGGTTGATGTCATTCATCGGCAGTTTGGATCAAGGTACAAGTAGCACCAGATTTATGATTTTCGACCACGAAGGAAAGGTCGTCGGTCAACACCAACTGGAACATCAGCAAATACTTAGTCAGCCGGGTTGGGTTGAACATGATGGCTCCGAAATTTGGGCTCGAACCCAAGAAGTCATCGTCGTTGCACTGCAAAATGCAGGAATCAAGGGCGAAGATCTGGCGGCGCTCGGAATTACCAACCAACGTGAAACCGCTCTGTTCTGGGATAGCAGTACTGGAAAACCGCTTGGAAACGCGATTGTCTGGCAAGACACCCGAACAAGCGAATATCTTTCTTCCATTTCGACTAAAGACTCGGCACTTCTCCGAGATAGAACCGGTCTAACCGTTGCCCCATATTTTTCGGCAAGCAAATGGCATTGGATGCTCAAAAATCGTCCCAAGGTACAGCAAGCGGTCAAGGCTGGTAAGGCGCAGGCGGGCACAATCGATTCTTGGCTCCTTTGGAATCTAACGGGTGGGATCAAAGAAGGCGTCCACTGCACCGATGTGACCAACGCGAGTCGCACCCTTCTTATGGACCTGGATACACTCGATTGGGATTTGGAATTACTCGCTATCTTCAAAATCCCACGTCGTGTTCTTCCTAAAATAATGCCTTCTTCCGGCAAATTCGCGATGACAGATGCGAACGGACCATTCAAAGCTCGCATTCCAATCACTGCAATACTCGGCGACCAACAAGCCGCCATGGTGGGACAAGCTTGCTTTGATAAGGGCCAGTCCAAGACCACATACGGCACAGGCAATTTCGCCCTATTAAATACCGGCACTTCGAAAGTGAAGTCAAAGAACGGCTTACTCACCACAGTGCTATTCCAATTTGAAGATAGTCCGGCGCATTTTGCGCTCGAAGGCTCGGTGGCTGTGACTGGATCGGCGATTCAATGGTTGCGTGATCAATTGGGAATAATTTCTGAAGCGAGCGAAATAGAGTCATTAGCCGCATCCGTCGAAGACAATGGAGGAGTTTATTTTGTCCCTGCCTTCTCTGGACTATTCGCACCGTACTGGCGAAGCGATGCGCGGGGGGTAATTGTCGGCCTTACGCGGGCAGCGACAAAGGCCCACTTAGCTCGCGCCACCTTGGAGGCCATCTGTTATCAAACCAAGGAAATTCTTGATGCTATGTCCAGCGACAGTGGCATTGCCTTAACCGAAATGAGAGTCGATGGGGGAATTACATCGAACGCACTTTGCATGCAAATGCAATCAGATATATTGGGATTTGAAATCGTGCGACCCCAAATTCAAGAAACTACAGCGCTCGGCGCGGCTTATGCGGCAGGAGTAGTGGTCGGTTTCTGGACTTTAGAAGAAATAAGGATTCAATGGAAGCGATCTCAAACGTGGCATCCGAGCACCACCGCAGAAGTGAGAAATTCCGGAATTGCCCAATGGAAAAAAGCGGTGAGCCGATCGTTAGATTGGGTCGATTAATTATTCAACAGGTACGATGCGAAGGACTTCAACTCCCCCAATATCGCCAAGAATGCTGAGTAGATCAGTCGGATCGCTCCCTGGAATCGCAACGGTGATGTCATCGTAACCGCGGCCTTCTTCACTTTTCATGACGACTAGTCCTCGAATGTCGCCACCGGCGAAACCGATAGCCGATGCCACCGCACCCAGTGAGCCTGGTCGGTCAGGAAGTGAGACATGCATTCTAAATATCGCCATGTCTCACCTTATCCCGACACCACTTTCTGTACATGAACTACACGTAAATTTTCGATTTCAATCAGGCCCGCATCAATCCTTACGGAGATGGGGCTGATCCGAGTGTGACTTTGAAGGTCTTGGAAGTCCCGGATGGCAAATCCGCCACAATCGAGACCACCGCTCCCGGAGCATATGAACGGATACGAACAACGGCTGTGACCTCATCGGCAATCCTGATTCCGTCGATAGAACGGATGACCGCGCCAGCAGGAATACCAGCAAGATCTGCGGCTTGCCCCGCACTCACACTCGAGATCCTTGCTCCAACTCCAGTGTAGGTTCCATCGAAGTACACGCCGAGTACTGGCTTAGTGGAAGCACCAGTGGTGATAATTTCATTTGCCACTCTCTTGGCCTCATTGATCGGAATCGAGAATCCAAGACCGATACTTCCGCTTGTGCTGCTACCCGAAGAGAGTGAAGCGATTGCCGAATTGACTCCAACAATTCTTCCTAGCGAATCCAGAAGCGCGCCGCCAGAATTTCCTGGATTAATTGCGGCGTCAGTCTGGATAGCGTCGATATATGACTCAGTTCCAACGTTTCCAGTTGTGACCGGGCGATTTAACGCCGAGACAATTCCACTTGTCACCGTACTGGCCAATCCCAAAGGCGAACCGATAGCAACTACTGGATCTCCAATGCTCAATTTGGATGAATCTCCAAATGCGATCACTGGAAGATTTCCCTTTTGAACCTTTAGCACCGCCAGGTCATAGGTCGTATTCCGACCAACAATGGTTGCCCGAGCGGTATCCCCGTTGTTAAATTCGATATCGATAGTTCCAGCTCCTCCGAATGCCGCATCTATCACGTGGTTGTTGGTAAGGATGTAACTAGATGTCGCGCTAGTTTGAATAATCGAACCAGAGCCCGTATCTCCCCCCGTTGCGGTTGTGACATCTACCGAAACGACACTTGGTGTGGCAGCTGCGGCCACAGTCTTCACACTCATGCCTGAGCCAGCGCCCAAATCGACCAGGGTGCGAGTCTTCAGACAGGTTCCATCCGCGGAGTAATACATCGCAGAGGTCCTGTTATCGACGCACGCTTTCAGCGCTGGAGAAGTGGGAGTGACAGCGGTCGCCACTCCTCCAACAATTGTGGCTCCGAGTAAGAATCCAACGCCGACTTTTAATGATGTCGATTGACCTATTCGGGTCTTCATATCTTTCATTATTTGAGGCATGTCTCAACCTTTCAGTTAAAGCGATACCGACAACTTAGCGATTTAGAGTATCGCAAAACCAATGATTGGCTGAAAGTTTGATTAGAGTTTTTGCCCATTTGCAAGGCTTAGGCCAGCACAACCCAATCGCCCTTGATCGCTACCTTGACGGGGGGAAGTGGCGACGGAGCTGGCCCACCTATCACGGCGGCCTTATTAAACGCGTCATAAACCGCACCATGGCACGGACAGACAAGTGCCTTATCTGGTGCCGAGTATGAAACCGTGCAACCTTGATGCGTGCAAATTTCTGAGTACGCGAAGACACCGTTTTTTGTGCGGAAAAGAATGGCTGGCTGTCCGTCGGGGGTTGCAAACTCGTGCGTCTGACCCACTGGCATATCAGCTAACTTAATTATTTGATTAGGAGCCGCGGCGCCAGTCCCTGAAGCGACAGGGGCAGGAGTCGTTGTCGATGGTTGGAAAAAGAACTTGCCCACAAGCATTGCTGCAACGGATACAACGCCTAATCCGCCAATTCGCATTGCTCCGCGTCGATCGAGAGCAACATCGATCTTGCGTCGATTCCCCACAAGGGTGAGGAAATATGAGAGCCACAAGATTGCATAAGCAGTATCGCTGCCCAAGAAGTATGGATGCACATGCCATGTCGCTGCAATCCACAATCCCATTGACATAGTGAAACCAACGAATGCGGTGAAGGTCGGCGCGATCCAAAGAAGTGTTGCCAGCCCGATTGCGAACTCGGTAATCGTGACGCCGATTCCGACGAGAGTGGCATGTTCAATCATTCGGCGGAACAAGAAACCAAGCGGGGAATGGCCCGCATACCCTGTTAACTGCTTGCCGATGTAGTCTCGGCCAGTCACGCTTAGAAAACCTGGATCAGTTGCCTTGTTCCAGCCACCATATATCCAAGTAATAGCGAGCCAGAGGCGAATTACGCGTACAGCCGGTGATTGGGCCCGCCACGATGCCACAATTGATCGAATAAATGTGCGTGTCGGGGAAGCCATGATGTTAAGAATATATCCCAACCTTGAGTGTTTGCTCCCTGACTTGGACTCGAACCAAGAACCTGCCGGTTAACAGCCGGCTGCTCTGCCAATTGAGCTATCAGGGACTGACTTAATTCTTAGGGTGCAACAGGCGCAAACTCTAGCGCACCAGAACGGGTGGCTCGAAATCGTCTCTTTCCACGCTAAATCTCCCCTAGCGCGAGGTCATGAAGTACCCGTCTTGCCGCCTCCAAGGCAACTAACTCGGTAAAAAGTGAGGTGTACTCGGCTTCGTCGGTCACAGGATTTATGCGCTGAAGGGTTGATTTAAGTTCTGCGATTTTCCGACTTAACGCGACTTCCCGAAGTCGGGCGACAATGCTTTGAACATATCGACCAGATATTTCCCCATCAGTGCGAATGGGTTCGACGCAGAGTTCGGCAACTAGGGCTCTCATTCGCTCATCGGAGGTTTGGTCCATACGTACTTTGGCATCCACTTGTTCATCGATAAGAATTCTAAGTCGCCGGTATGCAGGATGCGTGAATGCATCTCCTTCAATGTCAAGCCAGCCCACTACTAGTTCTGGCATTTGAAGCCTTGCTTTAAGAACTTCGCGTTCGAGCGCCAGTCGTGGCTCGGAAGGACTTGGTCGCCATGAAGAATCGGTAACTTCCGGAGGTTCTTCGCGAGTGATTGTCGTCGCTCCCTGAGCAACGGCCTTGGCAACAGTTTCCACTTCTACGCCAAGCCAGCCAGCCAGCAATCGCACGTATTCAGGGCGAAGAGACTTATCGCGAATCTGACTGACAATCGGAGCAGCAGCGTTGAGCGCGTTGACCCGTCCTTCAGCGGTTCCAAGATTGTGCTGATTTAGTTCGGTGCGGATTGCAAATTCAAAGAGCGGCACACGACGTGCGATCAAATCCCGAAGCGCAAGATCGCCCTTTTCCAGTCGCAGTTCTGCTGGGTCTAATCCACTTGGTTCCACCGCTACGAAAGTTTGTGTAACAAATTTCTGGTCATCATTAAACGCTCGAAGCGCGGCTTTTTGTCCGGCGGCATCACCATCAAATGTGAAAATCACTTCTCCCCTGAAAGCATCATCATCCATGAGCAGCCGGCGAAGAATTCGGATATGGTCGGGTCCAAAGGCAGTTCCGCACGTTGCAACTGCAGTAGGTATTCCTGCAAGATGCGCGGCCATAACATCGGTGTACCCCTCGACGATAACCACTTGGCGTTTTTTGGCGATCTCTTTCTTCGCGCGATCAAGACCGTAGAGCACTTGACTTTTTTTGTAGATTGGAGTTTCGGGGGTGTTTAGATATTTTGGCCCAGAATCAACTTCGTCGCTAGCAAGTTTCCTGGCTCCAAATCCGACAACATCTCCTGATATGTCACGGATCGGCCACATAAGGCGATTGCGAAAACGATCTATCGGACCTCGTTGTCCCATCTTGGAAAGTCCCGCAAGTTCAAGTTCATCAATTGTGAAGCCTTGAGCACGCATGTATTTCGTCAAGGCGTCCCACTCGTCGGGTGAGTAACCAACTTCGAAACTCGCGCACGCATCCTTGTCGAATCCTCGCTTGGTGAGAAGTTCGCGGCCAACTTGGGCTTGGGGTGATTGGTTAAGTTGATCTTGATAGAACTTCGCTGCTAACGCGTTTGCAGCAATGAGACGCGAACGTTGTCCAGTTGGCGCAGACTTACTCGTTTTGCTCTCTTCGTAACGCAGCGTGTAGCCAATGCGTTCGGCAAGACGTTCTACGGCTTCGGTAAAGGAAAGGTGATCAATCTTCATGAGAAAGGCAATGACATCTCCCCCAACCTGGCAGCCAAAGCAGTGGAAATATCCCTTGCTGGGCGTGACATGGAAAGAGGGCGATTTTTCATCGTGGAAGGGACATAGGCCCTTCTTCTGTCCACCACCTGCATTCTTTAGTTGTACGAAGTCTCCGACAACTTCATCAATCGGGGCACGATCGCGAATGTATGCCACGTCTTCATCTTTAATTCGCCCACTCACGATTTGAAGTCTATCTGCGAGGTCAATCGAGCATGAAGAGTATAGGCAGCAGGATCGGTCAGACTCGCAACCTGATCGACGATCACACGTAAACGTTGGATATTGTCACCTGCCGCTTCCCAATCTGCCAAGAAGATAGAATCCAAACTTGCTGGCGCGGTCGCAAAGAGCATCTCAACTAGATCTGAGATCACAACTCTTTGTTTGGCGTAGCGATCTTGAGCTAAAGGAGTGCCAATAACGTAAAGACCAGCAACGGATTTGAGTAGCCCAACTTCTATGCGCTGTTCGCGAGGAACTTCAAGATTTGCGCTGAATCGAATCAAGTCCTCAGTTCCATGAATTTTGCGTGTCTCAAGTTCGGCTGAAAGGACAAAGCGTCCGATAAGTTGACTCGTAAAATCTTTGATCCGCGCAAGACCGCGATGAGTGCCGTCATAGTAGGACGGCCAACAAGACAACTTTTGCAATCTACCAAGGGCAGCTCGCGCCTCTGACTCTGTTGCATCCACCGCATAATCTCGAACCATAACTTCAAAGAGCAATGGTAAATCTTCAGAGAATTCGGTGACGCTAACTTGTCCCGCAACCAATGCATCCTCTAGATCATGAACACAGTATGAAACGTCATCGGACCAATCCATGATTTGAGCTTCGATGCATCTCTCTTTGGAGGGAGCACCTTTTCGCATCCATTCATATATTTCGAGATCCTCGGCATAGACACCGTACTTAACTTGGTCACCAGTTTTTTGCCATGGGTACTTTGTAACAGCGTCCAAAGACGCGCGCGTTAAATTGAGGCCAACTGATCGACCATGCTCGTCGAGCGTCTTGGCCTCAAGACGAGTAAGTAAACGAAAACTTTGTGCATTTCCTTCAAATCCACCCGCACTTCGAGCAATATGTGCGAGCGCGTCTTCGCCATTGTGACCAAATGGTGGATGCCCCAAATCATGAGCCAGGCATGCCGTATCTAAAAGGTCGGGATCGGCACCAAGTGAATCCCCTAGCTCGCGCCCAATCTGGGCCACTTCGAGGGAATGGGAAAGACGAGTTCGTTGAAAGTCATTCTCCCAAGGAACGGCCACTTGAGTTTTCGCACCGAGTCGTCGCAGGGATGCGGAGTGAATAACGCGCGCGCGATCTCGCATAAATTCTGTTCGGCCCGCTCTTTTTGCAGGCTCGGATACAAACCGCTCTAAGTCGTGGCTACTGTATCCTTTCATGAAACCCATACTAATGACCCGAACCCAGGTGGTCGCTGAGATTGATTCCTCGTCGGCCGAGGGTGACGTAGGCCAGGTACGCCCCGGTCTCTCGGACCAAATAGTGGAGATTGGGATGCGAAAGCGAATTGGCACCGATTCGCACTGGCGAGCAATAACTCTTGGCGCCGAGATCATTGGCCATCGTCATCGCCCGTAAGCAGTGGTACGGATCTGTGACAATGATGACCTGGCGAAAATTCTTACGTTTCATTTCAGCGATATAACTTTGGGTGCTCACCAAAGTGTCGCGCCCTTTGGGTATCGAAGTAACTGAAGATGCCCAAACTCCGTGGGATAGCAACCACTTTTTGCCTGATGCCGCCTCAGTAGTCCGATCGCCAGGTGCCCCGCCTCCAACAGTGATGATTTGCGGTGCGAGTCCGAGGTCGAAGATGCGCTTTGCCTCGACCAGGCGAGCTTCAAGCGCTGCACTCGGTCGACCGTTGAACTGGGCTGCGCCCAGAACCACAATGACATCTGCTTTGTGTGCTTGCGAATTGTGAGCGGTAAGCCACGTTCTCCCAAGAGTGAATACCGGGACAACAATCGCAATGAGTATCACGGCGCTGATCACTCGCCGCACTAGTTTGAATAGGAACATCTCACCCGCCTGAAAAAGCGTCTTCTAATTCGAGCTCGATCAGTTCATCCGGATCCTTGAGCCATCCATCTGGCAAAGTCACTGGTCGCCCGTGACTTGTGCGACCTCGCGGTGATTCTCCAATGGCTTCCGGGTATGGCTGATCGACCAACTGATCGAGCAATGAACGCAATTCTTGAAGAGAGGACACCATTCCGAACTGACGCCGCAACTCACTTGGGACTCTGAACCCCTTCAAATACCAAGCCATATGTTTGCGAAGATCTCGACAGCCACGCTCCTCGGACTCGAAATACTCAACAATCAACTGAGCATGTCGAAACATTACTTCACGCACTTCAAAAAGCGTCGGCAGATGTCGGGACTCATCGCCGGCAAATGCGGCAGCCAAATCTTTGAAAAGCCATGGGCGACCTAAACAACCGCGTCCTACAACTACTCCCGTACATCCAGTTTGCTCAACCATCGCAACGCCATCGGCACCACTCCAAATATCTCCATTGCCTAAGACCGGTACTCCGGTCGGTTTCAAGTGCTCCACAAGCCGAGAAATCGCACTCCAATCTGACTTGCCTTCGTACATTTGCGCAGCCGTGCGTGCATGCAATGCAACCCAGTTGACCCCAAGATCTGCCGCGCTTTGTGCAGCCTCTAAATATGTTTGGTGATCGCTATCGATCCCAATGCGCATTTTTACCGTAACGGGAATTCCGAAGGGTTTCGCGGCATCCACTGCTGCCGCAACAATCAAATTAAAAAGTCGACGTTTGTAAGGAAGCGCTGCTCCCCCGCCCTTTCGAGTCACTTTTGGCACGGGACATCCGAAATTCATATCTATGTGGTCAGCAAGATTTTCCTTGCCGATCATCGTGACAGCCGCCTTCATCACATGAGGGTCGACGCTATAAAGCTGAACAGAACGCGGCCACTCTCCCTTTCCAGGAAGGATCATTCTCAATGTCTCTGGTCTTCTTTCAATGAGTGCGCGGGCAGTTACCATTTCCGAAATAAAGAGACCGGCACCTTGCTCTCGGGCAAGAGTGCGAAAAGGCGCATTCGTGATGCCTGCCATCGGGGCCAGGACAACAGGCGGATCAATTACATAATCGCCACTAGCCAGCCGAAGCGTTAAAGGAGTTACGAGCCGAGGAGTCGTGGCGCTAACCATCCCTCTACCTGATCGATGGCGATGCGCTCTTGCTGCATAGTGTCTCGATGACGAATGGTGACGGCCTGATCTTCGAGAGTATCGAAATCGATGGTGATGCAGAAAGGTGTTCCAATCTCATCTTGGCGGCGATAGCGTCGACCGATTGCTCCCGCGTCATCAAAATCAATATTCCAATTTTTGCGCAATTGCGCTGCCAAATCGCGTGCTTTTGGAGAGAGGTCAGAGTTTCTCGAAAGTGGGAGTACGCCAACCTTTACCGGTGCTAGACGGTGATCAATTTTTAGAACCGAACGCTTCTCCATTTCACCTTTAGCATTAGGCGCTTCATCTTCCGTAAATGCATCCATCAAGAAAGTCAAAGTTGCACGATCCACACCGGCTGCCGGTTCGATTACATACGGTGTCCAGCGTTCATTTTTCTCTTGGTCAAACCAAGTGAGATCTTTACCCGATGCGGCCGAATGCGCCTTGAGGTCAAAATCAGTGCGATTGGCTATGCCCTCAAGTTCTCCCCACTCGGTCCCGGTAAAATCGAATTTGTACTCGATGTCAGCAGTTCGCTTGGAATAATGCGAGAGCTTTTCTTTCGGATGCTCATAAATACGCAGACGCTCGGGATTAATTCCCAAATCTTTGTACCAGGCTAAACGCGTATCGATCCAGTATTGATGCCATTCTTCATCTGTACCGGGAACGACAAAGAATTCCATCTCCATTTGCTCAAACTCGCGCGTTCTAAAAATGAAGTTACCTGGCGTGATTTCGTTTCTAAAAGATTTTCCAATTTGGCCGATACCAAATGGAGGCTTTTTCCGCGATGTTGTTGCGACGTTGTCGAAATTAATAAAAATCCCTTGTGCAGTTTCAGGGCGAAGATAGGCAAGTCCAGATTCATCTTCAACGGGGCCAAGATACGTCTTCAACAAACCAGAAAATTGCTTTGGCGTTGTGAACGCTCCCTTGTTTCCGCAGGCGGGACAGTTGACCTCAGCAAGGGATTGCGGAGCGCGCATGTTCTTGGCTTCGAAGGCTTCTTCAAGGTGATCTGCGCGGTATCGCTTGTGGCATGCGGTGCATTCGGTCAGAGGATCAGAGAACGTGTCGACGTGGCCCGATGCCTCCCAAACTTCCCGGGCAAGAATCACGCAGGAATCAAGACCGACGACGTCTTCTCGCCCTGTAACCATGGACTTCCACCATTGGCGCTTGACGTTGTTCTTGAGCTCTATACCAAGGGGGCCGTAATCCCAGGCGGCACGCAAACCGCCGTAAATCTCACTTGAGGGATATACAAAACCCCGGCGCTTGGCCAAACTAACAATGGTTTCTAGACGATCGGCCATGATTTTCTCCATCCGGCTGGCTGTCGGCGGTGCACAACCGATGTAGTTGTAACCTTGCGCCAACTTTACTGGCATGCTCGCCAATCCTTGGCATCCTTTGAGCGCGAATAATGAAAATGACAATCATTTTCATTTCTGCTACGGTCCCTCTATGAACTTGGCCATCGGGCTGGCAGCCCTCACCGCGATCTCGACCTCCGTCGGTGGATTCCTAGCCCACCGCTCTCGAGACCGGCTCCATCTCGTGCTCGGCCTTGCCGCGGGATTGCTCTTTGGTTTGGTCGCCTTTGATCTGCTGCCAGAGGTCTTCACCATTAATAAATCGACTATTGGCAATGTTCCAACGGTTTCGATCGCCTTTGTCGCCGGATTCTTCACACTCCATTTTGCTGAGCAACTCTTTGCTTCCCACGAACCCAGCGAGTCCGACTATGGCCACGAACACAACCATGCAGCCAATATCGCCGGCACCCTTGGTGGAATCGCCATGGGCGGCCACGTTTTTCTCGACGGAGTCGCGCTCGGTCTGGCATTCCAGATTAGTCACGCTCTCGGCCTTGCAGTCTTCGTCGCCATATTGGCCCACGCCTTTAGTGACGGGTTGAACACGGTTTCCTTCCTGATCAAAAGTGGTCACTGGAAAAAGCGAGCTCTCTGGCTACTTGGTCTGGATGCGGTCATGCGGATCAGCGGAGCCACACTCGGTACCCATATCAAAATAAGCGACCCAATACTGGGGATCTACTTGGCCATTTTCTCGGGATTCGTTATTTATCTAGCTACCTCGCATATTTTGCCGGAGGCTCACTCGCGACATCCATCCAAACTGACAATGGTGGCCACGCTGGTTGGCGTGGTCTTCATGTGGTTAGTCGTCGGTCATATCGGATTCGCATGAACAAATCCGCGACCAAGGTCCTAAAAACCCTTGAGTATGTTGGCGGATTCGCCAGTGCTCAAGAAGTTCATCAGCTCATCACACGCCAGGGCGATCGAATTGGACTTACAACGATCTACCGCGCATTGCAGAGTTTACAGAAGGACAATTTCGTCGATGTGCTACGTCGCGATGACGGTGAGGCGATTTATCGGTTATGTGGAAACGAACATCACCACCATCTCGTCTGCAAAAAATGCGGACG
>JANXZF010000087.1 GCA_025355665.1 Actinomycetes bacterium
GGTTTGGCTCATACCGACTCCGTGGCCGTAGCCAGAACCCTGGAAGGTGAAAAGGGCAGGAACGTTCGCGGTTGCAGACGCTGGCGTTGACGGCGCAGCAAAAGCAGCGATGATTAGAAGTGCCGCGAGACGGCTAAATATCCTCATTGATGGCAGCGCTCTTTCCGACATGCAGGAACTTTTCGTAAGCATCAACGATGGCATTGGGTTCGCCCCGTTGAATAAGTTGTCCTTTATGTAGCCAAGCGACTTCATTGCAAACTTCCCGAATTGTTCCTAACCCGTGACTGACCATAATCAAAGCGCGATTGTCTCCGCGTAGTTCTTTGATCTTGTTGAGGCTCTTCTCCTTGAAATGGGCGTCGCCAGTGCTGAGCGCTTCATCAATGAGCAAGATGTCAGGTCGAACGGTTACCGCTACGGAAAATCCCAAACGCGCGAACATACCGCTTGAGTAAGTGCGCATCGGCGCTTCGATGGCGTCGCCCAACTCTGCGAAATCTGCAATCTCTTCGAAGTGCGCAGCTATTTCTTTTCGCGTCATTCCGCCGGCGAGTCCGCCAAGCAATACGTTCTCGCGTCCTGAAAGCGAAGGATTGAATCCGACTCCTAGAGCCAACAATGTGCTGACCTTGCCGTAGACCTCGATGCGCCCTTGAGATGGAGGCAAGATTCCAGAAATCGCTCGCATCATCGTGGATTTGCCTGCGCCGTTGGCGCCGACAATTCCAAGAACACTTCCGTATGGGACATCAAGATTCACGTCATCAAGTGCGCGAACAACTCGAGTGAACTTAGCACCGCGGCCAAGTGAACGCACTCGCGCTTTCAGCGTCGGTCGACGATCGATAGTGGTCGTGTAAGTGAGACCAAGGTGTTGGACGGAGACTGCGAGCTCTCCGGTCTTAGGGGAAAAATCAGACTCGGACTGCAAAGTCACGCTCCCTTGTTAGGAAGAAATAGGTACCGACTAACAGGGTTCCAAGAGCCCAAGCGGCCCCTTTAAGCAGACTCTCCAAATGTGGGACTTGATTATGAACGATGGCACGAGACCAGGCATCCATCATCGAATAAAGCGGGTTGAGAAGTTCGAAGGACCGCAATTTCGGTTTGAGGTTCTTTACCTCGTACAAAATTGGTGAAAGGTAGAGCCAAGTACGTGCGAAATACGGCAAGAAACTTCCGATATCGCGGAAGTAAACATTCGCGCATGAAATCAAAATCGACAATCCCAATGCGAATGTTCCTGTGATCATCGCAACGGGGATGCCCCAGAGCATGTTCCAGCCCCATGGAAGACCCAGGATTGAACGGATAAAGAAAAACACGATCATCGTTGGCAAAAAACGAATTAAAGCGATTACCCAGGCCGACATCGGCAACATGATTCTCGGGAACGCGGTGTTGAGAATTAATTTGCCGCCCTTGATGACCGACTTCGCACCACCTGACATGGAGTGGTTAACGAAGTAATAGAGGAAAAGGCAGGCGGTTAGGTGGGCGTAGCGCATCTTGTCGCTGTTTCCCGCGATGATGACGATCAGCAGAAAGTAAACACCCGAGAGCAAAAGTGGGTTGATGATGAGCCAGACCTGGCCGAAAACCGTGTCGAAATGCTTTTCGTGGAGTTCAGATCTGGCGTACTCGGTAATGAAAGATCGTCTTTTCCAAAGCATGCGCCAATAGCGCTTCAGGGGTGGCAAACCCGCTTTAAATGGCTCGTAGACCTCTACGGGTGCGGTTTTGTTCACTGCGAAAGGCTACCGTACGGCTGGGCTCTCACTCCTCTGGCACGAGCGAGGGCGGCGAAGTTAGATATCCAGCGCCCCATGACATATGCATTGTCAGCAAAATCCACGGAAGTCTGAGTTTTTCAGCCACAGTGCGCCCGATGGTGATTGATGCCACCAGCACCAACAACAAGTAGATACCGGCGGGGACGAACCAGAATGGATTCCAGAAAATACCTGTAAGTATCGAAAAGACGGTGCCCACTAAAGCCAATGGCGGTGCAAGGTAACGAAGATTTATCGTTCCTTGATGTCGTCGAATGACAACGTGACGCCATCTTCCATATTCGAAATATTGTTTGGCGAGCGCCTTCAAATTCGGACGTGGACGGTACGTGACATGCAAGCGCGGATCAAAATAAACAATTCCGCCAGCTTGTCGCAATCGATAATTGAGTTCCCAATCTTGCGCCCTCGTGAATCTTTCATCAAATCCGCCAACGTTGATCAGAGCGCTTCTTAGAAAGACTCCCAAATAGACTGTGTCAACAGCTGCCGCTTCCCCGCCAGTGTGAAAGCGCGAAGCACCAACACCAAATGGACTTCGCATTGCTCGAGCAACTGCTCGTTCAAATCGAGTAACACCCACGGCGCCCATAACCCCGCCGACGTTAACGGCATGAGTTTGATTGAGAATTTCGACAGCAAGCGAAACGTAATTCTGAGGAATTTCTGCATGCCCATCCACGCGCACAACGATGGGGTACTTGGATGCCTTAATCGCTAAATTGAGGCCCGCAGCAGTTCGGCCGCTTGGATTGGGCACAATAACGACTCGTGAATCCTGAGAACGAAGTTCTTCGGCAACGATCTGGGTGCGATCCTTTGAAGGACCTATTGCTAGAATGACCTCCATCGGCCCTGAATAATCCTGAGAAAGAATTGCGTTCACTGCGTGAGCGAGATGAAATTCCTCGTTTAAAACGGGAAGGACAACAGAAGCCCCACTTTGGAGGTGTGCCCTGGATTCATTTGACGTGGACTCATCATGGTTCATAACCCCACCACGCTACCGTCCAAGTACGCTCTCCCTGTGAAATCCACTCCCAAGGTTCGGATAATAACCTCACTTTCCCTTGCAGTCGTAGTCGTTTCGGCTGGCGCGTGGCTAGGTCTTGGTCATATCACCGGATCCATCAAGAGAGTGGACGCATTTGCCGGAATCAAAGATCGACCAGTAAGGGCATCCTCCGCCGTCAATTATCTTCTCGTCGGATCTGACACCCGCGAGGGCCTGACCAAAGCAGAACTCAAAGCCTTGCGAGTCGGAAGCACAGCATCGGCCGCCGGTGCACGCTCTGACACCCTCCTTTTGGTTCACATCAGCAAGTCAAGAGATAAAGCGGTAATCATTTCTCTGCCCCGAGACACACTTGTCACGATTCCGGCACACACAAGCACGGTGACAGGCAAGCCAGTCGCTGCAATGCAAGCCAAGCTCAATGCTGCATACAACTATGGCGGTGCGCCTCTTTTGATCCAAGTAATCGAAAGCAAGACGAACCTTCGCATTGATCACTACGTTGAAATCAACTTTGCCGGCTTTGCCCACGTGGTCGACGCCTTAGGCGGCATTCAAGTCTGTAGCAAAGTCAACATCAATGACCCGAAGAGCCACTTGGTGCTTTCTGCAGGCGTTCACACATTGGACGGAATCCAAGCGCTCAAATACGTGCGCACCCGTGATTTCGATGGAATGGGCGACTTGGGCCGTATGCAACGCCAACAGCAGTTCATGAGTTCGGTGCTGCGAAAAGCAACAAGCACCGGCGTGCTCCTTAATCCAATCAAGATGTTGAATTTCTTCAATGCGGTGATGGCGACTGTGAAAACGGATCCCGCTTTGAATAACAGTGACCTCATAACACTTGCTAAGCAAATGAAAAATCTTTCGGCCAGCAAAGTACGTACTCTGACCGTTCCGCTTTCGAACGTGAATTATGTTGTGCCTTACGTTGGCTCGACCGTTCTTTGGGACCCGGTCTTAGCCCCGCTTCTTTGGCAGAAACTTCGAGACGATTTGCCGATCGTTGAAGTCGTGACCCCAACGCCTACCCCATTAACTACAGCAACAAAATCGACGACAAAAGCGACGGCGAAAGCCAGTGCGAGTGCCTCAGCGAAAGCGACCATAATCGACAAGTTCAAGACCCGCACTGCGAGCGAAAATCCTTGCGGAACACTGAAGTATTAGGAGTCACTAACCTAGGATGAGCAAATGAAACCAGTTCTGTCGGTCCTTGG
Organism: Actinomycetes bacterium; assembly: GCA_025355665.1. GTDB lineage: Bacteria > Actinomycetota > Actinomycetes > Nanopelagicales > Nanopelagicaceae > QYPT01. The sequence continues at coordinate 4,035 of JANXZF010000087.1, forward strand.
GACTGGATACCTTGGCACGACTTTTGCAGCATGCATGTCATCCCTTGGATTTGAAGTCATAGGTGTCGACACTGATACGCAGAAAGTTGAACGCCTATCAAAAGGAGAATTGCCTTTTTTCGAGCCGGGCCTTGAAGAGATCGTAATTGCCGAACTGGCAAGCGGGCGCCTGACTTTCACGACGGACTTTTCAAAAGCAAAGAATGCGGATATGCACTTCATCTGCGTTGGAACGCCTCAGAGGGATGACGGACTAGCAGCTGATCTCAAATACGTGTTCGCCGCAGTCGACGGAATTACACCATTCTTGAAATCTGGATCACTCGTGGTTGGAAAATCCACAGTGCCAGTCGGAACTGCGCAAAAAATACGAAACCAATTGGCGCTAACAGCGCCTCAAGTGGAAGTCGCTTGGAACCCCGAATTCACGCGAGAAGGATTCGCGGTTGAAGATTCGTTGCGTCCAGATCGGATCGTCGTAGGTGTAACCAGCGATCGCGCCGAGGAGATTCTCAAAGGGGCTTACGCACCTCTTCTAGATATTGGAACGCCCTGGATTCGCGCGGATTTACCGACAACAGAATTGGTGAAGATGGCCGCCAACTCATTTCTCGCCACAAAAATTTCCTTCATCAACGCGATGGCCGAAGTATGCGAAGCAGCCGGAGGCGATGTCACTGTCCTTGCACGAGCAATCGGTTATGACCCTCGTATCGGCAACAAATTCTTAAAGGCAGGAATCGGTTTTGGTGGCGGATGCATTCCAAAAGATATCCGCGCCTTTATTGCCCGTGCCGAAGAATTGGGAGCAACGCAAGCACTCGAATTCCTGAAGGACATCGACTCAATTAACTTGCGTGCAAGGCAACGAGTAATCGAAGTTGTTCGTCGAACGTTGTCTGAAGATCTCAGTGGTTTCAAAATCGCAGTTCTCGGCGCTGCCTACAAGCCCGATAGCGACGACGTGCGCGATTCCCCCGCCCTCGATATCGCCGCACAAATCCACGCCGCCGGAGCAACTGTCACGATTCATGATCCAAAAGCGTTGGTGAATGCCAGAAAGCGCTTCCCTGCAATGCAATACGCGCAAACGGTTGAAGAATGCCTTGCAGGTGCTGACCTCGTGCTACACCTGACCGAATGGGCCGAGTATCGATCACTCGATCCGAAGGCACTATCGACAATCACTAAATCTCCTCGAATCATCGACGGAAGAAACGCCCTGGATCGCGACCTTTGGGTGGCTGCTGGTTGGAAATTCCACGCACTAGGGCGGGCAAACGCATGAGCGATGACATCGACAATATCCTCGCACTCAAAACGTGGGCGGTCGTTGGACTAAGCAATAACGAATTCCGAGCTGCTTATAGCGTGGCGGAGTTGTTGAAAGAGAAGGGTCATCGCATTGTGCCGGTGCACCCGAAGGCCGAAGAAGTTCATGGCGAAAAAGGTTATGCCTCGCTAAAAGAGATTCCATTTCCCATCGATGTTGTGGATGTATTTGTAAATTCAAGCCTCGCTGGCGCAGTCGTTGATGAAGGAATTGAGATCGGCGCAAAGGCAGTCTGGTTACAACTCGACGTCATTGATGAGGCAGCAATCGCCCGAGCAAAAGCTGCCGGCTTACTTGCAGTTATGAATCATTGCCCAGCTATTGAATACGGAAAACGGAATAGGAGGTAACTAGAAGCCCGTCTTTTGATTGCGGCGCGTTTTTAAATTTTCGCCCTTTGACTTAGCCTCGTCGTGCATCTTCAATATTGCGTTTTCAACTTTCTTGGAGATCTCTGAATCTCCCGCACCCAAAATTCGTGTCGCCAAGATCCCGGCGTTCTTCGCTGCGCCAATGCCGACAGTTGCAACGGGAATGCCTGCGGGCATTTGAACTATCGACAGCAAAGAGTCCATGCCATCAAGAGTCTTAAGCGCAATAGGAACACCGATGACCGGAAGAGGCGTTAGTGCAGCAATCACGCCCGGCAATGCCGCAGCCCCTCCGGCGCCAGCGATGATGACTTTAATTCCGCGAGCTTTCGCGCCTTCTGCAAACTCCGCTACTTCCCTGGGCATGCGATGAGCCGAAATCGCATCTGCTGTGTATGCGATGCCAAACTCTTCTAGAACTTTGGCAGCCTCTTCCATAACGGGCCAATCCGAATCCGACCCCATGACGATGGCAACGATTGCTTCACTCATCGAGAACTCCGTTCATGTATTCGACAGCGTGGGAAACGCACTCCTGCAAGTCTAGGAGATCGGCGCCCAGAGCCGTGACATGGCCCGCATGCATCTCATTCTCGGGAGGATATTGGTGGAATTTCAGTCCAGGACTTCGGGCCATGAGGTGCAAGTATGGGCGGTACATATTCCCGTTGTGGAAATAGCAGCCCGTGACCGCGACTCGCTGGCACAGTGAGGGATCCCCCAATGGCAAATCCAATATCGCACGAAGATGCTGTTCAAACTGACTCGTTCGCGCTCCTTCGATCGTCCACACGCCACGGTTCGTGGGCCCGAGATTTATCGCGCCCATTACGAGCATTCCATCTTTCAGATTCAACTCGACTTCCATTACTCCGGCGAGCACAGCGTCCTTGGCCAAGCCAAGTGCCAATTCTTGGGCGAGGATCATTTGCTTTGCAGAAAGACTTGGTGCAGGGGTTACTACAAGACTTTGGCCTCGCATTTTCACTAATTCGGTCGGCGACCATGCCGATGCTTGTCCATGAGGTGATCGGGCAACCAACACAGAAAAATTCGCTTCGCCATTCTTTTCAATAGCGTCATTCCACGATTTCACAAAACCCAGCGTTGAAGAATTGGGTCTGAACGTCGCGCCGAAATTTTCTAAGATCTTCATGTGCGCTAGCGAAATATCATTTCCAGAAACAGTCACTACCGAGCAGGAGGCGAAATCGGCGTCTGATCTCTCGTTTACATTGACCAATTTCAGACCGAGTGACGTCGAGGGCCAATCAAGAAGTTGCACCAATGCGCTGGTGCCATAAACGCCAACAATGGGAAAGTGTGAACTCATTATTTTGACTAGCTCGAAACGATGTGAAGGATATCGCCGACAGTAATGTGTTTGCCATTGTCCAGCACCAATGCGCCGGTGACATCGATCGATGAAGCAATGGCAGTCAATTTCTCGCCACCTGGTAACTCGATCGCAACTTTCTTACCGATCGTGGCACTCGATGCACAATATTCGGCGAGCAAGGTTGGGTCGTTCGACTCCCAACGCTCCAAGTACCCTTCAAAGTTGGTCAAGATCGCTATTAAGAGTTTCTCTCGGTCCACGTTATGGGAGCCTTCGATCTCCAAAGATGTTGCGCCATCAACGGGCAATTCTTCCTGACTGGCACTCACATTTAGGCCGATGCCTATGACTACGCCGGCGCCATCGTTGGTTTCCAATCGTTCAACCAAGAGCCCTGCCAATTTCTTCTCATTGAGCAAGATGTCATTTGGCCATTTCATCTTTATCCCGTTGCCTCGATCGAAACTTTCAGAAATTGCCTTGCAAACGGATTGGCCGACGAGAAGTGGAATCCATCCCCACCGCTCGTCACGATTGTTCGGCCTAACGTAAAACGAAAAGAGAAGCGCAGTCTGTGGCATCGTGACAAAAGTGCGATCGAGCCGCCCGCGACCCGCAGATTGAAATTCGGTTACCAATACATCACCAGATTTGGCTTGTCCATTTCGAACACTCTTCGCAAGATCGACTTGGGTGGAGCCCGTGGAATCGACCACGTTTACCCGCCAGTAACGCGCTTTCAAGAGGTCATTAAACTTTTTGCTATCGAGAGGGACACTGATGGGGCTCACGCCTAGTACCGTAGGGGTATGAGCCGTGATCTGCATACAACTGCGGGAAAGATTCAAGACCTTCGCGACCGACTGGATGAGGCGGTCCACGCCGGTTCCCAAAGGGCGATCGAGAAACAACACGCCAAAGGCAAGATGACTGCCCGCGAGCGCATCGCGAAATTAGTCGACCCAGGTTCCTTCACCGAACTCGATGAATTCGTGCGTCACCGTTCGACCGCGTTCGGAATGGAAAAGAACCGACCTTACGGAGACGGGGTCGTCACCGGCTACGCGACGATCGACGGACGCAATATTGCCCTCTACTCGCAAGATTTCACCGTAATGGGTGGAAGCCTTGGAGAAGTCTTCAGCGAGAAAATCGTGAAGGTCGCAGAGTTCGCTTTGAAGAACGGGATTCCTCTCATTGGAATTAACGACTCGGGCGGAGCGCGAATTCAAGAAGGCGTCGCGTCACTGAGCGGCTACGGAAAGATCTTCCGACTCAATACGCGCTCATCGGGCGTGATACCTCAAATCTCCCTCATCCTCGGACCGTGTGCGGGCGGTGCGTCTTATTCACCCGCGTTAACTGATTTCGTCGTTATGGTGAACGAGACATCTCACATGTTTATTACCGGCCCCGATGTCATCAAGACTGTGACAGGTGAAGAAATTGGTATGGAGGAATTAGGCGGGGCACATACCCACAGCGCAAAAACCGGCAACTCTCACTATCTAGCCGAAAATGAAGACGACGCCCTCGATTTCGTGAAGGCACTTCTGTCCTATCTGCCGAGCAACAATGTCGACGGTGCGCCGGTTCTGGAACCAACTGAAACCATCGAGCAGAAGACTGCAGACTTCTCTCTCGACACGATGATTCCCGATAGCCCCAACCAGCCCTACGACATGAAGGTCTTGATCCATGCACTTCTGGATGAAGCTGAATTCCTGGAAGTACATGCACTCTTTGCACCAAACATCGTTGTCGGCTTTGGAAGAATCGAAGGACATTCGGTCGGCATCATTGCGAACCAGCCCCAATCACTTGCAGGAACCCTGGATATTGATTCGAGTGAGAAGGCTGCGCGATTCCTAAGATTCTGCGACGCCTTTAGCATCCCGATTGTGACTTTGGTGGATGTGCCAGGATTTTTGCCAGGAACTGAACAAGAGTGGAACGGAATCATTCGCCACGGCGCCAAATTACTCTACGCGTACGGAGAGGCATCAGTCCCTCTAGTCACACTTGTGACGCGAAAAGCTTACGGCGGAGCGTTCATCGTCATGGGTTCGAAGTACATCGGAGCCGACGTGAATCTTGCATGGCCAAGTGCCGAAATTGCGGTCATGGGGGCACAGGGTGCGGTAAATATTTTGTACCGAAAGGAAATCGGCGAGGCAACCGACCCTCAAGGGCTTCGAGCAGAATTAATAAACGAGTACAACGAAACCCTAGCTAATCCATATTTGGCAGCCGATCGTGGCTTTATCGATGCTGTTATCGAGCCTAATCAGTCGCGCGAATATATCACCAAAGCGCTTCGAGCCTTGCGCACGAAGCGCGACATTCTTCCAGCGCGTAAACATGGAAATATTCCGCTGTGATTCGTTACACCATCACATCCGGGGAGCCGACTCCTGACGAATTAGCAGCACTTGAGGATGCCCTTCGTCGCCATGTTAAACCGAAATCGACGAAGCCTAAACATCGAAGCACATGGGCCATGCCTCACCTTCGCAGACCACTTTCAAGGAAACCGTAAATGCCATCAATCATCTTGGCATCTGCTTCGCCATCTCGAAAGCGATTACTTGAGGCCGCAGGAGTTAACGCGCAAATTGTCGTCAGCGATGTCGATGAAGAAGACCCCATTTACCTTGACATGCCACCGAAGGACATGGTCTTGGCACTTGCCATTGTTAAGGCGCATACGGTGCGAAAGACTATTTCCGAAACCGGTTTGATCATTGCATGTGATTCAACATTTGAATTTCAAGGCGAAAATCTAGGTAAACCGCTGACACCTGAAGTCGCGCGCGATCGAGCGCGCATGGTGAGCGGAAAGTATGGCTATCTTCACACAGGTCACTGCGTCATCGACACGGACCGTGGAATCGAAATCGCCGATGTTGCAACCACGAAAGTGACTTTCTCCGAAATGACCGATCAGGAGATCGCTGACTACGTCGATTCAGGCGAACCGCTCAATGTTGCCGGTGGATTCACATTGGATGGTTTAAGCAGTCCATTCATCGCATCTATCGAAGGCGACTTCTCCAACGTCATCGGATTATCGCTTCCTCTTTTGCGAAAAATGATCATACAAATTGGATATTCGTGGCACGAAATAACGCACCAATCAATAGGAGCTCCCCGATGAAGAGCGTGCTGATCGCCAACCGAGGAGAAATTGCCGTACGCATCATTCGCGCTTGCAATGACCACGGCCTCAAAAGCATTGCCGTGTACTCGGATGAAGACCGTGGAGCGATACACACACTCTCAGCCGATGTTGCCTACTCGCTCTATGGCCTAACTGCCGCGCAAACTTATCTCAATATTGAAAAGATCATCGCGGTCGCGAAAGAATCGGGCGCTGATTCAATTCATCCTGGCTACGGATTCCTCTCCGAGAATGCCAATTTCGCTCAGGCTGTTGTGGATGCCGGGCTGATTTGGATCGGCCCATCCCCTGAGGCGATCGCATTGCTCGGCGATAAAGTCTCGGCACGAAAGATTGCAGCCAAAGTCGGGGCGCCTCTCGTCGCAGGAACTGCGAACCCTGTCAACGGCCATGAAGAAGTAACCGCATTTGCAGAAGAGTTTGGCCTGCCAGTTGCAATCAAAGCCGCATTCGGTGGCGGTGGTCGGGGTTTGAAGATCGCGCGCACGATGGAGGAAATCCCAGAACTTTTCGATTCTGCTGTGCGCGAGGCGATTGCAGGATTTGGCCGCGGTGAATGTTTTGTGGAGCGCTATCTCGACAAACCCAGACACGTGGAAACCCAGGTATTGGTGGACTCGTTCGGGGATGCCGTGGTCATCAGTTCAAGAGACTGCTCGCTTCAACGTCGTCATCAAAAATTGGTTGAAGAGGCCCCTGCGCCGTTCTTAAGTGATGACCAGAATGCTGAGCTGTACAGGTCGAGCAAGGCGATCATGAAAGAGGCTGGCTACGTAGGTGCCGGCACATGCGAATTTCTCGTCGGGTTGGACGGCACGATTTCTTTCCTTGAAGTAAATACACGTCTGCAGGTGGAGCATCCTGTCAGCGAGGAAATCACCGGCATCGACTTGGTGCGTGAGCAGTTCCGTATCGCAATGGGCGAGCACCTCGGTTACGAAGATCCCGTTATTCGCGGACATGCAATGGAGTTCCGCATCAACGGCGAAGACCCAGGGCGGTCCTTTCTCCCAGCACCTGGCCGCATCACCGAGTGGCGACTCCCTTCTGGTCCCGGCGTGCGAGTCGATGCCGGATTCAAAAGCGGAGATACCATCGGAGGAAATTTTGATTCCTTGCTCGCCAAACTGATCATCACTGGGAACTCTCGAGAGCAAGTCATTGAGCGATCAAGGCGTGCGCTTGATGAATTCCATATTGGTGGATTGGCAACGGCCTTGCCATTTCACCGCGCAATAGTTCAGGATCCTGCGTTCACGACTAATTTCTCGGTTTACACCAGTTATATTGAGAATGAATTTGTAAATGTGATTCCCGCCTTCGGTAAGACCGATCCTCATCATCCTTCCCGTGCCGCTGCCGAACACTTTGTCGCAGAGGTAAATGGACATCGCTTTGATGTAATTCTTCATGCACCAGAGCCAATCCATAAACGCCATCGCGCCAAAAAGGGAATGAGCGGTTTAGTCGCCGGAGACGGATTAACCAGCCCAATGCAGGGAACTGTCGTCAAGATCGCCGCGAGTGAAGGTGATTTTGTTGAAGAGGGGGATCTAGTGATCGTCCTCGAAGCGATGAAGATGGAACAACCGCTGATGGCGCATAAATCTGGAATCGTGACTAATCTGGTGGCCGTGATCGGCGAGAACGTTGCTAATGGCGCCAAGCTCTGTGACATTATTGACGCATGAATTCGAGCGAACTTTATTCCGATCCACTTGGGACGGCTACCAAAGCGGCCGCGCATATCGCGGTGCTTACTGGAGTGCCTCAACATGACGTCGCATTAGTGATGGGGTCGGGCTGGGTCGACGCCTGTACCGCGCTGGGAACACCCAGTCACGAATTCAGCACAAACGAAGTTACCGGCTTTCTACCACCGACCGTTCAAGGCCAATCTGGAAAGATCCGCTCCTACGAGATTCCTCATCAAGGCGGAACGATTCGTGCACTCGTCTTTCTTGGGCGCACGCACTTGTACGAGGGCAAAGGAATGGAACCGGTCGTCCACGGGGTCCGTACCGCTGTGAAAGCAGGATGCAACATCGTCATCCTCACCAACGCCTCCGGTGGAATCAATGTCAATTACCGAGTCGGCCAGCCCGTGCTAATACGAGATCACATCTCGTTGACGGCAGCGAGCCCATTGATAGGTGCAGATTTCGTGGACTTGACGGATTTATATAGCAAGCGGATACGCGACATTGTTAAAAGCGAGGATTCATCTCTGCAAGAAGGCGTGTATGCGCACTTCCGCGGTCCTTCATACGAGACCCCCGCGGAAATTCATATGGCGCGGACACTTGGCGCCGATTTGGCTGGGATGTCGACGGTTCCCGAAGCAATCGCAGCCCATGCTATGGGTGCTGAAATTCTTGGGATCTCCTTGGTTACTAACGCCGCAGCGGGAGTAAGCGGAGACAAACTCAACCACGAGGAAGTCATTGCTGCGGGAAAAGAAGCGGCCAATCGAATGGGTGCCCTTCTCAAAGGGGTAATACCAAAACTACTCTAAGCCGATGATTATCTCCCCGGCCGAATCCAAGACCCGTCTCATCGCTGAAGTGAGCGAATGGATCGTTGATGATCCTGATCAAGAGACTGCAGAGCAACTGAAAAAAATGTTGGCTCGAGAGGATTACGAACAACTTGAAAAACATTTTGCGGGTTTCCTTCAATTTGGAACAGCAGGGCTACGAGGACCTATAGGCCCTGGTCCTTCCTGCATGAACCGCGCTGTCGTTGGCCGAACTGCAGCAGGTCTTGCGCAATTCATGAAAGAGCGCGGACTCACGAGCATCGTCATCGGACGCGATGCCCGATACGGCTCCGAAGATTTTACGAAAGAGACCGCAGAGATTATGAGCGGTGCCGGAATGAAGGTTTATGTTCTACCCCGGCCTCTTCCAACTCCAGTATTGGCTTTCTCCATCAACGAGCTCGGCGTCGATGTTGGAGTGATGGTGACTGCGAGCCACAATCCACCTCAAGACAACGGGTACAAGGTCTACTTGGGTGGGACCGTCGACGGGATCGATTACAACGCATCTCAGATAATTTCACCGACAGATGGGCTGATTTCCCAAGAAATTGCAAAGATCACCTCACTGGCTTCGCAACCGCGAAGCACAAAATGGACTTCGCTGGATGACACCGTTGTCGAAAAATATGTTGCTCAGACTTCACTTCTGGCTAAGAACCCAGGCGCACTCAAGATTGTTTACACGGCGCTGCACGGAGTCGGAACAGAAACGCTCCAAAGAGTCTTCCACGCAGCAGGATTCAACGCACCAATTTTAGTTAAAGCGCAAGCCGATCCTGATCCTGCATTCCCGACCGTAGCCTTTCCGAATCCTGAGGAACCCGGTGCAATCGATCTTGCACTTGAGACCGCAAGAAGATCGGATGCTGATCTAGTCATTGCGAATGATCCTGATGCCGACAGATGCGCTGCCGCCGTCAAAGATCCAGAACGCGGATGGCGAATGTTGCGCGGAGACGAACTCGGCGCACTGCTCGGCGAATACATCGCGCGAAATTCAAATGGCGGAATCTTGGCCAACTCCATCGTCTCCTCCTCCATTCTTGAAAAGATCGCAAAGCACCATGGTCTGGAATTTCGTCAGACTTTGACTGGATTCAAGTGGCTGGCGAAGATAAAGAACTTGACCTTCGGATACGAGGAAGCCCTCGGCTATTGCGTCGATTCAAAATCGGTTAATGACAAGGATGGAATTTCAGCGGCGATCGTGCTTGCCCAGCTTGCCACCGATCTCAACGCTGATGGAAAGACACTTCTAGATATGCTCGATGAAATTTGGACTCGACACGGTTTTCATGGCACCGAGCAAATTTCAGTTCGCGTCAAAGACATGGGTCACATCGCTACGCTTTTGGCATCGTTGCGCGCTAATCCACCCTCATATATCGCCAATCGCGCAGTTTTATCGGTGGACGATCTAATGCGCCCCAAAGATTTACTGCCACCAACTGACGGACTTCGACTCTGGCTTGAAGGCGATATCCGAGTGATCATTCGACCTAGTGGCACCGAGGCAAAGGTCAAGTGCTACGTCGAAGTCATTACCCGCTTAGGGGCACCCGAAGCATCCTCGATTCTCAACGAATTACGTGGACCCTTAACGCAATTCTTAGTTGGGGCCTAAGTCGATAAGATGAAGTTGTGAAGTATTACGGGCTTGTAGACGGAACCGAAGCATCCTTAAAAAACTTCCTTAAAAGCCTTCCCGGTGTTGACCAAGTGGGTGCCGAAGCACGGGCCGCCATGCTTGGGACGCGAAGCATCAAAACCTCATCGAAGAAGAAGGCCATCGATCTTGCAATATCCATGGTTGATCTCACGACGCTTGAAGGCGCGGACACGGCGGGAAAAGTGACTGCACTTGCCTCCAAAGCAGTGCGCCCCGATCCCACTGACCCGACAGTTCCAAGTGTCGGGGCAATCTGCGTCTACAACGACATGGTTTCAATTGCGCGAAAGCACCTAGATCTGGTCGGCGGAAGTCACGTTCCTGTTGCAGCCGTGTGCACCGCCTTTCCCTCTGGCCGGGCAACCATGCCTGTCAAGATTCAAGACACCATCGATGCAATGGACGCCGGAGCCGGAGAGATCGACATGGTCATCGATCGCGGGGCCTTCTTATCAGGGCACCTCATGGATGTTTTCGAAGAAATTGTGAAGATCCGCGAAGTATGTGGAGAGAAGGTCCATCTCAAAGTGATTCTCGAAACAGGTGAACTAGTGACCTATGACAATGTTCGCAAAGCATCATTTTTAGCTATGCTCGCCGGGGCCGACTTCATCAAGACTTCTACCGGGAAAGTTGCGCCAGCAGCAACTCCCCCGGTTGTACTCGTGATGCTTGAAGCCGTCCGCGATTTCTATGAGTTAACAAATAAGCGGATCGGCGTTAAGCCGGCGGGTGGCATTCGCAATACAAAAGACGCTATTAAGCAATTGGTTCTGGTCAATGAAACCGCTGGCCCCGAATGGTTGACTCCATCTCTATTTCGCATTGGGGCAAGTGCTCTCCTTAACGATCTTTTGATGCAGAGAATGAAAATACGCGATGGATATTATGCAAGTCCCACCTACGTGACGATTGATTAAGCGAGAAACCAATGACGACATTCGACTACGCACCAGCCCTTGAGTCCCGCACTATCGTCACAATCGATCCGCAGTATGGCCACTTCATCAACGGTTCTTTCACAAAGGGGAGCAATCACTTCGCTTCCATCAACCCGTCCGATGAAACTGTACTTAGCCACGTCGCTCTAGGCAGCGCCCAAGATATCGACACCGCAGTTGACGCCGCGCGCGTTGCATACGAATCAGTCTGGTCGAAGTTATCGGGAAAAGAACGCGGCAAGTACCTATATCGAATCGCTCGAATCCTTCAGGAACGTGCTCGAGAGTTTGCAGTCCTAGAGTCTCTCGACAACGGCAAGCCGATTCGCGAATCGAGAGACGTTGATGTCCCATTGGCCGCCGCACATTTCTTCTATCATGCTGGATGGGCTGATAAACTTGATTACGCAGGAATGGGAAATTCTCCCCGCCCGCATGGAGTAGCGGGTCAGATAATCCCCTGGAACTTCCCAATCCTGATGCTTTCATGGAAGATCGCACCTGCGTTGGCCGCCGGTAATACCGTTGTTTTGAAACCTGCCGAAACGACTTCGCTCACCGCATTGCTATTTGCGCAAGTTTGTCAGCAAGCCGAACTCCCTGCTGGCGTTGTAAATATCGTCACTGGTGATGGAAGCACGGGCGCGGCATTAGTCGATCACCCAGGCATCGATAAGATCGCGTTCACGGGATCCACTGAAGTTGGTAAGGCTATTGCCCGCGCTATCGCTCCAACGAAAAAGAAAGCAACCCTCGAACTCGGAGGCAAAGCTGCCAACATTGTCTTTGAAGATGCTCCAATAGATGAAACCGTTGAAGGAATTGTCAACGGAATATTCTTCAATCAGGGCCATGTCTGCTGCGCAGGATCTCGTTTGCTCCTTCAAGAAGACGTAGCCGATGAGGTGCTTTCGAAGCTGAAAGTACGCGTGGCGAAAATTAGAGTTGGAAACCCGCTAGACAAAAACACAGATCTTGGCGCCATCAACTCCTCCGAACAACTCCTCAAAATTCGCGAACTCAGCAAGTCCGGCGACGATGAAGGCGCCGAACGCTGGAGTCCACCCTGCACTGTTCCGGAAAAGGGGTTTTGGTTTCCGCCGACGATCTTTACCGGTATCACCCAAGCCCACCGAATTGCGCGCGAGGAGATTTTCGGGCCTGTGCTCTCAGTCCTCACCTTCAGAACGCCTCAAGAGGCAATAGAGAAGGCCAACAACACCCCTTATGGCCTCTCCGCTGGTATCTGGAGCGAAAAGGGTTCACGCATTCTCTGGGCAGCCCAGCAGCTAAAAGCAGGCGTTATTTGGGCAAATACCTTCAATAAATTTGATCCGGCAAGCCCATTTGGGGGTTACAAGGAATCAGGTTGGGGCCGCGAAGGCGGTCGGCATGGGCTTACGGCTTATCTCAAGGATGCGGAGTCAAACAATGAATGAGCGTCTTAAAGTGAAGAAGACCTACAAGCTTTTTATCGGCGGTGCGTTTCCACGCAGTGAGTCGGGCAGAACATATGAAGTTAAAGGCTCGGATGGAGGATTTATCGCCAACGCTTGCATGGCATCGCGCAAAGACTTGAAGGATGCAGTTGTGGCCGCGAGGTCTGCGCAGAGTACATGGGCGAGTGCAACGGCCTACAACCGTGGACAGATCCTGTACAGAATTGCAGAAATGCTCGAGGGTAGATCCGAACAATTCGTTAAGGAAATTTCTGCATCTGAGGGAATATCCGAGTTAAAGGCAGAAAGGGAAGTTCTGGCTGCGATCGATCGTTGGGTTTGGTACGCAGGTTGGAGCGACAAGCTAGCGGTGTTGGCAGGATCAACAAACCCAGTCTCGGGTCCGTATTACAACTTCACAATTCCAGAAGCCATGGGCGTTGTCGGCGCTATTGCCACCGAAAAGAATTCCTTGCTGGGACTCGTTGACGCAATTGCCCCGATCATTGTTTCGGGAAATACTTGCATCGTACTAGCCAGTGGAACTGCTCCACTTTCGGCCATGACATTCGCCGAAGTATTGGCCACCAGTGATCTCCCCCATGGTGTGTGCAATATTCTCACGGGTTCGAAAGAAGAACTTGCCCCATGGTTTGCATCGCATATGGACATCAATGGCTTGGATATCAGTGGAGTTGACGAACCTTCACTTGTTTCTGACATCAAGACAGCAGGCGCGCAGAATTTGAAGCGCATTCACTCATTTAGCAAAGTGCAAGATCCCAAGCGAATTCTTGCCTTTATGGAAGCCAAGACAATCTGGCATCCGATTGGTGTCTAGTTTTTTCTACTCTGCCGCAATGGCCGCGTAAGCGGGCTTCACAACTTCTTCGATAATTGCCAGTCTTTCCTCAAAGGGAATAAAGGCGCTCTTTAGCGCATTGATGGTGACTCGCTGAAGATCGAGGAATGTCCAGCCAAACGCGTCTACAAGTTGGGTCATCTCCTTCGACATAGAAGTCTGACTCATTAAACGATTATCCGTATTTACAGTAATTCGGAATCTCATCCTGCCGAGTTTGCCGATTGGGTGCTCGCGGATGGATTTTGCGGCACCGGTCTGAAGATTGGATGTCGGACATAGTTCAAGAGGAACGCGACGGTCGCGAATGTAAGAAGCTAGGCGACCAAGTCTTGGCTTGGGACCGCTCAAATCAATATCGTCCATAATGTGAACGCCATGTCCCAACCTTTCGGCCCCGCACAATTGAATTGCCTCCCAGATTGATGGAAGTCCATAAGCTTCACCTGCATGGATCGTGAAGTGCGCGTTCTCGCGGCGCAAGTATTCAAAAGTTGAGAGTTGATCACTTGGCGGAAATCCATCTTCTGGTCCTGCAATATCAAAGCCGACAACACCTTCATCACGGTATTCGACCACTAGCTCCGCAGCCTCTTGTGATCGCTTGTTCTGCCGCATTCCGCATAGGATCGAAGTAACGCGGATTGAAAGTCCTTCAGCCTTTGCATCGGCTTCGCCCAACTTGTATCCATCAAGGGTGGCCTGAACTACATCAGACATCGACAGACCTTTTTCGGTGAAAAGTTCTGGAGCCCCGCGAACTTCCGCGTAAACAACACCATCACGTGCAAGATCAACCACGCACTCACGTGCGACACGGACAATGTCTTCGCGCCTTTGCATTACGGCGATCGTGTGACTAAAAGTTTCGAGATACCGGACTAAGGATCCTGAATCACATGACTCGCGAAACCAATTTCCCAATTCGATTGGCTCAGTTGTCGGCAATGCTTTGTAACCGATTTCGGCGGCAATATCGATAATAGTCTGAGGTCGAAGTCCGCCATCGAGATGATCATGCAAAAGCGCCTTTGGAAGGCGCGCAATTTGCTCCGGTGTCGGAATTTTCGTGAGGTCGGTCATTGAATTCGCTCCACAACTAAAGGTAGCCGATTGACTTCTCCCCCGGCCACAATACTTACGCTGCCTTCGAGTGCCTCAAGGGCACGGGGGAAGCGTTCGGGTTCATCCGTGTGCATCGTCATTAATAGCTGACCTACGCTAATTTCATCCCCCGGTTTGACGTGTAGCTCAATGCCGGCGCCTGCCTGCACCTTCTCGCCTTGCCTCGATCTTCCAGCCCCCAAACGCCACGCCGAGACACCAACTTTTAGCGCATCCATCGAAACCATGCGACCGGCTTGAGTTGCAAAATATTGGTGCTTCTCGCGAGCGACGGGAAGCGCGGCGTCTGGATTACCACCTTGAGCGCTAATCATTTTGCGCCACGCATCCATGGCACTTCCATCTTTGAGTGCAACTTCAGGATCTTTTCCAGTGATTCCCGCGAGATCAATCATTTCGCGTGCGAGCAGCAGAGTAAGTTCAACGACATCACTTGGGCCCCCGCCTGCCAGCACTTCAACAGATTCACGAACTTCAAGTGCATTTCCGACAGTAAGCCCCAGTGGAACATCCATCGCCGTGACCAATGCGCGAGTCTTCACACCGGCATTTCGACCCAACTCGACCATAGTCCGCGCAAGAATTGCCGCTTGGGCTGGATCATGCATGAAAGCCCCGCTGCCAGTTTTCACATCTAGAACAAGACTTGATGTGCCTTCGGCAATCTTCTTGCTCATGATCGAGGATGCGATCAGTGGAATTGCCTCGACAGTCGCTGTTACATCTCGAAGCGCGTACAACTTTTTATCTGCCGGAGCCAGACCCGCGCCTGCCGCACAAATAACCGCACCGCAATCTTGCAAGACTTTAAGCATTTCCTCATTGGAGAGGTCAGCCCGCCAACCGGGAATGGATTCCAATTTATCTAGGGTGCCGCCGGTATGAGCAAGACCTCGCCCAGAAAGTTGCGGTACAGCGCCACCGCATGCCGCAACGAGTGGAGCAAGTGGAAGAGTGATCTTGTCGCCAACCCCTCCAGTGGAATGCTTATCAGCAGTTGGTCGAGTAATTGCCGACCAATTCATCCTCTCTCCACTGTTGATCATCGCGTTTGTCCAACGTGAAATCTCACGGGAGTTCATTCCATTTAGAAGAATGGCCATCGCCAAAGCAGACATCTGTTCATCCGCTACAACACCTCGGGTGTAGGCCGAGATCACCCAATCAATCTGGGCATCGCTTAACTCATTTCGGTCGCGCTTTGCGGCGATAACTTCTACTGCAGAAAAATCTTCAATCAATGCGTCGCTTCATTTCTTCGGGTCCGAAGGCCCAAGGTAATAGTTCTGATAACGGTCGAATCCCATTGTCAGTCATGAGTTGGAGTGTGCCTCCCCCATGTTCAAAGAGTAACTGTCGGCATCGACCGCATGGCATCAGCGCATTGCCATGAGAATCCACGCAATAAACGGCGATCAACCGACCTCCACCTGAAGACATAAGACTGGAAATTAGTCCGCATTCGGCGCAGAGCGTCAGTCCGTAGCTTGCATTCTCCACATTGCAACCGTTGATAACACGTCCATTGTCAACCAACGCAGCCACCCCAACGGGGAATTTCGAGTACGGGGCGTAAGCATTCTTCATGGCTGAGATTGCTTGGGCATGCAATACATCCCAATCAACCAACATCAGACCGACTCGCCTCTCTTGTAGGGCACGCCATCTGCTGCGGGCGCTCGAACTCGACCTACGAATCCAGTCACCGCGATGATCGTTGCTACGTAAGGAGCCATTAACATGAACTCTGAAGGGATGGCCGTACCGATGATGGACAAGACTCCTTGAAGGTTGTCGGCAAATCCGAAAATCAAAGCCGCAGACACCGCGCCAAGTGGGCTCCAACGACCGAAAATCAAAGCCGCAAGTGCGATAAAGCCTTTGCCCGCAGTCATCTCTTTGCCAAATGGTCCAACGGCGCCGATTGTGAAATAGGCACCGCCCAATCCGGCAATTGCACCTGCAAGGATGACATTGCGGAAGCGTGTGCGGTTCACGTTGATGCCAACGCTCTCAGCGGCGGTTGGGTGCTCGCCTGCAGCCCGCATGCGCAGGCCCCACTTCGACCGGAAGAGTCCGACGTGAATAAGTATTACAATCGCGTACATCAAATAAACGATGATGGTTTGATCAAAAAAAATCGGTCCGAGAATAGGAATTTTCCAGAGCACTGGAATCTTGATCGGAGAAAGAATTGGCCCTGAATTCCACGTTGTTTGGTACGGGATGAGCAATCTCTTATACAAGAAGTCGGTCAAGCCGATGACGAGAACGTTGAGAACGAATCCAAGAATTACTTGATCAATCGCGAACTTGATCGCGAAGACCGCAAGAAGGTATGCAATAAGTGCGCCAGCAAACGGGGCAATTAGCAAACCGATCCACGTCTTTTGCGTGAGGCTAGCTAAGACGCCCGAAGCAAAAGCACCTGCAAGAAGTTGACCTTCGATTGCAATGTTAATCACACCTGATCGTTCGCATAGAACACCGGCCATTGCACCGTAAATCAGCGGTACAGCAAGGAGCAATCCACCTTGGAGAAGACCCGTTAGAGGAATGAACTTGCCGCTAGCGGCCCAGCATAAAAATGACATCAGGAAACTTACGCCGAAAATTGCGCTTGCTATGCGGATAGTCTTTCGGGCGCGGAATTGGAAGTAGGCAAGGATTGCGGCCAGTATCGCAAGAATTGCAAAGCCCAACGAACCATGTCGCGAATTAATAGCCCATTCGTGAACAGCAACCCATTCCTTATCCATCACGAAGCCAAATGTTGCCTTATCGTGCTGTTTAGGAATTATGAAAAATGCTACGAGGGCAAATACTCCCAAGACGCCCATCATGACAACCATTCGGCGACGGCGACGCTCTGGCGCAGATAACGAAAGTACTTCTACCTGAGTCATCAGCCGTTCCATCCCTTTGACACAACACCCGAACCAACTTTGAGTTGCTTAATCCTAAATACCGCTTTCACTAATGCAGGAGCTGCGATAAAGAGAACAACTAGCGCCTGGATGACAAGAATCAGATCGATCGGCGTATCGGTATTTGCCTGCATGGTCAGACCGCCAGCACGAAGACCTCCGAATAGAAGCGCAGCAAAAACCGTGCCAATTGGATTGGCGCGACCTAAGAGCGCGACGGTAATAGCATCAAAACCGAAGGTTCCGCCGGCTCCTGCGGTTAGCGCGTACTCACTACCAAGTATTTGAACGGCACCACCGAGGCCAGCGAGTGCTCCTGCGATAGCCATAACCAATGTAGTTACCAACGGAACTGAAATTCCTGCAGTTCTTGCAGCGGCGGCATTGGCCCCAACAGCACGGAACCTAAATCCCCACGTGCTGCGGTTGAGCAACCACCACACTCCCGCGGCTGCGGCGAGGGCGATGATGATCCCAAGATTGACTCGAAGGTTTGGTCCAGCAAGGTGAGGCAAGCGTGCACTTTCTTTTACTGGCGGAGCAATCGGGTCTTGCCGTCCTTTACGCAAAAATGGCGTGGTGCTTAGCAACCAGAGCAAGAAGTAGCTCGCGACGTAATTAAGCATGATGGTCACGATGACCTCGTGAGCGCCGGTCTTCGCCTTCAACAATCCAACGAATCCACCCCATAGGCCAGCAAAAACCATGGCCGTGACAATTGCGGCGATCACGTGAATTCCTACAGGCATCGTAGTTTTAAAGCCGACCACTGAGGCACCGATCGCGCCAAATATGAACTGCCCTTGTGCACCAATATTGAATAGACCGGCCCGAAAAGCAAGTGCAACTGAAAGGCCAGTCAAAATCAGTGGCGACGCGGCCACGAGAGTTTCAGAGAGAGGATAGAAGCCATCGAAGAAATTTGGATGGGCAAGGTTGGGATCAAAGATGGCGCCCTCAAATAGTGCGAGATAAGCCTTGCCTGCCGCAGCAAATGCTCCGCCGATAAATTTGAATGGCGAATGCGCCAGCTTCAAAACTTTAGGATCAGAGAATGCGATGAGAAGGCCGCTTACGAATAATGCAGATAGGAAAGCCAAACCAGGAAGGGCGATTGTTGAGACTGCCTTACGGAAAAATTTCACGAGCGAGTCCCTTCAGGGTGAACTCCGGCCATTAGCAGACCAAGATCTTCGCGAGATGTCGTGGCCGCCACCATTGCAATGATTTCGCCTCGGTACATGACTGCAATGCGATCTGCAAGATCAGTCACCTCATCCAATTCGGTGCTAAAGATAAGTACGGCCTTTCCGGAATCCCTTTCAGAAATAATCCTTTGGTGCACAAATTCGATTGATCCGACATCAAGACCGCGGGTTGGCTGAGAGGCAACAACCAATTTGACCGGGCGTGATAATTCGCGAGCCAGAACAACTTTTTGCTTATTGCCACCAGACAACGAGGCGGCGGAGTCCTGCACGCTCTGCAACCGCACATCAAATTCTTTGACCCGTACTTCGGCCTCCCGAGCAACGATCGTGGGAGACATGACTGGTCCCTTTGCGTACGGCGGAGTGTCGAACGTATCGAGAATGAGGTTTTCGGCGATGGAAAATGAAGAGATCAAACCGTCGTGCTCTCGATCCTCAGGCACGTACGCGATACCCGAATACAAGGTGTCGTGGACCGACCACGTAGTGATGTCTTTGCCGTCAAGAACAATTGAGCCATCGATAAACTCTTCCAAGCCGACGATTGCTTTGGCTAATTCGCTCTGTCCATTGCCTTGAACTCCTGCCACCGCCAGGATTTCACCCTCATGCACATCGAACGTGACATTCTTAACCAGACGGCGCCCTGTAATGTCATGAACATTGAGATTCTTGACTGAAAGCGCGACGGGACCGGGAGTAATGGCCTTTTTGTACACGTCGAGTGCAACGGGTCGGCCAACCATCAGCGAGGCCAATTCCTCTTGGCTCGCGGTCACAAGTGGATTACCCACTACTTTTCCACGGCGAATGACGGTTATCTTGTCCGCGGCTTCTTGGACCTCACGAAGCTTGTGGGTGATGAAGACGATCGAAGTCCCCTTATCGCGAAGAATCTTCATATTCCGAAGAAGTTCATCTGTTTCCTGTGGCGTGAGTACGGCGGTGGGCTCGTCCAAAATCAAAACCTTCGCATCGTAAATAAGGGCTCTAATAATCTCCACACGTTGCTGAATGCCGACAGGCAACGTTTCAACCAAAGAGTCTGGATCGACATCAAAGTTAAATTCAGCTGAGACTCGACGTATCTCCTCTTTCGCCTTCGACAATTCGAGAATGCCGAATTTGTTCGTCTTCTCATGCCCCAAGACGATATTTTCAGCGACCGTGAAGACGGGGATCAACATGAAGTGTTGGTGGACCATGCCGATGCCAGCGGCAAGTGCATCAGCCGGACCAGAAATTTTGATTTCTTCCCCATCGACCAGGATTTCTCCTGCATCGGGCTGAAGAAGTCCGTAAACGACATTCATCAATGTGGACTTGCCTGCACCGTTTTCGCCAAGGATGGCGTGAATTTCTCCGTCGCCGACTTTAAGATCAATATGATCGTTGGCTATCAGTGCTCCAAAACTCTTTGTTACAGCACGAAGCTCCAAGGACATATGAGGAAATCTACCTTGAAATCACGTTTAGGCAAAGAAAAACGGAGCGAGTCTTTGCGGACTCGCTCCGTTTTCCAATCTATTGTGAGGCAATTTCACCTCACATTTGTAATCAATTTAACTAGCTGACTTTCACTTTTCCGGACTTGATATCAATACCAAGTTGACGGACCTCGTTCTGGAGTCGAGCAGCAACCTTCTTGGCCAAATCATGGTACGAAGCCAAATAGGTGCCCTTGTTTGCCAATGTTCCTAGGTATCCAGTAGAAGAGAACATGCCCTTTGCTACATCCTTGATAACGCCAGCTACTGAGGTATCGACGCCCTTTACTACAGAAGTCAAAAGTACTGATTTGTATTGAGGGGCTTGAACGTATCCATCTGAGTCAACCCAGATTGTTACTGATTTGTGTCCGGTCATTGACTGACCAGCAGTTGCTCCACCAAGACCACCGGCAACTGGGAAGATTACATCTGCACCCTGTTGTTCGAAGTTCTTGGAAATCTGGAGAGCCTTTGCCTGGTCAGAGAATCCACCAACAAATGTTCCGTCCTTCTTGACGGTGTCCCATCCAAGTGCAACAACCTTCTTGCCCTTGACCTTGTTGTAGTACGCAACGCCCTTGGCGAAACCGTCCATGAAAATGGTGACTGGTGGAATGTTAAGTCCACCGTACGTTGCAACTTTGCCGGTCTTTGAGAATCCAGCTGCAAGGTAGCCAGCTTGGAATGCAGACTGGTTTGTCGCGAATTGAAGACCCTTCAAGTTAGTAAGTGCAGTACCTGGGTACTGATCG
Source organism: Actinomycetes bacterium (assembly GCA_025355665.1). Classification (GTDB taxonomy): domain Bacteria; phylum Actinomycetota; class Actinomycetes; order Nanopelagicales; family Nanopelagicaceae; genus QYPT01. The sequence continues at coordinate 25,217 of JANXZF010000087.1, forward strand.
CCATTTGGACCGTGATCAAATCCATCTTGATCGACGATTGCAAACTTAGTGCCAGGGTTGGCCTTAGCGGCGTCAACAATTGCACTGTTAATGAGGAAGCCAACGCCGATAATGACGGAGCACTTCTCATCTACAAGCTTCTTAATGTTTGGCGCATAGTCGGCATCGGACTGAGCAGCAAGATACTTAACTGTTACAGACGCCGTAGCCGTTGACTGCGCTCCGCGCCAAGCCGCAGCGTTGAACGACTTGTCATCAACACCTCCGGTGTCGAGGGCCAAGCACGCCTTAACGGCAGTCGCGGCTGGTGCCGCTGGAGCCACGGTAATGCCGAATGCAAGTGTGGAAGCCGCTATAACGGCCCCGTAACGCAATGACTTTTTCAATGTTCCTCCAAGGAGCCCCATGTCTTTCATGGGGTATTGATTTAGTCTAACCATAGAGGGCGATGTGAAAATAGCCCAAAATGGTTAACTTTTTATTACAACGGGAGTTTCGAAGCCTTTATCGCGGCGACATTGATAACTTTTCGATACTTAGCGACGAGTGGTGACCACAGGGACAACTCAATCCCCCCGTCGCCGATCCCATATCGACGACCATAGATTCCTGCGCTGGCGTCGAGAACATCAATGACAGTTCGGCCATTGGATGACTCCGAAATAACCTCAGTTATCGCCCTATCCACGCGATTTACCAAGGAGGCAAGAATGAACTTTTTCGCGCCTGCTGATAGCGATACATACTGGTCAGGTTCAATGAGAATAAGGCCGACCTTTGATCCTGCCTTATTGGCACTGACGACGGCACTGACGACATCGGATACTGCGCCGACTCGAGTCATGAAAATTACGTCCGACCCGGATGCGATAAGCGCCTTTGTGAGCAAGACAGATGCATCGGCACCGTATCTGATGTCAACGGTTACGTTTCTCTTTGTGTCCTTCACGCCTGCGGTAAAGCCATCTGCTAAGGCAATATCGACGCTCGAGGCGCCGACTAATCCAACCTTCCCACTAATGGTTGCCAAAGCAGCGGTAACCCCAGCCAAGTATCCCCCTTGATTTTTAGAGAATACGAGTGAGGTGACGTTTAACATGTTGATGGAGGCATCGTAAACTATCACAAACTGAGTGCTCGGAAAATCAAGAGCAACCTTCTTTAAGGAAGTGGCATAAGCGCTACCAACTGCGATAACAGGATCGCACGCCTTGGCAACCAGCGATCGCAGTCTAAATTCACGGTCTGCATCAGAACC